>JBIKTV010000373.1:0-5758 GCA_044347905.1 Myxococcota bacterium
ACCAGCTGACCTCGCCCAAGACCGAATAGCGACCATCGGCGGGCAGCGGCGGCACCTGCAAATGCGGCGCGGCCAGCACGGCTTGATGCTCCCACCACATGGGAATGATGGGTAAATCCTCGGCGGCTTTCTGCTGTGCCAGCGCGTACAGCGCCGCCCGGGTGGGGCGATCCAGCGCTTCTCGCCCCAGGTCCACCCAGCAATCCAGCCAGGGATCGGCGTAGCTGGTGCGATTGGCCAGCCCGCGGGCCTGTTCAAGCCCCAGCGGCGTGAGCACCAATGTCCGCGCCCGCTCTCGCCAATTGGCTTTGCGCCACCCCGCGCAGCGACTGTCGCTGTCTAAGGGCGCATCCCAGGCTGGATCCGGCAGACCATCGCGGGGCAATTGCGCATAAGGGCTCTGGGATTGCCCATCCTGCTGGCGCACCGCGGCGTTTTGGCTGTGCAGCATCCACGCCAGCTGGTCGGGCTCAAATGGCTCGGGCAGCTGCAGCAGGAACGCCTCAAAGCGCCCCGCGCGCACGTCGGCCAAAAATGTCGCCAGCTCAAACGGTCTCACGCTGGCGTCGATGCCGATCTGTCGCAGCTGTTCGGCCAGCGCCCGACCGACTGAGCGGCGCAGCCGGCTGGTAGACACCTTGATCTCTAAAGCAAAACGCCAGCCGTTGGCTTGTCTCGGCAGGCCTGCCTGATCCAGCAGCTTTTCGGCCGCGGCCGGGTCGTGGTCCCAGCTGGGCAGGGCGGTATGGGCCCAGTGGCCGGGGGCGAACATCCCAGGGGCCGGGGAGGCCAAGCCGCCGATCAAGGTGTCGATCACGGCCCGGCGATCGATGCCTTTGGCCAATGCCTGCCGCATGTTGCGCAGGTGCAGCGGCGGTTGGCGCAGGTTGAGGCCCAGGTAGACCCAGGCGATGCCCGGCGCCGCGTGCAGCTTGGCCCGGCCAGTTTTGGCGGCGCCCTGCAAAATCGCTGGCGACAGGCCGCTCCACGCCAGGTCCGCGCCGCCGCCCAACACAGAGAGACTGCGCGCCCCTTCGTCGGCAATCGCGCGAAATGTCAGCCTCTCTGCGTGGTTGTGCGGGGTCGGCCCGACGCGCTGTAGCGTCACCCTGTCGCCCGAAGCCGCGCCGATCACCTGCCACGCTCCAGAGCCGACCAGCGGCCCGGCAAAGCGGCGATCTGCAGTGTGTTCAAGTAGATGTGCGGGAGCGATCCCCAGAACCAGATCGCTCCACAGCGTCGCCAGCGGCCGCCGCAGCACAAAGCGCACGCGCAGGGGATTGTGCGGATCCGCATGGACTGCCGCAAAACGCCTGCGAAATTCGCCGCCGATCGGCGTGGCAAAGCGCGGGTCCAACACCGTTTGGTAGGTAAATTCCACGTCGCGGGCAGTCAGCGGCGCGCCGTCGTGCCAGCGCAGCCCGGGCGGCAAATCGGCCACTATGGTAAGCGGATCGCCGTCTTCGGTCAGCCGCGCCGCCAGATCCAGCGCCGGATTGCCGTGGGGATCCACCTGGGTCAGCCCGCGAAACACCATGCGCGACAGCCGCGCCGAAGGTCCATCGGTCGCCAGCCGCGGGTCCAGGTCTTTGACCGGCGCGTCGACCGCCACCACCAGCTCGCGCGGATCGCGCTCTGGACGGCAGGCGCCAAGCAGCAGCGCACCGGCGAGCAGCAACCAGGCCAAAAAACTAGGTAAAACTATCTTCACGGTGTGCAGGTGCGCAAGCGCTGGTCCCTTTAGCGCCTAGCGGGCCGTCAGCACTTCGCCCGTGCGCCACAGGCAGTCGGCAAATGGCCCCAGGCGCGACAGATCCGGCGGATCGGAGGCCAGAGCCACCGGCGCCGCGCCTTGCCAGCCGCTGGTGTCGGCGGGGTTGGGCACCTGGCCATTGCCAAAGCGCACCGCGCCGTAAGTGTGCAAAAGTGCAAGGGCGCTGAGCACTTCCCAGGTAGAGCGCAGAAGGCCCGCGGCAATTGAGGTCACGTCCAGATGCACATTGCGGTTGCGCGCCGCCAGCAAAAGGTAGAGCACCCGCGCGGCGTTCTTCTCTAGCTCCGGGCGTTGGGCCTGATTCCACAGCGCCTGCAACCGCGCGAGATCGACCGGCAGGGCCTGGCCGCTCCAATAGCCATCGGCGGCGTGGCGGGCAGCCAGCACCTGCAAGTCAGCCATTTGGTTGTGGTACTGCGCTTGCTGTGCGGCGTCCGGCGCCACCTGGACCATCAGCGCGCGGTCGTGCACCTGGGCCTGCATGGTGCTGCCGCCGTAGCCCGCCTGAAAACCGCCTTGGGCATAGCCGGCGTCTTGCAGGTGCACGGTAAGGAACTGGCCATTTGAGTAGATAAACATCTATGCCTCCAGCTGGTGTCGCGGTCCGCGGTTCGCCGCTTGCTACCAGCGCTTGTGGGTTCTGGCAATAAACTCATAGGGATAGCCGACATCAAAAGCCGACGCCTGGGTCAGCTGGTCCATCTCGCCCGCGGTCAGCACCAACTCCGCCGCCAGCAGGCTCTCCTCTAGCTGAGCGAGATTGCGCGCGCCAAAAATCACCGACGACACCGCCGGCCGCTGCAGCAGCCACGCCAGCGCCACCGCGGCGGGCTTGGTCTGGCGGCGATCGGCGATCTCCAGCACCGCGGCCAGGATCGCCCAGGCGCGCGGATTGTCAAACGCAGCCATGGACTTCTTCCACTTGTCCAGGCGCGTGCCCGGCGGCGGCGGTTGATCGCGCTGGTACTTGCCGGTCAAAAAGCCCTGGGCCAGCGGCGACCACGGCAAGATCCCCAGCCCGTGGCGCTCGCAGGCCGGCTGCAGCTCGCGCTCAATATCGCGCACCACCAAGCTGTATTGGGTCTGCAGGGTGGCAAAACTCGCCCAGTGCGCCTGCTTTGCGGTGTACACGGACTCGACCAGCCGATACGCGGTGTAATTGCTACAGCCGGTGTAGAGCACTTTGCCCTGGCTCACCAGGTCGTCGAGCGCCCGCAGCACTTCGTCCTCGCGCACATCCAGGTCTTGCATGTGGATTTGGTACAGGTCGATGCGATCGGTGCGCAGGCGCCGCAGGCTGTCCTCCACGCAGCGCATGATGCGATAGCGCGACGCCCCTTGGCCGTTGACCCCCGGATCCATGCGAAAGCGGAACTTGGTCGCCAGAACCACCTGATCGCGGCGCCCTTGGGCCAGCCAATTGCCCAGCACCTTCTCTGAGAGGCCGTCCTCGCCGTAAACGTCCGCTACGTCGATGAAATTGCCGCCCGCCGCCAAGAAGCGATCGCACAGGTCGTGCGAAGTGGCCTCGTCGCAGCCGACCTGATGCATAAACGATTTGTCGTTGGGCTCGCCAAAAGTCATGGCGCCTAGGCAAAGGGGCGAAACTTTGACGCCGGAGCTGCCTAGATTGCGGTACTGCATCGGGATCCTTTGGGGCGCCTCGGAGTCTGTGAAAATATTCTGGGCGTGAAAGAACGACTTTTGACAAGATTGGCTTTTTTGAATCTCGTGGGTCTGAAGCCGCCGTTCTTTCACACCCTCTCAGGGCCGACGTCCTGTGCTTGGCTGCGTTGTCTACGGCGTTTCAGCCGCGCGGTCAAGCCGACCTTGCCCGGGTGCGGCGCTTGTGGCAGATCGTCGAGCCCAGGCAGCGGCAGCGCGCGCGGGGGACGGCATGGCAGGGCAGAAAAGGGCAACGGGCGAGCGGGTTATTGGCGCAGTGATCGCGGCACTGTTTGTTTGCGGATTCTCCACGATGGCCGCGCCGGCCCACGGGCAAATCGTCAACGTGCAGTCGCTGGTGGGCAGGGCGGTGCAGGACGGCTGGACGGGCAACGCGGCGCTGTCTGGCGATTGGCTGGCCGGCAACTCGCGGCTGCGCGCCGGATCGGCAACGGCGACCCAGTATTGGCGCGGCGGGCCGTGGCTGGGGCTGCTGACTGTGGCCGGGGCGTACGGCATCAAGGGCAGCGCCACGGGCTGGCAAGAGACGCCGTTTCAGCAGAAAATCTTTGAGCACGGGCGTTTGCGGCGGCAGCTGAGCGATCACCTGTCGGCCGAGGCGTTTGTCCAGCACGAATACGACCGTTGGCGGCGCTTGGAGCTGCGCGCGCTGGTCGGCGGTGGGCTGCGCTGGGATGGCCACCCCATCGACGGCCTGGCTCTGGCCGCCGGTCTGTCGCTCATGGGCCAAGCGGAGCAATTGTTGAGCCCCAAAGCCGGCGATCCGCTGGGGCTGGTGTATGAGCTGCGCCTGTCGAGCTACCTATCTGGGGCGCTGGAGCTGAGCAAGAACGCCGCGGTGTCGGCCACCCTGTACGCCCAGCCCCAGCCCATGGATCCGGCGGATATTCGCGGTCTTGTGGACGTGGCGCTGCAGGTGGCGGCCACACCGCGCTGGTCGCTCAAGCTGCAGCACAGCCTAGCGCTGGACAGCCGGCCGCCCATCGGCGTGGAAGGCTATGATGCGACGACCAAAGCCGCGCTGGTGGCCGGGTGGTAGACGCCGAGGCAGTGCCTTGATATCGGGGATTGTTTGGGCGAATCCGCCCCGTCTGCGCAGCCTTGCGGCGCGCCGACCCGGGGCGGACCGGGTCCTGACCCGCGGGCGCCCGCGCCTGCGGCGCCGGCTGGCGCGGGCGGCGTCGCACGCCGCCGCTTCGCGGTCTGGGCCCCTTTCGCAGACTCAGGCCACCGGCAGCCGCCGCAGCAGATGCACGCCGCGTTCATCGATTTGGCAGGCAATTGCCCAGGCCTCAACCCCCAGGCTGCGGGCCTTGGTCAGCGCCGCGGCGTAGTCCGGGTCAATCCTCACCGCAGCCTGAACCCTCTCTGCATCCGGCCGCTGCACCAGGTAGAGCTGGGCCGAGCGCAGCCCCGGGGTCTCCAGCCTCTCGCCCAGGCGCTGGAGGTGCTTGACTGCACGGGTGCTTTTGGCGTCCGGGAACAGCGCCGTCCCTTCGTCCACCAGCGTGACCGACTTGACCTCGATCGCCCACTCGCCCTCGGCCTCGACCAGCAAGTCGACGCGGCTGTCGCTGCCCAAGGGCTGTTCGCGCAGGCAGCGCCGCACCGCCCCCAGCTCTGGCAGCCAGCCGTGCAGAACCGCCTGTTCCGCCACGCGATTGGCCCACACGGGCAGCACGCCGCACCACTCGCCGCCGGGTGTCTGCAGGGCCAGCAGGGTGTAGCGCAGCTTGCGACCGCTGTCTGGCCCGTGATCGCCCAGCAGGGCCGCGCAGCCGGGGTGCAGCAGACCCAGCATCGAGCCGGTGTTGGCGCAATGGGCCACGCTCTGGCTGCCGTCGGCCAGACGCACATCGGCAAAAAAGCGCTGGCGCCGCCCCAGGAAAGTCGCGGTCTGCACGGGCGCGGGCCAAGGAATCGGCGTGGGCAGGGGTAGGGGCTGCATCGGACCTCTAGGGCGCAGAGAGCGCCGCTGCGTCTGGGGAATTCGCCGCGCCGCCACAGATCCTTGCCCAGAGGCCCGGGCCAGCGTACTTTGCAGGGAGCAAGAGGAGGATCCCATGGCGAAGCGGACGTGGCAACAAAGGGTCGGACAATTGGCAGTGCTGGCAGCGGTTCTGGCGATTTCTGCCTGTGAGAGCAGCTCTGGCGGCACAGCGGCCGACGTCAGCGGCAACGGCGCCGACATCAGCTTGGGCGATGCCACTGGCGACACGGCCGACAGCAGCGCCGATGCGCTGGCCGACACTGGAGCGGACGCTGGAGCAGACACCGCGGCGGACATCAGCGCGCTAG
>JBIKTV010000374.1:0-5749 GCA_044347905.1 Myxococcota bacterium
CGCGGCGGGTCTTGGGGCCCTTTTCGATGGTGTACTCGCCGTCGCCCAGCGATTCCCAGCGCACGCTGTGGTCTTCGCCGGCCTTGCACGTGTGCAGCACCACCTTCTTGGCGACCATGAAGGCCGAGTAGAAGCCGACGCCAAACTGGCCGATCAGATCGGGGGTGGCGGCATCGTTGCCGGCGGTCTTGAGCTTTTCTGCAAAAACTTCAGAGCCTGAGCGGGCAATCGTGCCGATGTGCTCGATCACTTCGTCGTAGCTCATGCCGATGCCGTTGTCGGCGATCGTCAAGGTGTGCTGGTCCGTGTTGGGGAACAGCTTGATCTTGAAGTCGCCGTCGCCTTCCAGCAGTTCGCTGTTGGTCAGGGCTTCAAAGCGGACTTTGTCGATCGCATCCGACGCGTTGGAGATCAGCTCGCGCAGGAAGACGTCCTTGTGCGCGTAGATGCTGTGGATCATCAGGTCGAGCAGCTTCTTGGTGTAAGCCTGAAATTGCCTTGTCTCGGACATGTTTTCACCTGCGGTTGAAGTCGGTAGGGCCAGCGAGGGCCCGCCAAAGAAAATCGACACCGCCCGGCTGTCAAGGTCGGGCGCCGCGGGCTAGACTGGATTTGTCGCCGGATAGGCGGCCCCACAGCCAGCCGCAGCTAGGAGACCTCTTGAAAGACAAGCACCTGCGTATTCGCTTGGAGCAATGCCTGACGCTGGCCCAGGCGTCGAATTGTCCGCGGCGCAAGTTTGGCGCGCTGCTGCTCGATCCCAAGCGCAACGTGATCTTGATGGACGGCTATAACGGCGGGCCGCGGGGAGGCGGGGAGTTGTGCGGCGGCGAGGTCTGTCTGCGGGACACCATGGGGGTGCCGTCGGGCGAGAGGATGGAGATCGGCTGCCATCACGCAGAGATGAACGTGATCTGCAACGCGGCGGCCAGCGGCGTGGCGACGGACGGGGCGTGGATTATCGTCACCGGTGAGCCGTGCATGATGTGCGCCAAGATGATCCACCACGCCGGGGTTCGGCGGGTGATCGTCGTCGACGGCGGCTATGGCGGAGCGAATGGGTGTACGTATCTCGAAGAGCATGGCGTCGAGATTCAGAAGGTCAGCGGGCCGAAGGATCCGCGGTTGCACGCGGAGTAACTGTCTGAACCAGCCCGCCGCCAACGGAGTGGCGCGGCGGCGTGTTGGACGATCGCTTGGCCAGTACACGGCGCGTTGGTCGGCTAGACTACGCGGGCAGCCAAACCGCTCGCAGCTTGTGCACGTTTTCGCCAATTCGTTTAGTCGCTGCGCGGACTTGACGTAAGGGGGGGTATTGTATTGCGCGCCGCCCCATGCGATCGTCCAATACACCGCCGCGCCACTTGGCGGCGGGCTATCAGCTAACCCCCATCAAACCGCAAAACCCGCGGCCCAGGCTCCTCAAACTCCAGCTCTGCCACAATTTCTCCGTCGCGGTGAACCTGCCAATGGCGGCCGCGATGGCTCAGGCGATTCCCCAACCTCAGCGGCGCCAAGATCTCCGCGGCAAACATCCGCCAGCTCCGGCGCCCCAGCAAATGGCCGGCATCCGCAAAGTGGTCGAGCCCAACCAATTGCTCATAGGCGATGACGCCCGGCTCCAGCACTCGGCCGCCCAAGAACAGGGCAAAGCGCTCATACGACCAAGCCACGACGGGCGACCTCAGCACGGCCAGACTCTGCTCCGCCCAAAGCGGGTGGTGCTGTTCCACGTGGAGGCGAACCGCTGCCGCTCGCTGCGCCGTCGCTGCGCACTGTGGACGGCAAGGCAAATACGACATCCACCGCAGCGGTACGACCGCCCAGTTTTGCTCTGGCCTCAGCGCCAGCAGCTGCTGGTTGGCTAGCGACTGTACCAGCCGGGCGTCGCCGCTGTCGGCCTCGGCGGCAAAGGCCGCCACGCAGCAGTCGGGGTAGCCGAGCCAGCGGCCCAGATCGGCGATCGCAGTTCGCGCGGCGGCGCGCTGCCCATGGCGCAGTGAATCCGCCAGCAACCGATCCACCTGCGCCGCGTGGGCCAGAGCCTGGGCGTCCCGCGCTGCCCAGACCAGCCAATTGGGGGCGGCCAGCGTGTGGCCGGGCGCGCCGCCGTCGATCGCCGTGTGCAGGCCCCTGCTTTGCAGATCCGAGGCCACTTGCGCGGCGGCCTCGGCGCTTGCGACTTCGCGACGCAGACCTTGGCGCCAGCCCTGATCAAGCTCCCAGGCCTCGCGGTCAAACACCGTTGGCTCGGGCGGCTGCCACGGCGGCGGGGCCTCCAGCGGCAGCTCGGCCGCGTGCTGGGCCAGCGTGCGCGGGTCCAGCCGGTGGTGAATCGACAATTGCAGAGCCTGGTGCGGGGGCAGCAGCGCGTCGCTCAGGGTGTCACTGCCCGCGTTGCCCGGAACATGGGTCAGCGCCTGCGCGGCGTGCAGTGCGTCTGCGTAGGCGGGCAGGGCCCCGGGGCATTGGGCAACCGCAGCACAGGTGGCGCACGCGGGCAGGCGCCGATAGCGCTGGCTTTCGCGGTTGACCAATGCCGCACTCAAGCGCAGCAGCGGCGTCAGCGCTGTGGGGTCGGCATAGGCACAGGGCGGCAGCTCAAAGCCCGGGGTCATCGCCAATGCCAGGCCCGGCTGCTGCGCCACTTCGCCCAGCACCAGCGCCAGGTGATCGATGGGCAGCAGCGGCCCGCGATCGGCGCGCATCGTCAAAGGCCGCAGCCACAGTCGCCCCAGCGCCGCCTGAGTCGCGGGCCAGATTTCCCCAGCGCGCTGGCGCAAATCCGCAAGGTGGTCGCGGTTCTCTGGCAGCACCACCGCGGTCAAGTCCACAGCGATGCCGGCTTGCAGCAGCCCTTGCACCCCCGCCTGGAGCCGCGGCCAAGTGCCAATCCGGCGGGCCATTGCGTCGACCGTGCGCGGATCCAGGCTGTTGCAGGCGACGACGGCGCGATTCAACCCGGCTCGGGCGAGTCTTTCGATCAGCTGCGGCGCCAGACAGCCGTGGGTCTCTAGCGTTACCTGCGCGCCCGCCTTGCGCAATCCGGCCACGAGCGATGGCAGCCACGGCTCTAGGCTTGGCTCACCGCCCGTCAGTACAAAATCGCGAGCGCCTTGGCCCAGCGCCTGGCGCGCCGCTGCCGCTGCCTGATCACCGCGCTGTGCCGCCGTGCCCGGATCTGCAGCGCGCACATGGCAGAATCCGCACGCGAGATCGCAGCCGCGCTGTAGGTCTAGGACTGCCGATTCCGCCATCGCCGCCTCCCCAGCACGCGCCCGCGGGCCATCTCTGCCGTTTGGCGTCAGTAAACTTCGACGCGCAGCCGCTTTTCGGCTTTGAGGCGGGCCAGCAGCTCGGCGCCGGCCAGCTGGGCGATCGCCGTCTCCACGCCGTCTTCCATGCCGCGCACGCCGCACACCAGCACCTGGGCGTGGGCATGTTGCAGCAGGGGCAGCAAGAGATCGCCCCGCGCCACCGCCAGGGCCCCCACGTACAAGCGCCCGCCGCGCTCGTCCTGCTGCTCACGCGAGCGCGCGGTGAGGTAGGTAAAGCTGGGATCGCCCAGAGCCAGGTCGGCGAACTCGTTGTGATATGCCAGATCATCGAGGGTGGGCGCGCCGTGGATCAGCACCGCCGGATGGACGCGCAGTTCCGCAGACCGCGATCGCCGCTGCAGAATCCCGCGCATCGGCGCAATCCCCGTGCCGGTGGCGAACAGCAGCAGCGGGCCGCCCCGATGACTGGGCTGGTTGGGCTGGTTCGGCTGGTTGGGCGGGTCGGGCAGGGTGAGCAGCTCGCCAATGGGGCCGCTGAGGCGTATCTCATCGCCGGGCCGGCTATCGCACAGGTGATGCGAGGCCAAGCCGGGGATCGCCGCGCCCGTCTGCGGGTCCTGGCCATAGAAGCGCTTGACGGTCAGGGCCAGCGTGGCGCCATCCCCCAGCTCGCCGTCGCGGGCACTGGCGACCGAGAACAGCCGCGGCGGATGCGGCCTCCCGCGGCGATTGAGCCCCGGCGGCGCGACGCCCACGGCCTGACCTTCGGCGAACTGTAGCGCGTTGGCAGGCAAGCTCAGCACCAGGTGGTGTACGTCGCTCGGGTTGTCGGGGTGCGTTAGGCGGCGGTTTTCCAGCACCGTGGCCAGCAGCGGCTCGGCGGCGGTGTACTGCGGGCCAGGGGCGGTGGGCGGAGGAGGGGGAGGCGCGTCGGGAGTCTGCATGGGGCGATTGTCGCTGGGGGTTGGGTCTGGGGCAAGCGGTTGGTGGTGTTGGAGCGGCTCTGAGAATCGAGCCCCCCAGATTGGACAAACTGAGCCAACGCGGCATCATGCCGGCGGCCGCGCAGCCGGAGAGCCGATGCCCGCGACCAAGCCAGCGAAGCACGAGGCCTCCATGAAGATCGAGTCGATCCGCCTAAAGAATTTCAGGCTGTTTCGCGATGTCACTATCGATCAGTTGCCGGACTTCTGCGTTGTCGTCGGCGCGAACGGTTCAGGCAAATCGACCCTGTTCGACGTTTTTGGCTTCCTTCACGACTGCCTCAAGGGCAACGTGCGCCAAGCCCTGGACGCCCGCGGGCGCTTTCGCGAAGTGCTGAGCCGCGACAGCGACGACGACACCATCCTGATCGAGATTCAGTACCGGATGCCCATCCTCGGCAAGAACCGCCTCGTGACGTACTCGCTGGAGATCGGCGAGGTCGCAGGGAACGTCACGGTTCGCCGCGAGATCCTGCGATACAAGCGCGGCGCTCACGGCCGGCCGTTCCACTTCCTCGATTTCGCCGACGGTACCGGCTACGCCATCAACAATGAAGAGGACTTTGACAAGCGCGACGAAGAACTCAAGCGCGAACAGCAGGTCTTGGACTCCCCCGACATCCTCGCGGTCAAGGGCCTGGGGCAGTTCGGTCGATTCAAGGCCGCCAATGCGTTTCGCAAGCTGATCGAGTCGTGGCACGTCTCCGATTTCCACATCAACGCCGCCCGCGGCCGCAAAGAGGCGAGTGGCGATTCTGAGCACCTCTCAGAGACGGGCGACAATCTCCCGCGGGTCGCCCAGTACCTGTTTGAACACCACAAAGACAGGGTATTCGACAAAATTCTCGCCCAAATGAAAGCGCGCGTTCCGGGGGTCAAGTCCGTCCAACCGCTGATCATGGACGACGGCTACCTCACGCTGCGATTTCAGGACGGCACCTTTAAGACGCCGTTTCTCGACCGCTACGTCTCCGACGGGACGATCAAGATGTTCGCTTACTTGGTCCTGCTCTATGACCCTAAGCCGCATCCGCTGCTCTGCGTGGAGGAGCCCGAGAATCAGTTGTATCCCAAGCTCATGCCAGAACTGGCGGAAGAGTTTCGCGCCTATGCCCATCGCGGCGGGCAGGTGCTTGTTTCAACTCACTCGCCCGATTTCTTGAACGCGTGCAAGCTTCACGAGGTGTTCTGGCTGGTGAAGGAAAATGGCTACACCCAAGTCCGCCGCGCCAGCGACGACCCGCAGATCACCGCATATGTGGCCGAGGGCGACCAGATGGGCGCGCTGTGGAAGCAGGGCTTCTTCACAGGAGCCGACCCGCAATGAAGGAGCTGGTGTTCTTGCTAGAAGAGGAATCGGCCAAGGCACCGATCTGAGCGTTGCGCGCGCCCGCATTGCACCACCCCCTCCATCAGCGCTATACCCCAAATCCCGGCCATGCTCAGGAACCCGCCGGCGCTCCGGAGGTCCATGGGCCCGACCTACGC
>JBIKTV010000375.1:0-5744 GCA_044347905.1 Myxococcota bacterium
TTGGGCTGGTGCTGCTCGTAAAACGCCTTGGCGAGGTTCAGGTGGGCCTCTGGCCGCAGGGCATCCACTTTGAGGGAAGCCTGAAAATGCGTGGCGGCCTGCTGGTATTGCTTGCCCTGCAGCTTGATGAGGCCCAGGTAGAAGTGCACGTCGGCGTCATCGCTGCGCAGCTTGAGCGCGTCGTTGAAGATCGACTCGGCGCCGTCATAATCCTCGCGGTCGAGGGACTCAAGGCCTTGATTTGACAGCGCTACAAAGCGCTTGTTGTCTTCGTTGCAGCCGCTGGACGCGATCAGCGCCGCCAACAGCAGCGCTGCCAATAGGGGAGCCGCCACGGTATTTTGCCTGGGATGCATGGTCAATTCGACTTGAAAGTGAAGGTCTTGTTGACCGTGGTGATGCCGCCGCCCTTGGCCTGCGGGAAGCGCAGCGACTTGATCAGCGTGGTGATGCATTCCTGGACCTTGTCGCTGTCCAGGCTCGAATTCTCGACCTTGACGCCTACGACCTGGCCCGCGGGGTTAATCACGAACTTGATCTTGATCGAGCCCGACAGATCCGGGTTGGACTGCAGCTCTTTCTGGTAGCAGGACTTGACCGCGCCGGCCTTGTCAGCCAGCACTTTCTTGATGACTTCTGGGGGCAATTCGCCCTCTGCGCCCGCCGAACCGCCGCCGACGCGGATGACCTTTTGGTCCTTGGCCTTGACCTCTGCGTTGAGCTTGGGGCCCACGCCGCCGGCGTTTTGCTTCTCCAGACCCGTGGCGACCTGCTTGCCCGTATCGCCGGTGCCGCCGACGCTGGGACCGCGCCGCCCCGGATCGCTAGGCCCGGAGCCGGTATCGAGCACCACGGCGCCCGCCCCCGCTTCGCCCGCCGCCGCCGCCGCATCAGCCCCCGTGCCCAGATCCGCCGCCAGCTTGGTCGTCGGCAGGTCGTTGAGCGCCGCGTCCACCGCCGCCGTGGCCTTGTCGACCTCGCGCGTCACGATCTCCTGCTTCTTGGCTTCGCGCTCATCGGGCGTCGCTGCATCCAGCTGTTTCTTCAGCTCGTCCGCGGCCCTCTCGATCTTGACCTGCTCGACCTTGACGGGCGATTCCACCGGCGCGGTCGGCTTCTCGTCCTTCTTCTCTTCTTCGTCCTTCTTCTCGTCTTCCGGCTTCTTCTCTTCTTCCTTCTTGTCTTCAATCACTTGGATTTCTACGACGCGCTGCTCCAGCTCTTCCAGATAGGTCTTGGCCCGGCGATCGCGCGGATCGGTCAGGGCAAAGCTGGCAAACAGCGGGCCCAGCAGCAACACCGCGGCGATGGCAAACATCAGCACCAGCAGCGAATCCTCAGAGGACCACAGGCTGGGCTTGGCCGGCGGGGGCACGGCGCCGCGCGAGAGCACAAAGGTAAAGTCGCCAAACTCCAGGAAAGCATGGGTCTTTGCCGTCAGCTGGATCTTGTTCTTGTCCAGCGGCGTGCGCCCGGCTTTGACGTCGGCGATGGCATAGACGTCTGGGCCAATGATGATCTGGCCTTTGATCGCCGGGTTGGCCAGGCTCAGGGCAAATTGCTCCTTGGCGTCCGGCTCCACCAGCACGTCGAGCTTCTTGCCGCCCATCACGTCATCGGGCAGGGCAAAAAGCCCTTCTTCGCCAATGGTGACCGGCGACGGCGTGGGGAAAAAGCGCGCCTTGTGCATCTCGCCCGACCAGCGCATCACCACGTCTAGGCCCAGCACGCCGGTGCTCGGGTAGGCGGCGTCACTGGGGGGGAGCGGCGGGCTCTTGGCGTTGGCCGGGGAACCCTTGGACGCGGAACTTGCAGCAGAAGCGTTTGAATGCACGGGTGAATTTCCGGCGGGCCGCGGGCTCTCGGCGCGCATGGGCTGGCGCGGCGCTTCGGTGGCCTTGGCGGAGGCCTTGAGCGCGTCCAGATCGATCATCGCGGTGGGGGCGTCGTCCTGGTCGTCATCGCGGCCGCGGGGAGCCGACTCTGCCAAACCGTCTAGGCGCGACACCAAAGTGCCGTCGGGTTCGCGGGTTGAAGCGTCGCTGTCCGCCCGCCCGCTGTTGTCGAGGCGCACAGTGGCCCCGTCAACCACCGTGCCGGGGCTGCCGATCTCGCCAGGTGCGTTGCTGCGGCTTTTCTTGGACATGAGCTCACCACCCTGCTTGACTCGACAAAACCATGGGATTGCCGCGCTGTCGCCTCAAGGCCCCTGGACCAGCTCCCCTGGCTGAACGCGGGCGGCCTAGAGCACCAAGACCCTAGAGATCCTCAGCTGAACGAACGAGTTCCGCAAAGAAATTCATGCGGATGCGGATCAAGCTGGCGCGCTTGTTCTTGCTGATGCCTTCGACGTTGGCGGTGTCGGGGCGGAGGTACTGCGTCTCAATGACGTCGTCCTCAAAGCTGTATTCTTTGGATTTGCCTTTCTTGGCGCCGCCTTTGCCCTTGTCCTGCGCCATGCCCTCGCTGGGGGCGGCGACGGCCAGAATCACCGTGGGGGCCAGGGCCAGCGCCGCGCTGAGCAGGGCTGCTGTGGCCGCGTTCACCGTGGTCTTGAACATCGCTGGGGAAATGGACATGGAAACCTCAGGGGCAAGTAGGCAACCTTGGAGTATATGCGCACGTTGCAGTGAACCGCAATCGAACTACTCTCGCTCGGCTCGGGTCGGAGGGACCTGGACTTGGGCTTGGACGCACGAGGACCGCCCGCCGATCTACTTGTCCGCCGCAGCCGCCGACGCCGCCTGGGCGATGAGGGCCAGCAGCTGGGCGTCGCTGCGATCGCCTTGACCGGCCTGGAGCGAGCGCACGTCGAGCCACACCAGCTCGCCGCGGGGCCGACCCAGCACGGGCAGCGCCGCACCGCGCAGCTTTTCGCCCAGCTGTTCCGCAGAAAGCCCAGGGGCCCAGAGGCCCAGGGCCCGCGAAGGCAGCACCAACAGCGGATGGGTGCCGCCGCCGACCTGGGTCACCGCCGGCGCCAGATCCACCCGCCACCCGCGCGGCAGCAGCGGCCGGAGTTGGCCGGCCCAGAACTGCGCCAAACTGTCAATTTCTCCTTCACTGATGCTGAGTTGACGTAAGGGGGGGATCTGTTCAATTTCGCCCAACAGGTGCAGGCGGAGGACCTGCTGCAGCGTCGCCAGGACCAGGCTGCCGCAGCGCAGCGCCCTGGCCAGGGGGTCGCGGTTCATCCGCGCCAGCAGCTCTGTGCGGCCGACGATCAGCCCGGCTTGCGGTCCGCCGATCAGCTTGTCCCCCGAACAAGTCACGGCGTCGGCGCCGGCGGCCACGACCGCGGCCAGGGTCGGCTCTGGGTCTGGCAGAGAGCCGTCTGGCAAAGGCGCTGGACGCACAGGTAATTCGCCTAGCGCCCCGGAGCCCAGGTCGACGATCATCGCCGCACCAAAGCGCTTGGCCAGGGCCGCGAGGTCGGCGAGCTGCGGGTGGGCCTCAAAGCCGACCACGGCGAAGTTGGAGCGGTGCACCTGCAGAACCGCGGCGGCGGGCGTGCCCAGATCGCTCAGTCTCTGCAGTTCGCGTTCATAATCATGCAGATGGGTGCGGTTGGTTGTGCCGACTTCGCGCAGCTGGGCGCCAGAGGCCTCCATCACGTCAGGGACACGAAAACCGCCGCCGATTTCAACGAGTTCACCCCGCGACACCAGCACCGGGCGACCATGGGCCACGGCCTTGAGGGCCAAGAGGATCGCCGCCGCACCGTTGTTGACCACCAGGGCGTCTTGGGCGCCGCTCAGCCAGCGCAGCAAGGGCCGGCAGTGGTCCTGGCGCGAGCCGCGGTTGCCGGTAGCCATGGATATTTCCAGGGCATTGTAGCCTGACACCGCGTGCAATGCCGCCTGCAGGGCCTGGCGCGGCAGCGGCGCCCGTCCGGCGTTGGTGTGGAGCAGCACGCCCAGGCCGTTGAGGACGGGGCGCAGGCTGGGCTCAGACAACAGCTTGGCGCGGCTGCGCAATTCGCTATCGCAGTGCAGGGCAATCGCCGCAGCGGAGCTCAGATCGCCGCGGAGGATCGCCGCCCGGGTCGCCGCGACCGCCTCTCTGGCCAGCAAGGCGCGAAGATGAGTAGGGAGGCATAAATCAGTCAAACAGCGGTCTTCTGCGAGCTGGCTCACCGCAGGCAGCCTTCGCAGCAGGGTCTGGTCGGGACCCGCCGGGCCAGGACCGGGTCTGCCGGGGCTTGCCTGAACGGCCTCCGCTTGCGCCAAAGGGACCAGAGCAGTGGGATCGGACATGGCGGGCCTCTTGCCAGCGGCGGTGATTCAGGAAAGCGGCGTTTTTGCCCCGGGGAGCGGCGCTGTTTGCCCTGGCCCCACCCGCTCACCGCTGACCACATCCAGCAGAGGGATGTGCCCAAGGCCGCGATGCTCCAACAGTTCTGCTACCGCGTCCAGCCAGGCGGCCGAAGGTTCGCTGTCGGCCGGGCGAAAGGGGTTGGTGGTCACCGCCACCAGGGGCACGGCGCGCGCGACAAACACGCCGATGCCGTTCGCTTCTAGGAGGCCGATGCCGCGGGCGCTGAGCAGCAGGCGGCTGGGGTCGGCGGCGACCAGGGCGGTGTCGCGGTGGCTGGTCTCGCGCAACAGCTTGATCTGCGTCATGATATCCGGCAGATAGCCGTCCGTTACCCCGCCTTGCCAGTGCAGGGGGGCCAGGGGCGAGGTCTCGCCGGGCCATGGCTGTCGCGACAGCGCCCACAGCGTCGGCCAAGCCGCTAGGGCCGCCTCGCCGGCGTTCGCCCCCAGGACCGCGCCCACGGCCACCACGACACCGTCAGAAACCTGAGGATGAACGGTGGCTTGGCGGTGGTAGGCCCCGTCGATGAGCACGCGCTGGGCGCCCCAGGCCTGCAGGTTGGCCACGGCCTCGATCAGCGCCCGGCGGTGGGGCACGCCGCACAGCTCGACACCCCCCGGAAAACGGGCCCGCGCAAGGCAATTTGGCCCCAGCGAGCTAGAGGAATCCAAGGTCATCAGCAGCTCTAGCAGCCGGCCACTCTGCGCGGCGACCGAGGAGGCCGTGACGACCAGCGATCCCTTCTCTACGCGCACCCGCGGTTTGGCAAAATCGAGCCAGGCGTCAAAGGCCTCGCCGTCGCGGCCGATCGACACCAGCCCGGCGCGGAGTCCAGCTGCAGCGGTTGCAGCCAGCAGCGCGTTGAGAGTCGTGGTTTTACCGGCGTTTTTGCTGGCGCCGACCACGGCGATGCGCGGCCCAGCGGCGTTGGCCAGGGCGCGGCCCAAAGCAGAAACCGCCAGGGGATGGGCCAAGCGCGTGGAGGGATCAGGCCCGGGAGGCGGAGGGGTGGGATCGGCGGCCATGGCGGCTCCCATTGACAAAAAACCGTGGATATCTAAGCCGTTAAGATCTCGCCTTGGGGCAACGGCTGGCAGGTCGGCAAAGCTGCGCTATGCTGTCCCCGCGGCGCGTGCGCCTGAGAGGCCGGGAAGCAACGGCGGTCCCGAATGCTTGAGCGCAGAAAAGCCAATCGCATCTGTCGATGACCTTGCACATCCTGAGTGCTTTCCCGGGCTCTGAGGACGAGCCGCCCCCAAGGAGACCCGCTTGTCTGTCGCCGCTGTCGCCGCCCCTTTGGCCCCAAACGCAACGCCTGGGCCCCAGCCTGCCACAGTCGCCGCGCCCGCGCATTCTGACGCGGCGATGATTGGGCAATTCCTGCGCTTGTATGCCCTGCGCTACGCGCCGATTTACGCGGTGGGCCT
>JBIKTV010000376.1:0-5740 GCA_044347905.1 Myxococcota bacterium
CCAATTCGCGCGGCAGCACCTCGCGGTAGATGGGGTTGGCGATCTCCAAGCCGCCGCGGCCTTTGCGCAGCAGCCCCAGGTCCACGCAGTAGTCCACGTCGCGCGGATTGGCCGCCTCCGCCGGCTCGCCACTGATCATGGGCGCAATGACACTGCGCACCCGCGGCTCGTTGAGCTTGTCTGCCAAGCTGTCCAAGTGGGTGCTGCGGCTGAGGATCAGCAACTCCTTGGCCCGGGCGATGTGGGCGGCCTCAATGCGCCCAGTGACCTTGATCTCATTGACCACTTGGTCGGCCAGCGCGTTGACTAGCCAAGGCTGGCCCTGGGTGACCTCAAAGGCGAGTTCGAGTGCTTCGGGAGCGAATTCCTGCCCCGTTTCCCCCGTGTGCTGGCCGTACAAAGCGGCCACGTCAGAGGCTGTGAAGCCCGCCATCGTCATCGACTTGGCCTTGACGTTAAAGGGCGAGGCGGTGCCCAGGTGCGGCGTTCCGCCGGCGGCGACCTTGTAGTCGCGCACGTCGCGCAAGCCGATCAGCGCGACGGTCGACGGTGCGCCCTGGGGGCGATGGGGAAATATCCCGCGCAGCTGGCGCAACACGGTGATCAGCGCGTCGTTCTGCAGGGCGTCGATCTCGTCGAGCAACAGCACCACCGGGCGCGGGCAGGCGCCACACCACGCCTGGAGGTAGGCCGCTAAGCGTCGGCCGGGCGCAGCGGCTGGATCGGCGGCAACCGGGCGCAATTCGCTGGGCAGGTCCAAGCTGGCGCTGGCGGCGATGCTTTCGATGACCACCCGCTCGGCCGCCGCCGGGTCGTCGCGGTAGGGCTCGCCGGCCTCGCAGGTGGCCCACAGCGCAGCGTATTTGCCCGAGGCGGTCAGCTCCTCGGCCAGGGCGCGCATCGCGGTGGTCTTGCCGACCTGGCGCGGGGCGTGCAGGACGAACCAAGCCTCGGCTTGGACTAGGCGGTGCAATTCCGGCAGTCGCGCAAGCGCCGAAAGCGTATAGTGTATTTCGCTGCGGTTGGGACCAGCGGTGTTGAAGTGGCGGGGCATGGGCGGAGACCTCCGGCGCGGAGGATAGCACGGCTGGCGCTGGGTCGGCGAGGTCGGGTCGGGGCGGCGATGGCGGGTTCGGGACCGGGTACGAGCAGGCCTCCGCGCCTGCGACCGGTTGACCTGGGTCAGGGCATGCCCCGGCTTTGGAGCCGGATCGTCTTGGTCTGCTGGTTTAGCCGCAGCTGTCATGCACTGCCACCAGCCTCAACCACTGCGAGGTCTAGGGGTTGTGACGAAGCTACCTGGACGAGTGGTTGGGCGCAGTCCTTCGATGGTTGGGCGCGTCGCCGATGCGGCGACCGGGCCGGGACTTTTTGCCTCGCCTTGGCGCCACGTTGTGGCGCCGCTGGCGGTCGGCAAAAAGCGGTGGAGGCCACCGGCCTTGCGGCTCCTCGTCCCTCGCGCGGGGGTGGGCGGCGCGGCGCAGTGCCTATCAGGGCCTACTTCGACACCAGCGGCCAGCGGCTGGGTTCGCTCAAGCTGTCGAGTTCTAGGTCGATATCGAGCTTGGGCCAGTGCAGGATGTGGCCGTGTTCAAGCTCTACGTCGTAGACATCGCGCACTGCTGCCGCGGCAAACCAGGGAAAATCGCGCACATCGAGCCAGTATTCGCGGTCCCGCACCAGCAGCCACAGGCCCTTGGGCGAGACGCTCAGGACCTCAACTGCCAAAGTGCTGGCTCCAGGCTGCGCGGAAAGCATCGCGGTGCTCCGTAACAACCGCCTCCACGGCGGCGAGTTGGTCTGACCTCAGGCCATTGTGCCAGGCGAGCATTACGCTGGGCTCAAGCCAGTACTTCGCCTCGCCGACAGCGCCCGAGATGTGCACGTGTGGGCGGGGCTCCTCTCGCGAGAAGAAGAAGTAGCGATAGCCGTCTTGGCGCAGAAGTGTCGGGCTCATCGGCACGACCCGAGCCGTTCTTGGCTCTGGATCCAGCGTAGCGTCGCTGGGCCTTTGGCGCAACGGGTGCGGCTGTAGCGGGGCGAAGTAGAGTTGGGCGCGTCGCCGATGCGGCGACCGGGCCGGGACTTTTGCCGCGCCTGGGCGCCACGTTGTGGCGCCGCTGGCGGTCGGCAAAAAGCGGTGGAGGCCACCGGCCTTGCGGCTCCTCGTCCCTCGCGCGGGGGGGTGGCTGGCAAGAGGTTGCGGCCATGGGCGGACCGCTTTTCTGCCATGCCTGCAGATTCGCACGTCACCGCGACAAGGATTCGCGACCGTGAGGGAGCGGATGGCGACGCGTCAGCGGAGCCCAACGAACCGCGACCGTGAGGGAGCGGATGGCGACGCGCCAGCGGAGCCCAACGAACCGCGACCGTGAGGGAGCGGATGGCGACGCGTCAGCGGAGCCCAACGAACCGCGACCGTGAGGGAGCGGATGGCGACGCATCAGCGGAGCCCAACGAACCGCGACCGTGAGGGATCAGCTGAGCGATGGCGTCCTTCAGCTGGTCGACGGACCACTTCTAATCGTGCGGGAATGCAGTCAGCCAGACGGGCGCCGGCGTGAAGCGGAGGAGCCAAACTCGCCGGCAACTCCACCGTCCAGGTTTTCAGGTGCGGCACCGCCGCCTCGCCGCTCAGGCACTGAAGATCTCTTGGGTTGCCCGGGTATGTGGCTGGCGCTATGCTGAGCGCGGCAGCGCCGCCCTGCCGATGCCGAGGAGTGCTTCATGGGCGAAATCGACAACCTACACGGTGAAATTGCGCGCAGGCTGCGCCTCGCCACGCCCGAACTGCTTGAGGTGTTGCTGTTTGGCTCGCGAGCCCGCGGCGACCATAGACCAGACAGCGACGTGGATTTGGTGTTGATCATTCCAGAGGGCGCTGACCGCACCGAATTGCTGCTGCGCTCGCGCAAGAGCCTCCGCCACCTTGGCGTTGGCTTTGACCTTCTGCTTGTGACACCAAGCCAGTGGTCACAAATGTGCAACGATCGCAGCTATCTTGCACGGGAGTTGATCCACGACGCACGGAGGCTGGATGTCGCGGCTTGACCGGCCTGAAGTCCTCGCTTGGTGGCAGCTAGCCCAAACGGACTTGCGCGTAGCCAAGGTTGTAGCCGTGATCGATCCACCGGCTTGGCATGTCGTGTGCTTCTTGGCGCAACAGGCCGGCGAAAAGTGCCTGAAAGCAGTGCTGGAAGCGAGGCAATTGACCATTCCGCGCACCCATGACTTGACAGTTCTAGTCGACCTGGTCGCGGCTGACCTTGCGCCTGAGAGGATTGTCGATGACGCCATCCGCCTGTCGGATTATGGTGTGAAGCCGCGCTACCCGGTGCCGGCATTTGAGGCCACCGGCCAGCAGGCAAGCGCCGCCATCGCGGCGGCCGAGCGGATTGCCGCTTGGGCAGAGTTGGCGCTGAATTCAGGGGTGGGCGACTGACTACCAGCATGTCTGCCTCGGCTCCAAGCGATGGCCATCCTGGCTGATTGCGGCACTCGCGCACGCGGAGCCTGGCCATGTGCGAGCTTCAACGGTCATACCGGCCGCCGGACGGGCACGGAAAGCCTGGCAAGGCCCTGCGCTCCCCCTGCCCGCACCTTGACAACCACCCCACCCCGTCTCAGCCTGGCGACCCGCCCTCATGCAGGGCCGAGGTCGCCATGCCCGCTTGGCGCCGCACGAAACTGGTCCCTCGACGGCGTGGACAGCGACGCATCAGCGGAGCCCAACGAACCGCGACCGTGAGGGAGCGGATAGCGACGCGTCAGCGGAGCCCAAGGAACCGCGACCGTGAGGGAGCGGATAGCGACGCATCAGCGGAGCCCAATGAACCGCGACCGTGAGGGAGCGGATCCAATCCGGCGACGGTGCCGGGTCGTCGGTGTTCGCCGGCATCGGGGGCTGCGAACCAGCCCAAAAATAAGACCCAGCCAATGAATTGGCGGGCTATCATGTCGCCGTCCCTCTGCAGGGACGGCATTCGCCGCCGCGCGGCGAACCTAGCTCAGCAGCGCTTCCACCGCCGCGACTTTGGCCTTGAGGTCCGCCATGGCCTTCTTGGCGCGCTCGCGCTGGGGGCCGCGCAGCTTGCTGGTGTCGGCGCCCGTCCACTCGGCGGCCCAGATGTCCAGGTCTTCCACAGCCTTCTCCAGGCGCGAAACCAGCCGGCCGGGCTGGGCTGCCTTCTGTTCCTCCGCCTTGGCCGGCGGCGGCTGGGTGCCGGCCTGGGTGGCGTCGGTGTCGTAGTAGTTGCCCAGCATCAGCTGTGCGATGGCGTCCTTGAGCTGGTCGACGGACCACTTTTGCAGGGTCGTGTCCATCGCCAGGCGGGCCCGCGCGGTCGGGTCGCCCAGGCGCGCGAGTTCGACCACGTGGCTGAACAGCAGGCCGTCGCGCACGGCTGGCGGCAGCGTGTCATAGGTGATGCGGGCGTTGACGCACTGGCGAATTACCTGGCCGCCGAGGCCGAGGTCGGCCAGTTCGCTGGGGCAGGCGCGGAGAAAGGCGGCAAAGCTCGACTCTTTCGAGGCCCAATGCGTGCGATAGGCGTGGACATCGCCGTCGTAGAAGCGGTCCAGCATGAGCTTGCCGACCTGGAGGCGGAAGGCCAACAGCATGTCGCGCGAGAGGAGGGTCAACTCCTGGAGGACGTCGGCGTACTCTGCTTTAGGATCAACGGCCTGGAGGTCGGTCGGCATGGGGGGGCTCCGCGGTTTGGGGCGGTGGTTGGCTGGGGGGCTGCAAGCTTTTTCAGTGTATAGACGTCTATACACTGAAAAAGCTTGCAGCGACGGGCTCCCGGACGGGCGGCCCTTGCGGGATTGGAGGGTAATACGGGTGGGGTTTGCGGGGCAAGGGGGGCGGCCAAGATCCTGAGCGGCCCCTACCCGCACCTTGACAACCACCCCACCCCGCCGCAGCCTGGCGGCCCGCCCTCATGCAGAGCCGAGGTCCCCGATGCCCGCTTGGCGCCGTACCAAACTGCTCCCCGGCCTGTACGACGAGCCGGTCAGCGAGCACCTGCAGCAGGAGGTCGCTGGCTTTGGGTCCGCGGCCCAGCTCCACGCGAATCAGCCAAAACCGTCACCCCCGCGAAGGCGGGGGCCCAGGCTACCAGAACCATAGGATTTGCGATGTTCCAACCGACGGTCTACATCCTGGCGAGCGGACGAAACGGCACGCTGTACGTCGGCGTCACGTCTAACCTCGTCCAGCGAATTGGGCAGCATCGAGCAGGGTTGATTGCGGGCTTCACTGCCACTTATGGGGTTCATCAGCTCGTTTGGTATGAACCGCATGGCGACAGGACGGTGGCAATAGCCCGTGAGAAGCAGCTTAAGAAGTGGAATCGGGCTTGGAAGCTGCGCCTCATCGAGGAGCAGAATCCGCAGTGGACCGACCTGGGGGACTTGCTTGAACCCTAACGTGATTTAGCCTGGGCCCCCGCCTTCGCGGGGGTGACAGTGTGGGCGGTCCAGCGGTTTTTGCGGCAACTTCGCGGGGGTGACAGTGTGGGCGGTCCAGCGGTTTTTGCGGCAACTTCGCGGGGGTCACGGTGTGGGCGGTCCAGCGGTTTTTGCGGCAACTTCGCGGGGGTCACGGTGTGGGCGGTCCAGCGGTTTTTGCGGCAACTGTGGCGGCGCTGCCCGGCTGCGAGGTCAAGGTCAGCTACGACGCCGACTCGACGCGCCTGCACGCCAAGGCCTGGATTTTTCACCGCGACAATGGCTACTCCAC
>JBIKTV010000377.1:0-5732 GCA_044347905.1 Myxococcota bacterium
AGGTCGGCGCGCACGTGCTTGCTGCCCATCACGTCATAGGCGCCGCCGTAGGCCTTGCGGGTGATCAAGGTGATCTTGGGCACGGTCGCTTCGGCGTAGGCATAGAGCAACTTGGCGCCGTGCTTGATGATTCCGCCGTGTTCCTGGCGGGTGCCGGGCAAAAAACCGGGCACGTCGACCAAGGTGATGATCGGGATATTGAACGCGTCGCAAAACCGCACAAAGCGGCCGCCTTTGAGGCTCGCGTCGATGTCCAGGCAGCCCGCAAGCACCGCCGGCTGGTTGGCCACAATGCCCACCGACTGGCCGCCCAAGCGGGCAAAGCCGACGACGATGTTCATCGCGTACAGTTCATGCACTTCAAGCAGTTCTCCGTCATCCACCACCGCGCGGATCACGTCCTTGATGTCGTACGGCTTGGTCGGGTCGTCGGGCACCACGTCGGCCAGCTTGGTGTCGCGGCGGTTCACCGGGTCCTGGGTCGGCTTGAGCGGCGCCTTCTCCAGGTTGTTCTGCGGCAGATAGGTGAGCAATTCTCTAACCGTTGCAATGGCTTGCTTCTCATCGTCGCAGGCCCAGTGGGCGACCCCAGAGGTCGAGGCGTGGCGCATCGCACCGCCCAGGTCCTCTTGCGTCACCTCTTCATGGGTCACCGTCTTGATCACGTCCGGCCCGGTGATGAACATGTACGAGGTGTTCTGGGCCATCACGATAAAGTCGGTGATCGCCGGACTGTAGACGGCGCCACCCGCGCAAGGGCCTAGAATCAAAGAGATTTGCGGCACCACCCCTGAGGCCAAGGTGTTGCGCGTAAAGATCTCCGCGTAGCCGGCCAGCGACACCACGCCCTCTTGGATGCGCGCGCCGCCGGAGTCATTGAGGCCGATCACCGGCGCGCCGACCTTCATGGCCATATCCATGACTTTGCAAATCTTTTCTGCAAACGCCCCCGACAGCGAGCCGCCAAACACGGTAAAATCCTGGGCAAACACAAACACCGTGCGGCCGTGGACCTGGCCGTAGCCGGTCACCACGCCGTCGCCGGGGATCTTCTTGTCTTCCATGCCAAAATCGGTGCAGCGGTGGCTGACCAGCCGGTCCATCTCCACAAAGCTGCCGGCGTCGAGCAGCATGTCGATGCGCTCGCGGGCGGTGAACTTGCCCTGTTTGTGCTGCTTTTCGATGCGCGCTTTGCCGCCGCCTTCAAGGGCCAGCTGATTGAGGTCGGCGAGGCGGTCGAGCACCTTTTGGCGGCGGCTGGGCATGGGGCAATCCTCAGGTAGAGAGCGGTTTTGGGGGCCTGTGATCTGGGCCGGTTCGTCGTCGGTGCTCGCGGGCGCAAGTGTTTAGCGCAGGCGCGGCGCGGCTTCAAGGTCCGGCGTGCAGGGCGGCGCCTTTTTGCACCAGCGCAGCGCCGTCCATCAGCCAAGCGACCGCTACGTGGATGGTCACGCCGCCCCAGATGCTGCGGGTGTCCATGGCCAGGGTGCCCAAGACGATGCCGGCGATGATCGATCCCAGGCATTCCGGCAGCGGTTTGCCAAAGTGAATCATGCAGTACGGGATGGCCATCGCCAGGACCGCGGTCGCGCCCATCTCTGCGGCCAGCCCGCGCAGCAAGAAGCCGCGAAAGAAGAATTCCAGGGCAAAAAACTGCAGGCCGTAGCCGATTTCCCAGGCGATCTGCGCGCCGGGCCCCACGTGCGAGGTAAAGAAGGGATACTGCTGTTGAAACTCCGGCGCCCTTGCCACCAGCAGCACCAGCAGGCCCACGGGCGCAAAAAGCAGAGCGTAGATCGGCAGATGCTTGAGGTACTCGCGCGGCGCTAGGTAGAATTCGCTCAGCGTCAGGCCAAACACCCGCTGCACCACCAGCGCCGGAATCGCCACGTAGCAGGTCAAACAGCCCGCGACCCAAGACAAATTGACCAGCAGCGGCTCATACGGCAGCAGCGCCTTGCCCAGCGCCGGCGACAGCGTCTCCGCCAAGCCCACACAGCCGCGGGCAAAAAGCTGCTGAACCTCGTGATCCATCACCACAAAGCGGAGGGTCGTCAGCATGAGCGAGGCGACGACCACCGTCCACACCGCCGCGGCGCGCGCAGACAAGCGGCCCACGCGGGCCTGGCCTTTGTCGCGGGCATCGATGCGATCCCAAGGCTCTACAAGGAGTTGACGCCACAACCGCGCGACCAGACCGCGGGGCATGGGGGCAGATGGAGCGGCGGGCGCGGGCTCTAAGGGCAGGTGCAACATGGGGGCTCGGCGCGGCGGCAACGGCTGCTCGGCGCGCGCACTTTGGCCCAGCTTTGGGGCCCTTGTCTATAGATTGCCAGTCGAATGCGCGCAGTGAGGTTGCGCCCACCGATCCGCCGTATATGCTAGGGGCGGGAGGTCCTGTGGTCAGCCAAGCGCGTATCCTGGTGATCGGCAACGATCCCGAAATTCTTCAGCAGATCGGCCAGGTCACCAAGCCCCTGGGCTATCTGTGTATGCACGTCGTCGGCGCCGATGAGCTGCGGCGGCGTTTGCGGGATCTGCGGCCAGAACTGGTTATTCTTGATGGGGATTCTGCGCTGTGTCGCGAGAAGGCGGTGCTCGAAGAGCTGGTGGAGGCGATTCGCGCCCAGCCGCTGCGGCCCCAGACCCTGCTGCTGCTGCGCACCGACGACAGCTTGCGCGAGCAGCTGTGGCAGCTGGCACAGTCCGATGATCTGATCGACAAGCCGTTGGACAACCTGGACTTGCATGTGCGCGTGCGATCGCTGGTGCGGGTGCAGCGCCTGACCGCCCAGGTGACCCGCGATCGCGATGTGCTCAATGCCCTGTTTGAGCTGGCGAATTCCAGCGGCAGCTATGGCAGCAGCGATGAAGTGCTGCAGGCCCTGGGTCGGCGCGTCGCGGAATGGACGGGCTTGGGTCACGTGGTCATCACCCGCGGGCCGGCGAGCCAGCCTGTGACGGTGGCTGAAATCCACCAGCAACCGGGCAGCCGGGCCAATGCGCTGATTGAGCGGCGCCACGCCGAGCTCATGGCCCGTGGCGAAATCTGGCAAATTGACGAGGCGGAAGGCGTGCTTGCGGGCGAGAGCCCGGCGTCGCTGCCGTACATCGGCGTGCCGTTGATCGCCACGGGCGGCGAGGCGTTGGGCGCTCTGCACGCCTGGGGCGGCGGCCAATTGCCCGCGGGTTCGCGGCTGCGGGTGCTGCAGGTGGCGGCCGAGCGCATCGCCACAGAGATTTTGCTGCACCAGTCCAAGCGGCGGCTAGAAGAGATGGTGGAGTCGCGGACGGCGGATCTGACCGCGGCGCTGGACCGTTTGCGCAGTGTAAATGCCCAGTTGCTTGAAGGCAGCCGCGACACGGTGATGAGGCTGGCGCGCGCGGCGGAATACCGCGACGGCGACACCGGCGAACACGTAGAGCGCATGAGCAGTTACGCCCAGCACATCGCGAGGCAAATGGGCTTGGCCCCAGAAGATCAAGCGCTGCTCAAGCTCGCGGCGCCGATGCACGACGTGGGCAAGATCGGCATCCGCGATTCGATCCTGCTCAAGCAAGGCCGCCTGACGCCGGACGAATGGCTCGTGATGCGCCAGCACCCGACCATCGGCGCGCAGATTCTGGGCGGCTCGCGGTCAAAGCTGCTGCAGATGGCGGAAGAGATCGCCTTGTCGCACCATGAGAAGTGGGACGGCAGCGGCTATCCCGGCGGTCTGAAAGGCGAAAATATTCCGCTGACCGGTCGGATCGTCGCCTTGGCGGACGTGTTTGACGCCCTGACGACCCCGCGCGTGTACAAAGACGCCTGGGGGGTTGAAGAGGCGGTGGCGCACATTCGCCGCGAGTCGGGTGGGCATTTTGACCCCAAAGTTGTTGAAGCGTTTGAGAAATGTCTGGACGCCCTCTTGGCGGTGCGCGAGCGTTTTCTGGAACCGGTCCATGGCTGAATTGGCCCGAGCGGCGTCGGCGACCCCGGGGCGCTGGCCGGCGGCGGGCTGCGCGGTCGCCTGGAGCGCGGTGCTTTGCGCGGGGCTGCTGGCCCTGGCGGGCGGCTGCGGGCGCGGCGGGTCGGCGGCGGACGTTCCAGGGAAACCTGAGCAAAAACATGGATCAGACAATAGCATGGCCCCTGTCGGCGCCCCTGTCGCGGCCCCGGCTGCGGCAGCTGCGACGCCCAGCGATGGCCTGGGCGATCCGCGCGAGCGCCGCGTGCGCCCCAAGGCCGTGATCGGCGGCTGTGGCCTGGGGTGCAGCACCCCGGAGGCGGCGCTGAGCCTGCTGCTGGCGCAATTGCAGAGCCAGGATCGGCAGACTGGGCTTCAGCCGCTGTTTGAGTGGTCGCTGCTGCGGGTGGACGGCGAGGAGCTTGGGGCGCGCTGGGCCAGCCTGTGGGGCGATCCCGGCCAGCACGCCGCGCGACAACAGCAGATCGACCAATGGCTGGGCCGCTGGAGCAGCTGGGTAGAGCGGCAGAGCGACCCCCAAGGCTGGGCCGCCATGCGCAAAAGCGGCATTCGCCTGCGGCAGATCGACGAGGGGACGGCCGAGGTCTGGCTGCGCCACCCGCCCCTGCGCCAAGACGAGACGGCGCCGCTGTGGCGGCTGGAACTCAAGCTGCGCGGCGGCGAGTGGCTGGTCGCGGCGATCGACCATCGCCCGGTGCAGCCCTAGCTCGGCGGAGCGCCCAGACCAGTTCAGACCAGTCCGATCGGTCTTGTCCCGTTCACACCAGTCCGAGGCCAAATGCGCACCGCAATGTGCGCGAAAGTGGTCAATTCCCCATCCCTGGAGCGGACTTGACGTAAGGGGGGGGTGTTTTGCTAGGCGATCCCAAAGTGCACGAAAACGGTCAATTCCCTATCCCTGGAGCGGATTTAACGTAAGGGGGGGTCATGTTTTGCAGCGCCTCAGCGCGGGGGCCCCAGAGGCGCGGACCTGCCGGGCCATAGGCAAAAATCCCCAGGCAGTGCGGGCCTATCGCCGCCTCCGCCTGCGGGCCAAGGACCAGGGCTGCGGTTGAGAGCGCGTCGGCCTGAGCCGCGCCGCGGGCCAGCACGGCAACGGCGTAGGGCCAGTGGCTTTGGCCGTGCCCGGCGGGGTAGCCCGTGCGCGGGTCCAGGATGTGGTGGTAGCGCACGCCGTCCAGGATCCAAAAACGCTCGTAATCTCCAGAGGTCGACAGGGATTCTCCGTCTTGAAGCGGAAAGTGTGCCCAGACCTCGCCGGGGCCGAGGCGCGGGTGGCGCAGGCCGACCGTCCAGGCTTTGCCGCCCTGGGTCCCCGCGGCGAGCACCTGACCGCCGGCGGAGAGCAGGAAATTGCCGACCCCGGCCTTGCGGAGCTCGGCAGCGGCGCGATCCAGCGCCCAGCCCTTGGCAATGGCCCCCAGGCCCAGGGCCATGCCCGGTTTGGCCAGGCGGGCGCTGAAGTCGGACTCGCGCAACTGTAGATCCTGCCAGGAGATCTTGCTCAGACGGGCCTGAATCTCCGCCGGGAGGGGTAGGCGCGGCGCCGCGCCAGGGCGAAAATCCCACAGGCCCCACAGCGCCGCCCAAGTGGGGTCAAAGGCGCCTTGGGTCTGGGCGGCCAGGGAGCGCGACATCTGCAAAAGCGCCCACAGATCCTGGGGAATCTGCAGAAACTCGCCGCCCGCTTGGCGATTGAGCTGGGCCAGCGGCGAGTCGGCGCGCCACTCATTGGCTTGGCGTTCCACTTCAGCGATGGCGGCA
>JBIKTV010000378.1:0-5705 GCA_044347905.1 Myxococcota bacterium
CCCCGCCAAACAGCAAACCCACGGAAAAGAGCGGAAAGCCGACGAGCACGCCGCGGCCGGCCCAGCGCTCCAGGTCTTGCAGCGGCGGCAGGCGCGGTGTCGCGTCAAATTGGCGGTTGCGCAGCTGCTGCTCTTTGACCAGATAGGCCACGGCCAAAGCGGCTGCGGCGGCAAAGGACCAGAACGCCAGCACGGACACGCTGATGTGAAACGGCTTGATCCAGCCCGATTGGGTCGCCACGTGCACGGGGGTGGGCCAGAGGTGGCGAAAGGCGACGGCGCCGACCATCACGGCGACAAAGCTGGACAGCACGGGGCCGGAGAGGGGCATGGCGCGCATGCTGGAACCGAACAAGTAACCGCTGGACACCAGCCAACTGGCGGCGAGCAGCACCACATCGGCCACAGAGAGACCGCCGCGCTGGGCGTCCAACAGCGTCGCCATCAGCACAATGCCGTGGAGCACCGTCGCCGCAAGGAGCAGCCAGCGCGCGAGCTTGCGGGCCCGGTCGTCGGTGGTGGCGACAGCGGAGAGGTAGACCGCGCTGGAGGCCGCGTACACCGCCAGCAGGGCCGCCAACGAACCGCTGGACGACACGGCACCGCCAAACAAGCCGTTGGCGACCGCCGGGGCGGGCATCTGGAGAGCAGAGAGAAAGGAAAAGTGAAACATCCCTTTGGTACCGGCGCACCCACGGCACCGAGCGACACGCCGGCGGCACGTCTGGGCGACGGCCGTGGCGATGGGGTATAAGATAGACGCGGAGAGCGCTTTTGGTCCAGTCCGGCGAATCTGCGGGCCAGCCCGCGCGTTGGAGGCGGCAGCGCTTTCAAATCCAGGAGGATCCCATGAACCCAACACGCGTTTTCGCTTTAGCCGCCTTCACTTGCTTGCTTGCCCTGGCGGCCTTCAGCGGCTGCGAGTCGCGCCAAACGGGCAATGAGGGCAACCTGACCTTTGCCTATCCCAATGACGATGATGTGGCAGATTTCAACAAAGCCGTGGCGGTAGGCGCGCGTCTGGAGCTTCGGGTCAGCGAAGTGGGCCTGGCGGGCGCCAAGGTTGAAGTGGTTGAGGCGAGCAGCGACAACGCCGGGGCGCTTGCGGTGGTGGCCAAGCTGGGCGATCGCTTTGAGATCGAAGCCAAGGCCGAGGGCAACGCCAAGATCAGCGTGCGCGCGCGCAAGAGCGACGGCACAGAGGTGACGGACTCGGTCAACCTGCGGGCGCTCAAGGCGGAGTCGCTGACCCTGGCCCACTCCTGCGGCAGCGGTGAGCAGGGGATCTACCTGACCAACCGGGCGATTTTCTTGCCGTACGACCTGACGCGCAAAGACGGCCAGGCGACGATTGGCTATGGCTACCACCCGCTGACCATCAGCCCGGCGGCGGCATTGACGTTGAATGTCAACAACAAAGCCCAGTGGGCCTACGCCTACCAGACCGCGGCCCTGCCGGGCGACGTGAGCCTGACCAGCCAGCTCGACCCGACCAAGGTGTGGAAGCTGCGCCTCGTCGATGAAGGGGCGATCGACGGCGCCAAGATCGAGTTTGGCACCCTGGGGACCAGCGCCAAGGTCGGCCAGAAGCACTACGCCATGGCCCGGCCGATGGTGGGCGCTGAGCCGCTTTGCCAGCCAGAGAGCACCTTTACGGTCACCAGCACCACCCCGGACATCTGCAGTGCCATCGGCGCCAGCCAGGCCACCGCGGCGACGCTCAAGCTGCTGGGCACCAGCAAGGGCGCCCAGGCGGAGGCGTGGACGTGGATCGAGGTGCTGGCGACCAAGGCGGGCACCTGCGAATTCAGCGTCACCTGGCCCAAGGGCTCGGGTGGCAAGGGCTATACCGCGGCACTCAAGGTCGAGGTCAAATGAGCGAGGTGGAGCTGGCCCTGCCGCGCTACGACGGCAAACCCCGGATGGGCGAAGTGGAATCCTGGGCTCACGCCGCTGGGCTGTGGCCGCTCATCGGCACCGATGAAGTCGGCCGGGGGCCCCTGGCTGGGCCGGTGGTGGCGGCGGCGGTGATCCTGCCTGAGACGGCGGCGCTGCAGGGCTTGGGGCTAGAAGGTCTTGCGGACTCTAAGGAATTGACCGAAGCCCAGCGAGAGCGGCTGGTGCCGCTGATCGAGGGCCTGGCGCTGGCTTGGCACATCGAGCCGGCCTGGCAGCAGGAAATCGCGGAGAAAAATATCCTGCACGCTTCTTTGGCGGCGATGCAGCGGGCGTGTGCAGCGGTGGTGGCGCAGCTGCAGGAGCGCGGTCACCCGGCGGCGGCGCTGCTGGTGCTGGACGGCAACCAGACCCTGCGGAGCTGGACGCACGGGCGGCAACTAGCGGTGGTCAAAGGCGATCGCCGCTCGCGGGCGGTGGCGGCGGCGGCGGTGCTGGCCAAGGTGTGGCGCGATCACCACATGGTTCAGCTAGAGGCCCAGTACCCCGGCTACGGCTTGGCCAAGCACAAGGGCTACCCGACCCCGGATCACTTGGCGGCGCTGACGCGGCTGGGACCGAGCCCAGTGCACCGCCGCGAGTTTGCCCCGGTCAAGGCCTTGGGCCGCCAGGGGTCGCTGTGGCTGGATGGCTAAGAGCGCTCCGACGCAAGACAAACTCCAGGCGTTGCGCACTGGCGAACGCGGCGAGACCCTGGCGCTGCGCTGGGCCATGGCGCAGGGCTGGCAGCTCTACGGCCAGCGCTTGAGGGTAGCGCGCTGCGAGGTCGATCTGGCGATGGTCCGCGAAAAGCCAGGCCAACCCAGGGAATTATTGCTGATCGAGGTCAAGACCAGCCGTCGCCAAGCCGGCGATCACGCCCTGCGCTGGGGCAAAGCCCAACAGGCGCGGCTGTGGGGCGCGGCGGAGGCGCTGATGAACCAAAGCAATAGCCAACAAGTCCAGGTGGCTCTGGTGGTGGTGACGCTGCAGGCCGACCGCGAGCACGTGCGGTGGCTGATCGCGGAGCCGTTCTGACAGCCCCTGCGGCGGGGGCAGGCTGGGGTGAATGTCACAGTCATGTCGCCGCGCTTGCACGCGCTGGGCAATTGTGCCATGCGTGTTGGGCACTGGCATTTTTGAGGAGGTGCGCGAATGTTCGCTGACCCATGGCATGACCGCCGCCATCTGGTGGCCCGTCGCGGGGCGCTGCAGGGGCTCGCCGCCCTGGCTGGCGCGCTGCTGTTCGCTGGGTGCCCGCAGGTGCCCGATGCGCCGAGCGATGATCCGGTCGCGCCGATCGAGCTGGCCGGGGCGATCGCCGTGCGCAGCCCGGGGCTGGGCCAGGTCCACCTGCTGACCCAGAGCAAAGACGGCGTGGCGATTGCCCATTTGCCGTATGCGGGCAAGCCGACGACCACGGTGGTCGCGCCGGACCGCAGCCGGGTGCTGTGGCTCGACGTGGCCAAGCGCAACCTCGCCGCGTGCGACGGCAAGGCTATCCAGAGCTTTGCCCTGCCGAGCGAATTTTCAGGCGTGCGCCCAAGCGACGATGCCGCGGCGGCGGTGCTGTTCCACCCGGCCGGCGGTACCGCGGGAACCTCGATCGTCAACAGCGATGAGGTGGCGCTCGTCGACCTCAAGGCCGCGGCGAGCAAGGACAATCCGCGCGTCGCCACCGTATCTGGCTTGACCCGTGCGCCGCTGACTGCGCGGGTGGCGCCGCCCATTACCGCCGGCGATGGCGTGCACCGCCTGGTGTGGATGGAGGCCCAAGGCCGTCTGGGCATTGCCGATTTTGGCCCCAGCAAGGTGCGCACCGCCGTGGTGCCCCTGGCCGCCGATCCGCAGGCGCTGATGCAGCCCATCCGCACCGTGGTACAAGTGGCTCCAGGTGCTGCGGATTTGTACCTGCTGGTCGACGCGCTCAATGACGTGGTGCATGTGCGCATTGACGTCAGCGGTGCGGAACTGCAGATCAGCTTGGACCAGATCGCCGCAGGGGCCGATCCCGGCGACCTGCACCTGTACACCGCCGCTGAGGGCCTGCGGGTGCTGGTGGCCAATGTGCAGGCCAAGTCGCTCTCCGTGCTGGATCCGGCCACGGGCAGCGGTTTTGAGCTGCCGATCGCCGCGCCGGTGAGTCGCTTTGTGCCGGTGACGGCGGCGGACGGCAAGCAGCGGGTGCTGGCGTGGTGGCACCAGGGCGGGCTTGCCAAGCTGTGGATCATCGAACTGGACGATCTGGCCAAGAAGAAGGGCAAGGCGATTCGCCCGGTGGTCTTGGACTTGCCGCTTTACGGCGTGCAGCCCGTGGGCGGGCAGGTGGTGCTGGAGCACAACTCGAGCCAGTACGGCGCGTCGCTGCTGGATGTAGTGACGGGCAAGGTCACGCAGTTCTCTGGCGCCGGCAAGGTGGTCCAAGTGCGGACGCTTGGGGCGGTGGGCAGCGCCTCCGTTTGGCTGCTGGGTACGAGCGGGGTTCAGACGCGGTTGTCGCGAATTGCTTTGAGCGATCAGCACGGCGCCAGCCTGAACCTGGATGTGGCGGGCGAGCGGCTGATGCCTTTGGGCGACGGCGTGGCGCTGATGGGCAAGGGCCTAGCGGGCTGGTGGGTGGCGTTCTTTGCCAAGGGCGAATTGGACGCAAGCAAAGCGAGTTGGCTGGAGGGCTTTGGCCTCGACGGCTGGGCGGGGAGGTAAGCATGACCCGGCATTTCTGCAAGATCGTTGCGATGTTTGGCCTGATGGCCTCTTTGACAGCCACCCCTGGCTTGGCCGCGGAGTGGGGCCTGGATCTGGGCACCGCTGGGATCCGCACGGCCACGGAGGCCGGCACTCAGTTGCTGGGCAGCGCCAACCACGGCGGCTCAGTGGTGCGGGTTCACCGGGAAATGGTCAAAGATATCATGGTGGGCGTCGAGTACTGGCACGCCGCGACCAACGGCGCCTGGGTGCAGGGGATCGACACGGATACCCGCAGCGACGCGGGCCTGGTCGATCTGCGCTACCGCCACGCCTGGGCGGACTGGCTGGCGCCGTTTGCCCGCTGCGGCCTGGGCGTGGCCAAAACCACCCTGGAAGTGAGCGACTACCACTCCGCCTACAGCGCCGAGCAGGTCGCCCCGCTGGCCCTGGCCTCTGTGGGCGCTGAATTGCTGATTCCGCGGCGGGTTTTTGCCCGGGGCATCGCCCGCGCCGATGGCTTTACCCTGGGGCTGACCTGGGAGGTGGGCTACCAGCACCTGTTTCAGCGCGCCTGGTCGGCCGAACGGCAGGGCGGTGCGCCCAACGGCATGAGCGCTAGGCCGCTAGAGCTGGGCGACGCGGCGATCAGCGGCTGGCTGAGCCGGCTGGCCTTTGTGGTGCGGCTGTGAAGCGGAGGGACGTCATGGACATCCGTGTTGGCTTGAGCCGCGCAGCGCTGATCGCCGCAGGGCTGCTGACCGCTGGAGCGCTAGCGATCGCCGGCTGCTCCGACGAGGCTACCTCAGCAACCACCGCTGGGGGCTGGTACAACGGCGGAGGCACCAGCAAAACCGACGCCGGCAGCGGCGATTACGGCAACGCCAGCGACGCGGGCAGTGGCGGGACCCAGACCCCGCCAGAAGTCGAGGTCGAGCCCGACTTTGGCGCCCCTGAGGGATCGCCCAACTACGTCTACATCCCCGCCGCTGGCACCGACCGCATCGTGCGGGTCTCCGGACAAACGCTCAAGGTTTCGCTGATCGAGGTCTCCAGCCAGCCCACGGTGCTGCAGGTCATCCCCG
>JBIKTV010000379.1:0-5694 GCA_044347905.1 Myxococcota bacterium
CTGCTAGCCCCTTGCATCCGCGCTTCGCGGGCGTGAGACTCCGGCCCCCTATCTTTGCCGGAGACGACCCCATGACCGCCCAGCCCCGCCCGACCTCGCCCTTGCTCGCCGCGCCGATCGCCGCCCTTGCCTTGGCCGCAGCCTGCGGGCGCAGTGAGCCGCCGGCCGCCACGCCTCTGCCGTCCGCCGCGGAGGCCCCGGCTGCCCCAGCCGCCAACCCCAGCCCAGCACCCAGCCCAACACCCAACGCAGCACCCAACGCAGCGGCGGCGCCAGCCCCAGGACCACAGGCCCCGGCGGCCGCCGCTGGCGTGGGCGAAGGTGGCCTTGCCTGGACCCTTCCCGCGGGCTGGAGCGAGTCGCGGCCGGGCGGCATGCGCTACGCCACGCTCAAGCCGGATACCCCTGGCGCAATCGACGGTTCAGTCATCGCCCTGCCCGGCCCTGCGGGCGGCGAGCTTGCCAACGTCAACCGCTGGCGCGGCCAGATCGGCCTGGCGCCGTTTGACGATGCGGGCCTCGCCGCCGCGCGCAAGGTGGTGCAGAGCCCCGCGGGCCCGGTCGCCGTGTTCGACTTTGCCACGGAAGGCGAAGGCGCCAAGCGCATGATTGCCGGCGTGGTGGTCGCAGGTGGCCAGAGCTGGTTCGTCAAGCTCACGGGCGATGCCGCGCCGATGGCTGCCGCCGCACCGGCCTTCCAGGCGCTCCTGGCCAGCCTGAAGTTCTGAGAAATCCGCTTCCTTACGGTCGCGGTTCATTCCTTTCGTTGGCTTGACGGGGACTTGGGCGGGGACTGGCGCTGGGTCTCGGCGGGGACGCAGGCGTTCGCCCTGAGTTGACCACCAAATCCGCTCGAACTCACGCGAAAAGCCGCTGTTGACGGCCGTCACTGGCCGCCGTAGCCTCGCGGCTGACGGCTGGGATAGTCTCGCCCGAGGGCGAGGTGATGTCGGCGTGCAGCGTCCAACTCCTGCTGCGGTGGACCGGCGGCCATGTCGGGCGGCTAGGCCGCGACGGCGACGGCGACAACGAGGAGCTCCAATGATCGACCTCCCGCAGGGCCCGGCCGCCACAGATGACGCAACCGCGGCGAACCCGAGCTTAGGGCTGATCGCGGCACTGCCCTGGGACACGATCGAGGCCGTCGCCATAGAGACCACCGCCAACGGGCCGTGGGCCGAGGACGTGTTCTGGGTCCTGGCCCCCAAGGGCGCTGTCGCCGCCGACGACATCTCGCTGCCGGGTGGATGGATCCAGGGCAACGCCTTGGATGCGCTGCTCGCGCGCCTGCCGGGCCTCGACCTCGCGCGACTCGTCTGGGCGATGGCGAGCGCGCAGCCGCGCACCTTCTGCCTGTGGCGCCGCGACAGGAGCCCGCAGCAGGCTGACCAAGACGGCCTGGTCGAGCGCTTTGCCGCCCTGGTGGCGCGGGCGGGCGGCGACGCCGAGGCGGCCGTGGCGCTGGGGCGCGCGCTGTTGGCGTCGTGGAGTGAGCCTGCCCGGCGCTACCACGACCGGCAGCACCTCTGCGACTGCCTTTTCGAGCTCGACGCCTTGCGCGCCGCGGACGCACCCGACGTGACCGACCTGGCGGCAGCGCCCGCGGTCGAGCTGGCGCTGTGGTACCACGACGCGGTCTACGACACGCAGTTGCACGACAGCGAGGAGCGCAGCGCGCAGCGGCTGGTCGCGGACCTTGGGAGCGTCGGCGTCGACGCGCTCGTCGTCGCGGCGGCGGCCCGCTTGGTCCGTGCGACCGCCCACCTGAGTCGGCCCGCTGGCATGGCGCTGGCGGCGGACGAGGCGCTCGTCGTCGACATCGACCTCTCGATCTTGGGCCAGCACCGCATGCGCTTCGCCGACTTTGAGGACGGCATAGGCGAGGAGTACGCCGCCGTGCCGAAGGTCGCGCTGCGCTGGAAGCGCGGGCGTTTCTTGCGCGGGTTGCTCGCGTCGCCGGAGATTTTCGCGACGCCGACGATGCGGGCGCGCCACGAGGCTGCGGCGCGCGCCAACCTCCGGGCGTTGCTGGCGCAGCACCGCTACGCCTGGTGGGGCCTGTGGTTGTGAGCGCGTGCCTTGGCAGCTAGACACCCGGCGTCAGACAGTACCCCGGGCAATGTCTGATGGTTGAAATTGCTGGAGATTTAGCGCGAGTTTGCACCCAGGCGCTGGTTGAACCCAGTTGCCCATGGCTGAGAAAGCGCTGCGTCGCCGCACTTCCGCGTAGACGTCGATGTCGGTGCTGCGGCTGCGGCAGAAGCGGTGGCGGTTGGGCGAATCCCGCTTCGCGGGACCGGGTGCTAGGCGCGCCGGCCTGCCGGCCTCTGCGCCCGGAGACGCGGTCGGGGCGGCGGGGGTTTGGACCATCCACCGCGGCGATATCGCCCCGCCCGCGCCTCCGCCCTGTGGGTCACGCCCCCATTTCGCGGTGGTGTCGCCCGACGAAGTGAACTAGCCGATTCGCACCCTCGTCTTCGCGCCGATGACCACGGGATCGCCCCCTTACCCGGCGCGAGTTCCGGTAGTTCTTAAAGGTGTCACAAGGCATGTGGTGGTGGACCAGCTGCAGACGGTCGACAAGGCGCGGCTCGTCAAGCGGCTTGGGCAGCTGGGCAAGGCGGAGCAGCAGGCGGTGCTGAGGGTTTTGCAGGCGTTTTTTGCTGAATAGGGCGATCTGCTGAAGCGCGCATGGGGCTTTCTACCACTCGACCTCAGCCACTTGGCGCCAAGCGGATCAGACGCTCCTTGGGGGGACTGTCCGACCAGCGCCAGCCCAAGCGCCTGCAGCGCGCAATGGATCGTGACCCGCAGGGCGGAGGCGGGTTTTGGGCCACACCGGCTGGGCCTGCCGCCAGCAGCGACCTCCCGGTGGCCCAAAACGCGTCTCCGTGAGGGTGAGCGGCAGCGAACCCGAATAGAGCCAGGTCCGGCCGGGAACCGCGCGCCGCAGGCCGAATCGGGCCCCCATCGGGCGCGATTCGAGCGGGACGGCCGGATGCGCCCAGAATCTACCCCTGCCGCCGCTCGTCAAAGAAACGCGGCTCAGAAGCGATGTGCCATTTGATACAAGTGCTTAGCGGCATCCACGCCGCGGGAGCAAGGGACGTCGACATGCCTGCAGAAGCATCGCCAGTCTCTCGCCCGCAGTTCTTCGGCCGTCCGTTCGCCGCCTCAGCCGCAGCAGCGCTTGAACTTCTTGCCGCTGCCGCACGGGCACGGATCGTTGCGGCCAACGCGCGGTCCGCGCAGAACTGGCGCCTGCGTCTGGTCCACCGGTGCCACCCGCCCCGCCATCAACCGCTCTGGATTGTTCGACAAGAGCATCTGCAGATTCGTCGGCTCCTCGGTGGGCATGTCCAAGACAAGGCCGGCCGATAGGATATCCGCGTCTCTCAGGAACGCTGCCAGCTTGTGATAGCTCTCGATCTTGTGGACGTCAACGCTGCTGACATCGACGCACGGTTGTCCTTTCACTTCGCCAGCTTGCCACGCGGCGACCAAAGCAAACGGCTCATTAACGGAGCGGACAACCTCGGCAAACAGGCCGACCAGCGGAACGACGAACTCCTCGACCGTTGGGTCGCTCCGCATCGCCCGCGGCAGTGCCTTCAGAGCGATGTCGAGGAAGTGAAGTACGCGTGGATGCTTGTCTTTGTCCACCCAATGGGCGTCTGCCAGGCCATAGGCGCTTTGCACGTCATCGGGGTTCAGGGCCAGTGCCTGTTCCCAGGCCTCGATGGCCGCTGTTACCTCTCCAAACCGGTAAAGGGCGTTGGCCAGGTTGTGTAATGCTTTGATATCAGAAGGGTGCTGCGCGACAATCCCCTTCAAGTAAGCCAGCAACTGCGACGGCCGGCGGCCCACGGTGCCATCCGGTAGCCGGTTCTGCGAAAGCTGAGTGCGGCCGTCGGATCGGCGAAATCCCGGCGCGCCCGTTGCCCTGCCAAGGAGTTCAAGGCGCGACTTTGGCGCCAACGTATAGTCATCCTCGGCACCACAACCGGCACAACGCAGGATGCGCGAAAGGCAAATGCCGTCCCAGCCGGGCTCCGACCGCGGAATTGGATTCACCGCGGCCCACTCTACGGTGATGCTCCCCTTGTGGCCGCAGGCATTGCAGCAGTAGGCGACGTTTAGCGGCGCTGAACCAGGGTCGATCGCATTTTCTGGCCTGTACGCGCTGGTCATGCTGGGGCACCCGCTGTGGTCCTGCGAAATTCTACGCGAGTTGCCGCATCCTGCACAGGGTGCGAGGCGGTGTCCATGGCCAGGCGGGCGCGGGCGGTGGGGTTTGGGCTATCCACCGCGGCGATATCGCCCCGGCGGCGCCTCCGCCCTGCGGGTCATGCCCCCATTTCGCGGTGGGGTCGGTGAGCGTTCACCCGGGTGAACGGCGCCTACGAGGTTAGGCGGGAACGGCTCAAGAGAAAGGTCACTTGCGACTCGTCAGGTGGCTATGGCGTCGGTGCTGGCACCACCCCGCCCACCGCTAAATTCAAAACCCCGCTATTGGCACTAAAAGTGCCAATAGCGCTCCTTCCCGCTGGCCCAACCCCGCGCCACGGATGCGAATCGCGGAGCGACGGCGTCCGACGCCGCTTTCGGCGCCGCCTGCAAAGAGAATTCGCCGCCCGCCGCGTCGCCGAAAGTCGCAGCCGGGTCGCCGCAGGCGAGGCGCCCAGACACCCGTCACCACCGCTGCCGACCGTGCGAGCCTCTTGAAAGTTTAAGCATTCGCCCTGGCAATAAGCCCGCAGGGGGGACACACCGGCGATCAGGGCCGCGCAACCGGCCGCCAACTCCTCCGATTGACCGAGCATCGCCGCCCGCGTAGCCTCGGCGCAAGCGGACAGCGAGACCTCAGCCAGGGTCGCGGTCGCCTAGACGACGCCTGTCTGAGCAAGTCCCAGGCAGCGTCCACTGGACCGAGCTGTCTAGGAACCGCAGCAATGGTGGATGTACCCGACAACACAAGAAATCTCGAAGATCCCGCCACGGCGGAGGAGTGGGAGGCCTTTGTCGGCCCCCGCCGCTGGCCGGCGTATCGGCCGCGGTTTGAGCGCATCCAGCGCGGCCAAGCGGATGCCTTTCACTTTCCGGCGGCGCTCACCCAAGTCTTCTGGATGACCTACCGCGGCCTGTACTGGGACGCCGCCGGGGTGGTGATCATCTGGGTCGCCCTGCAGCTGCCTGTCGTCGCCGTGGAGAGGGCGTTTGGCGGCAACTGGGGCGATGGGCTCGGCTGGCTGGTCAACGCCGCGGTTTTTATTGGCGTCGGCCGGCGCGCGAGCTACTGGTACTACCGCGAGGCGAGCGCGGCGCTGGCAGCAATCCACAAGGCCGGACTTAGCCGACCAGAGATGCTCGCGCAGCTGAGGCGCAAGGGCGGAACGCGACCGTGGACCACCGCCGCGCTGTTTGCGCTGCACCTGGCCGCTTCGCTGTTGCTGGGCCCCGAGCGCGAGCCGGCTGCAAGGGCCGAGTGCGCTGGCCCGCAAGCACCTGAGCGCTGAGAGGCGTGGGCGCCGAGCTCTGCGCTGGGCTTGACGCTGCGGCGGATTCGGCGAGTGACGCGTCAAAGACAGACGTCCCAGTGTTCTGGCCTAGCTAGGCGGAAAAGCCAGCCGCCACGCCAAGAGCGCTTCAGCCTCGGCCAACAGCGCATCGGCGGGATCGGCCTGACCGGCAGGC
>JBIKTV010000380.1:0-5692 GCA_044347905.1 Myxococcota bacterium
GCAGCGGCTTCTGCCGTCTTTCCAAGGGCTTGCAGGGCGGTGGCCTTCTGCTCGCGCAGCGGGAGCTCCAGGGCTGAACCCTTGGCCGCTTCGATCGCCGGGTTCAAGCTCTGCAGTTGGCCCTCGCGGTCGCCCTTGCTGGCCTTTGCGCCGCCCACGAGCACGTCGATCGCCGCGGCGGCCTTGCTGTCTTCGACCTTGCCCAGGGCCAACACCGCGTCGGCGCGCGCCACTTCGCTGGCAAAGGTCTTGCCGGTGCGCTGAGGCGGCTCTGCTGCCGGGTCGTCCGATGGCGGGACCACCGGCGTCACCGCCAGCTCAAACAGCGCCGCCGAGCTCTCCGCGCGCTTCTGCTCGCCCGAGGCCGCGATGATCTGATAGATGCCCAAACCGCCCCAAACCACGGAAATGCCCACGATGCCCATGGCCACGGGTTTCCAGTGTTTTTCCATCCACTCGGACAGGGACCACAGTTCGGCCTCCACGATGTCCGGAGTGTCGGGGATGTTCTCTTCGGGATTGCGGCGGCGGTCGCGGCGGGCCATCAGATACTCCGTTCGGGCGGTTCCCGTGTCATTTCCGGGAATTGGGTGCCCAGGGTCGGGGCTGGTTTGCATGCGTGCAGGGCGGTTGCGCCTGGCGTGCGGGGCAGTTCCCGCTGCGCTGCCAGGGCGAGCGCGTTGCGGGGGAGCGTAGGTAGTGCCAAAATGCCGATCTTGTCAAGGTCCAAGCGCCCGGAGCCATGCCGCGCTGGGCCGCCCACCGCCCCCTCTGAAAGTGAGCCCACCACCGCCATGCCCAGACCACCGCTCATGAATCCGGCGACGCTCAACCTCAAGACCTCGGTGTTTGCCACCTTGGCCGCGCAGTTCAAATACCTGCCCGCGCCGCCGGTGCCGCTGCATTTGGGCGACACGTATCGGGCTCCGCCGGAGTCGGGGCGGTTGGAGCGCGCCGTTGGGCGGCTGCCAGACAACGGCTACGCCTATGCAAATCCCAATGGGCTTGAAGAGTTGCGTGCGGCGGTGGCTGAGCGCCTCGCCCACAAGGGGCTGCCAGGCTACACGTCGGCCAACATCCACGTGACCCAAGGCGGCTCCGGCGCAATTGCCACCTTTGTCCGCACCATGATTGCCCCGGGCGATGAGGTGCTGCTGATGGCGCCGTACTGGCCGCTCGTCTCCGGCATCGTGCTGTCTGCCGGGGCCGTGCCGGTTGAAGTGCCGTTCTATCAAGAGCTTCGCAAAGGCCGCAGCGCCGCGGAGATTATCCGCCCCTACCTGACGGAGCGCACGGCGGCCCTCTATATCACCAGCCCCAACAACCCTTGCGGCACGCTGGTTGACCCGGAAGCGGCCCGCTCTGTCGCCGCGCTGGCCTGTGAGCGCAACCTGTGGGTCATCGACGATCAGGCCTACCACGACTATGTCTACACCGGCCAGCACACCTTCCTCGCCCGCCTGCCGGGCATGGCCGAGCGGACGGTGACGATCCTGACCGCGTCAAAGTCTTTTGCGCTGGCGGGGTTGCGCATTGGCTTTCTCTGCGGCAGCACCGATTGGATGGAGTCGGCGCGGCGCATGGCCACCCACCTGTGGTATCAAGTGCCCCTGGTGTGCCAGCTGGCGGTGCTGGGCGCGGTGCAGGATTCTGAAGAGTGGCTCGATGAAACGCGGGATATCTACAAGAACTCCGCTGATCTGGTCCACCGCAAGCTTCAAGCGCACTTTGACCCGGCCCAGGGCGGCGGCTACGTATTTGCCGATTTTACCCAGGAGCTGCGCGGTCGCCCGGTGATGGAGTACCTGCTGGAGCTGCTGCACGAAGGCGTGTGCTTGAGCCCCGGCGATTCCTTTGGCGAGCACTACGGCAATTGGGCGCGCATCTGCTACACCTCCGTGCCGCTGGCCGAGCTGGAGCGCGGCATTGACCGCCTCAACCGATCGCTAGAGCGCCTGCGCGCAGGTCAGCCCCTGGGTGCTTGATCAAGGAGTCATATGAAAACCGTGAGGATTGCTCACATCAGCGACCTGCACATCCTCGACCTTGAGGGCACGCCGTGGCACCAATTCCTCAACAAGCGCCTCACCGGCGTGGTCAACCTGGCCGGGATGCGCCGCAATGCCCACCCGGTCAACCTGTGCGAGCAGCTGGCCGATCACCTGGGGCGTTCCGACCTGGACCACATCATCGTGACGGGCGACCTGACCAATCTGGCGCTCGACAGCGAATTCCGCAGGGCCCGGGCGATTATTGAGCGGATCGGCTCGCCGTCGCGGGTGACGCTGATCCCCGGCAACCACGACCTCTACACCCGCGGGGCGCTGCGCCACAAGCGCTTTGAGAAGTGGTTCTCTGAGTACCTGGTGGACGACGATCAGGATCACCACAAAGCCAAGGATAACGGCAGGCTACACTATCCATTTGTCCGCAAGCTGGCCCCGCACGTGCGCGTCTACGGCCTGTCTAGCGCGGTGCCGACGCTGCCGATGCTCGCCTATGGCCGGGTGGGCAAACCGCAATTGGCCCGGCTGCGCGCCTTGGTGGCGGATGAGCCGCCCGAGGTCAAGGTGCGCATCGTGCTGGTCCACCACAACCTGCACCACCGCATCGGCATGGCCGAGTACGTGGCGACGCTGACCGACCGCCACGCATTTTCTGAAGTGATGCATGAGATTGCCGCCACCGCGGTGCTGCACGGGCACACCCACCACCCGCACCAGGGGCACTTGACGCCGCGCCAGGACCGCGTGCCGTCCGTGGACGACGAAGTGCTGGAGCGCGGCCTGGCCGACGCCGTGCGCGACATTCCGGTGATCGGCTGTGGGTCGTCGACTTGGCACCGCGATCGCAAGGAGCACGCGCGCTTTAACGTCTTGGAAGTAGGCGAGGATCGCATCATCGGCGTGCACTCCTACCGCTACACGGCCGCCGCGGGGGCCTTTGAGCTCGAACACCAGGACCTGCTCGACAAAGCCCTGCTGGCCCAGCGGCTGATCCGCGTGTAGGCTGGCCGTCCACGGAGGACCGATGGCCACACCGCTTGCCAAACCCGCTAGCCCCGGCGGCGGCAAATCCGCATCCACACTAGTTTTATACCTGCGGCAAACCGCCGAGCCGCTGCCCGCTGCCGCGCTCACCCTGCCGCTGCTGGTGCTCTACGGCCTTGGCATCCTCATCGTTCCGGAGGCGCACAACGGCGTCGACCTGGTGTCGCAGCTGCTGATGAACGCGCTGGCCGGTCTGGGCTCGTCGATCTGGCTGGGATACCTGAGCTTTTACGGCACGCTCACCCTGATCAACGTCGCGCTCATCTACCACTTGCGCCAGACCACGCGGTTTTCCGCCTCCTGGTTCTGGACGGTGCTCGCCGAGTCGGCTTTTTACGCGGTGTTGGTGGGCACTGTGGCCGGGTCGATCACGGCGGATCTCACGCGCATCCTCCACGCCGTGGTGCCCGTGCCCTTGGCCGTCACCCAGCGGCATGGTCCCGTGGCCGGGATTATCATCAGCGCCGGTGCGGGGTTGCATGAAGAGCTGGTGTTCCGACTGGGGGGAGTCGCTGGCGTAGCCCGGCTGTGGATCGGCGGCAACTGGCGCGCGCCTTCGCTCAAGCTCGCCTGGGTGCTTCTGGGCAGCAGCGTAGTGTTCTCGGCGATCCACCACATCGTCGAACCGTTTACCCTGACGGCGTTCATCTTCCGCACCGTCGCCGGGCTGCTGTTTGGTTCGCTGTTTCTGCTGCGCGGCTTTGCAGTGGCGGCCTGGACCCACGCGCTCTACGACATCTGGGTCATCGTCGTGCTGGGTCGCTAGGCGTTCCAGTGGCCGCAGCTACCGCTGCAGAATCTAGGCCTTGTCGGTCAGCACTTTGGCGTCGTCTTCGCCGCCCTGGATGCCGGTGACGGCCAGAATTAGCGCTTCCGTGCGCTTGAAGAACTGAATCTTGTCCAGCAGCGGATTGAGCCAGCCGGTGGTGATGCAGTAGTACTGGTCAAACGGCGGCGTGTGGTGCACGTCGTGGTGTTTGGTCTCCAGGATCAGGTGGGCCTTCATCAGCGCGACGACCAAGGCCGGCGGCTCGTCTTCATGGGCCCACTTGTGGAACTGGTTGGTCCCCATCACAAAAAAGCACATCGACGCCACAGTGGTGACCACCACAGCGTTCAACACCCCGGCGGTTGGATCGACGGCGAGCACCGGCAGCAGCACCAGCAGCGTGGCGATGCAGTTGTTGCCGTTGGTTTCGATAAACCCGTGGCGCGTGATGCCCTTGGGGTCCACGTGGTGCTCGCGGAACGGCACGATGAAGTTGGCCCCGACCACCGGGGTGTCGCGCGAGCCGTAGCGGTCAAATCCCCAGTGAATCAGCCCGGATGCAAAGTCGGCAGCGACAAAGCCCGCCAGCAGCGCCGCCGCCACCCAGCCCAAGTGCAGGCCCGCGCCCACCGCGCCCAGCACGCGCCAGCCCAGGTACACCTCTAGCAGGCCAAAGCCCAAAATCCCGGCGATTTCAAAGCGTCTGTGGTTGCTCACCCGTACTCCCGTGGCCCTGCCTGCCGTGTTCTGTGATCCGCCGGCGGCCTACTGGATCCGCGAGCGCGCGGCATGCTAGCCAGCCCCCGGGGTCGCGGCAACAGCAAACCCGCCGACTGGGCGCGGCAAACTGTCACGGCCTTATCTCACCTGTCGCCAGATCTTGGCAAATCAATCGCTTAAGGCGATTACCAGTCGCCTAGGGTCCCCAGATTGTACGCCTTGCTGTAGCCCAAACCGCGCAGGATCTTGGCCGCGAGGTCCGATCGCATCCCAGATTTGCAGTACAGTACCACGGTGTCTTCCGGCTCGGCGTGGTTGTGGATCTCCGCGGCGATGACCTGCACGGGCACGTTCACCGCCCCCGGTGCGGCGCCTCCGGCAAATTCGCCGGCCGTGCGCACGTCGATCAGCTTGCCGCCGGCCGCCACCGCGCGATGGGCGTCTTCTCTGGTGATCATCAGGTTATCCATCGCTAAGCTCCGCAATTGCCCGTGGGGTGTCTCGAAAGGGCCGGTGTCCATCCGGGTACGGGGAATCCTCTCCGCAACCGCGGCCATCATACCCACGGCCCTGCGCGGTGTACAAATGCGTTGCAGCGCCTATTCTACACACGCGCCTGGTCGGGCGACGGGAGCAGCATGGCAAGCGAAGACCACGTCGAGTCCGGACGCCTGACGCGCATGGCCCGCCTAGCCAAGGTAGCGGCGCGCACCACGGCGGATGTCTTGGCGGCCAAAGCCCGCGAAAAGCTGGGTGCCAGCGACGCAGAGATGGCGGGGGCCCTGCGGCCCACGGCGGAGCGCCTGGTCGAAGTGCTGGGGGAGATGAAGGGCGCGGCGACCAAAATGGGCCAGTTCATCAGCTTGGTGGACCAAGACATTTTTCCGCCCGAAGCCCGCGCCGCCCTGCACAAGCTGCTGCACCAGACCCCGCAGCGCATGAGTTGGGAGCAGGTCCAAGCGGCGATCCGCAGCGAGCTTGGCAGCGATCCGGATGATCTATTTGCGGAATTTTCGCGCGAACCCTTGGCCTCTGCCTCGATGGGCCAAGTTCACGCGGCGACCACTCGCGACGGCCGCGACGCCGTGGTCAAGGTGCAGTTTCCCGGGGTCGATCGGGCCATAGAAGCCGATCTGCGCAACGCAGGCATGAT
>JBIKTV010000381.1:0-5679 GCA_044347905.1 Myxococcota bacterium
CTGAGCACCACCATCAGCGGCGGCTCGGCCACGGTCAACGGCGTGGTGCTGCCCGACCAGTCCACGTGCACCATTAGCGCCCAAGTCACCGACGCCGCTGGCCAAATCGCCCTCGCCGACCCCGCCACCGTGGTGATTGACCGCACGGCGCCTGCGTTTGGCACCCTGAGCTCGCCGCTGGGCAAGCTAGGCGTACAGATCGTCCTAGTGGCCGAAGATGACGTCGACGGCGACTCCACCAATGGCCTGCAGGCCAACATCCAGGTTTCGCTCAAGGGCGTGTTCCCCTTCTCCAAGGTCACCCTAGAAGTGACCGACGACTCGGGCGTCAAGACCACCTATGAGGCCATTGAAGTCATGCCGGACGTGCCCAACAAGGGCCAGACCGCCAGTTTTGGCCTCGTGTCTCTGCCCGACGGTGAGAAGGTCAAACTGGTGTTCACGACGGCAGATCCGGCCGGCAATCCGGCGACCGTCACCATCTCCGCCCAGATCACCGCGGCCAAGCCAGTCATCAGCATTGGCAACCCGACAAACAATGCTGAAGGCCAGTCGTGCACTATCACGGCCCAGTGCGCAACGGGCGCCTGCTACCAGGGCAAGTGCGTGGCCACCTGGAACAAGAATCAGTCGCGGGTGCTTACCTACGCGGTCAAGGGCGTACCGGCGGGCGGCACCGTCGCGCTGTGCAGCAACAGTCCAGGTGTGGCTGGCCCGGCCTGTGCCACCGCAGGCTACAAGCGCTTGGCCACCGTGCAGGTCAACTCGGTCTCTGGCTCGATCGCCGTGCCCGCTACGCTAGGGGACGGCCTCTACACGTTTGCGCTGGAGGCCTCGCTGTTGCCGGTGGTGCCGTGGGTGTCGTCCCTGCAATCGGATTTTGCCTTCACCAAGCAGCGCAGCGTGCTGATCGACACCATTGCCCCAGACGTGGTCAGCCTCAGCAGCCCCGCGGCCCCCGAGGCTTTGGCGGCCTGCCTGAATGAAGCCAGCCAGAGCGCAGCAGATTCCGGCCAGGCGGGTGGCAAGTTCACCTTTGTGGTCAAGACGTCAGAAGAGGCGACCGTGGCGATTACCGCCAACGGCGGCCAAGTCGGCAGCGCGACCACGACCGCCAAGAGCGCCGATGTCTCCGTGGCCCTGGCGCAAGAAGGCACCGCCGTGTTCGCGGCGACGGCCATCGACATCGTCGGCAACGCCTCGGCGGTCAAGTCCATCGGCTCGCTGCAGGTGGATACCCAGAAGCCCACCGGGGTGTTTGCCAATCCCAGCAGCAAGTTGGTGCTCGCGGGCGCCAACCTCGACGTGATCGTCGCCTCCTCCTCCGCCGATACGGCTGGCCAGCAGACCAGCCTCCGCGACGCTGGCGCCCTCAAGGGCACGGCGGTGATGTCGGGCGGTCAAGCGGTGTTTGCCAACAGCACCTTTGGCGTCCTGAGCCAAGGCAGCCACACCCTTCAGGCCGAAGTGCGCGACTTGTGCGGCAATTCCTCAAGCTTTGCCACGAATCCGCCGCAGGTCACCGTGGATACCTTGGCGCCGACGCTGACGATTGCCACGCCCGCCCAGGCCGCGGCGTTTGCCGACGCCGACGACGCCGATGCCGCCGCAGGGGGCTACCAAGTTGCCGCGACCTTCAGCACTTCCGACGCCGTTTCCTGGCAGGTGGAGCTGGCTGAGGGCTGCGACGTCAACTTCACCAATTGCAGCGGCGGCTACGCCAAGGTCGCCCAAGGCAATGTCACTGCCCCCGGCGGCACGGAGCCGGCCGTCAAGCTCAGCGTGCCGTTCGCCACCGCGTCGGCCAACTACAGCCTGCGGGTCACCGCCACAGACAACAACGGCAACAACACCGTCGCCACCCGCGGCTTCAAGGTGCAGTTGTCCGGCTGCCTCGTCTCGCTGCAAGGCCTCAGCAACGGCGGCGTCTACAACACCAGCAGCTGCGCCGTGCCCGGGGCGAATTGCAGCGCCGTGCTCGCTAGTTTGACCGGCCAGTTTGTCGGCCCTTGCGGCGGCGTGGCCAACCTTCAGTTCAAGAAGGGCGGCGTCGAAGTGAGCAAGAAGCCGCCGGTGGACCAGAAGCTGACCGCGTCCATTGCGATTCAGGACGGCGAAAGCACCACCCTGGAAGTGATCGCGCTCGACAGCACCGGCAAGGTCATCGCCTCCTCTGGCACCCAGACGGTCAAGGCCGACCTCACTCTGCCCAAGGCCGCGTTTATCGCCGGCTCGGTGCTGACCGTGCCTACGCCTGCGGGCGGCGCCCTGACCCTGGTCGGCGCGGCCAAGGACCTCAACGGCCAGGCGGGTCATCAGATCCACCTGCTGTTGCAGAGCTCTGACGCTGGGCTGAACGGCGGTACGCTGACCAAGCTCGAGCGGACGGTGGGCAACGCGACCTCGGCCCTCAGCGTGGGCGAACCGGCGAGTCTGCCGCTCAAATTCTCTGGCAGCGATGTGCTGACCGAGCTTCAGTACGCCGTGCTCTCAGAGAATGCGACCAACACCGTGACCGCAACGGTGACCGACGCCGCGGGCAATGTCGCTGTGGCGCAGATCGCGGTCCAGGTCGACTGGATCGCCCCGGCCAAGGTGACCCTGGCCGACTTTGCCGATACCGACCTCAACGCCCGCCGGCCCATGGCGCGCCTGGCCTTTGCCGCAGTGGGCGACAACGGCACGACCGGCAAGGCCACGAGCTACCAGGTGCGCTACAGCGCCAAGCCGATCAACACCGCGGCGGAGTTTGACGCCGCCTGTGACGCCAAGGCCCTGCCGCTCAGCACGATTGGCGAGCCCAAGGCAGCGGGCGATGCGGAGTCGGTGTTTGTCGAGGGTCCGGACCCGCGGCCGCTGGGCGACCCCTGCAAGTTTGCGCCGTTGACCGATGGCGGCAAGTCGGCTTGGTACTTTGCTGTCGCTGCCATCGACGCCGCCGGCAACCGCAGTGTCCCCTCCGCCGCGGTGTCGACCACGGCGCTGCGCCTGCGCTATGCCAACATCACCCTGGCCGCCGGCGCCCCCGCCGACTTGCGCTCGCGCATTGGCCGCATTGGCGACGTCAACGGCGACGGCTTGGGCGATTTCACCTTGGGCGGAGGCGTGTCCACGCCGCTGTGCATTATCTACGGTCGCACCGGCGACACCCTGCCTGACATCGACCTGACCGACCCGACCGGTGACAAGTACCCGAACTACACCTGCCTCAGCAACCCCGGCGGCCTGGGCAGCCAGGTGGCCAGCGGCGACTTCAACGGCGACGGCATCGGCGACTTGGCGGCCGGCCTCGATGGCGCCTCGCCGGGCAACTTCCGCCGCATGCGCGTGTACTTGGGCAAGTCTAAGGCGGCGATCTCTACGGCCCATGCCCTAGAAGTGACCAATGTCTACAGCTCCCAGGGCAATGGCGTGTTCAAGCTCAATGCGGTCGGCAACTTCAACGGCGACCTCAACGCCGGCAAGCCGGTGACCGACATCGCGGTAACTTCGCGCAACGGTTTGCTGGCTTATGACCGCGTGGTCGTGATCCCGGGCAACACCGCTTGGTCCACGACTGCTCCGACGACCCTGGACCTGGACAACGTGAGCCAGCGGATCAGCAACAATGTCGCGACGATTCGCCTGGTCGACTCCAGCGGCTCGCCGATCTTTGGCGCTTACCTGCGCGGCGTAGGCAACCTGCTGGCGGACAGCGGTGCGGTGCAGTACGACGATTTGTACATCGCCCAGGCCGCGACCCCGCAGTCCTTCCACCTGGTCAAGGGCCGGCCGTTGGCGAGCAAGGGTGGCAGTCAGGAGATCGAGATCCTGCTGTCGACCACCGGAACCAACCCTGCGGCGCTCAACGACAAAGAAGCCGTCCATGTGGTCGGCAGTGGCAACGTCGGCCTGAATGCGTTTGGCCTCTATGCAGACGTGTTGAACATCGACGGCGATGCCCTGCCGGATCTCGTCGTCCAGCACGCCAACGCTTCAACCCTGGGCGGCGGCCTGTACTGGCTGCAGGGCAGCTGGCTCGCGGGCAAGCTGGGTCAGGCAACGTCGGTGGTCACCGAAACGGCGGTGTCGGGCACAGAGAATCTGTTCAAGGTAGAGGGTGGTTACCGCCTGCGCGAATACCACTGGGCGCCGCAGAGCTTGGGCAACTTCGCCGATCGCCAGGGATCGGGCGGACCGTTCATCGACGTGGTCCACGGCCGCACCGCCGCCGCACCCGATGGCGCGAACAACCGCGTGATCGTCCGCTTGGCTCTCACCCGCGCCAAGTCCGCTATCCCCAACATGAACAGCTTGGAGTACGCCGACATTGCCATCTATGAGCCGTCGGCGGCCAAGCCTGGTTTTGGCGTCACCACCACCTCCGTGCTGGGCCCAGTGAGCTTTGCCCCGTTGGGCGATTTCAACGGCGACGGCCGCCCGGATCTGGTCGTCGGTTCGCTGGATTCGAGCCTGATTGTGGTGTACTGACCTCTCGCAGCGCGTCAAGGAGCCCCTATGGATCAAGATCTTTGCCCCCCGAACCAGAACCCGCTTGCCCCGGCCCAGGAGCCAACTCCGGCGGTGACGCGCGCCCCGTATGTCAAGCCTGAGGTCCACAGCGACTTTGCGCCGCTGCTCGCCCTGCTGACTTCCGCGTGCGACCTGGACGTGACGCCGCTGACCGGCGGCGGCGGTTGAGCGGTGGACGGGCCGGCGGTGCGCAGCCTGACTGAGCCGAGCGGATGGACCCCTCCTCCGCGGCTCAGAATTGGCCCTTGGTGGTTCGCTACCGCGGTTGGCACGGCGGGCGAGCCGCAGCAAGCACCAGCGGCGGAGGGCGGAGCCGAGCAGCCTAGCGCTGAGGACCTGTCCGAGAATCCCTGGAACAGGTCCTTGTTGCTGGGTGGCTCGCAAGCTCGCGGCCATACGGCCGATTCACCGCTCGGCGGGCCTGCCAATCGCTCGACATCTTTCGTGACCCTTGCCGGCGATGCGCCGCGCCGCGTGCTCATCCGCCCCTACGACAGTCCGCCGCAGATGGCCGCGGCGCTGCACTACCCATGGTGGAGCGCAGGGCAATGTCGGGTACAAGGGCGGAACTTTTATTGCGATATCAGCTTTGATGACCCGCAGCTGGTCTGGTGGTGGCCGCGCCGCCATTGGCAGAGTTCCGCGGCGGCGCTGTGGGATCTGTCCGTGTTGGCGTCGACCCAGGCGCTAGCTCTGCGCCGCGGCGGCCTGCTGATGCACGGCGCGGCGGTGGTAATCGCCGGACATGCCACTGTAATTACAGGCCCATCTGGCGCAGGCAAGAGCACGCTGGCGGCGCGGTTTCCCGGCCAAGTGCTGCACGACGACGTCATCGCCATCGCCCCCGATCGCCGCGCGGCCTCGGGTTGGGCGGTGTGGTCGCAGGACGGCTCGCGCGCCCCGCAAGGCGAATTGCCGGGTGAAGTGCCTCTGGAGAGGATCGCACTGTTTTCCCCTGAGCGCTCCAGAACCTTTGCGTCACATCTAGATACGGCCCAAGCGCTTGGCGAACTCGCCGCCCAGACCTATTTTGCCGGCGGCGAAGCCATGGGCATGCTCATGGGCCATTTGGCGAATTTGGCATCGGCGGTGCCGTTGATGCGCTTTGGCCATTGCCTGAGCGATGAGCGCAGCAAGGTCGAGGCCGTGCTGCGAGGAGAGGCGTGA
>JBIKTV010000382.1:0-5675 GCA_044347905.1 Myxococcota bacterium
TGGCCGGCAACATTGGCGCCAACCAACTCCAGGCCGAGGCGCACCGGCTTGAAGACGCGATTCGCGACCAGCGGCCGCGCGCTGAAATAGACCGGCAAATTCAGGAGATGCGCGTTCAGCTGGTTGGGTTAATTCAGCAGCTTGAATTGGCCCTGCCCGCCGCCCCCGAGCGGCCGCCGGTGGCTATCGATCGGCTGGCGCTCAAGGTCGTGTGTGAGGAGCTGGCAGCGCTGCTGTCCCACGGCGACGCCGAGGCCTCCGATATGCTGGTGGCGCACGCGGCTCTGCTCGAGGCGGCATTTCCGCTGCACTACAAGAAAATCGACGACGACGTGCGGGCTTTTGACTACGAAGCGGCGGGCGCCCTGCTCACCGCCTCGTACGCTCGCAGCAGTGCTCTCGCCAACGGCGAAAACCGCGTGGCGGCAGTACATGGTCTGGTGTAGCGCCGGGTTAGGACGCGTGTAGGCAGAACTCGACAAGGCAGCCGAAAAAATTCTGACCGTCCCGCCGGACAGTGGCCAGGGTAATGTCTGATCCATGAAACAAATGGAGATTCTCTACGCCTTCGCCGAAGCCACCGCCGCGCGAGGCCAGCTCGCCAGCCCCCCGGAAGGGCCGCGCGACTGCCCTGAGCCTACGGCCCCACCGCCAGTCCAAACCGTCACCTCCGGCTGTGGCCGGAGCCGCCGCCAGCCCAAACCGGGTACGAGCAGGCCTCCGCGCCTGCGACCGGTGACCACGGGGTACGGAAACAGCCACGGGTATCGACCTGCTTTCGGCAGGAGCATGTCTCGAACGGCTGCCGCCACCGTCGGCATCGCAGGTCGCGGGCACGGAGACCCGCTCGTACCCGGACATGGGCCCGGGGGAGGACCCGGGGCTAAAGCCCCAGGCCTACATCTGAAAAGCCCTCCGGGCTGGGTCAGGCCTGTCGCAAAGTTGCGCCCTGGCCGGGTAGGGGCGGGTCTCTGGCCCGACCGGTTAAAATCGTTAACGCCAGCACGAGCTTAGGCGTGGGTCACCCCGCATCAACCCGCACCGCCAGCCGACGCCCGCGTCCGCGCTCAACCACCGCCAGCCCAAACCGTCCCCATCTTTGGACAGGGGCTGCAAGCTTTTTGAGTGTATAGACGTCTATACACTCAAAAAGCTTGCAGCGAAGGGCTTGGACGGGCGCACTAGCTGCGAGCTTCGAGCGCAATACCAGTCCACCGCAACCGCAAGAGACCCCCGCGCTGCTTGTGGCGCACAATGCCATAGGCCGTTGGCGGGGCGTTCTCGGCTTTGTCCCCCTCGCGCGCACAGCGGTTGGCCGAGTTCAGTGATGGCCGGCCAGCAAGAAAATCACCTCGCCGCCCGGGGCGCCAAAGGCCACTGTGGTGCCCACCATTCGCGCGTTGCGGATGCGTTGCCCCTGGCTCCACCGGCCCACCAACGCGCCGCTGGCGGAGTGCCACACCGACAGTTCGCCCTCTTGCCAGCCGACCACGTGCCGCTGATCACTCGAAAGCTCTAGTCTTTCAAAGGGCGCTTGGTCAAATGCGTAGCGTTCGCGCGCCGAGTCGCGCTCGACGGCCACGAGCCTTTGGCCCTCTGCAACGGCCAGCACAAGCGCAGCCCCGCCGACGGCCGCTGGGCCAAGGTCAAGCAAGGGCTCCAGGCGCTTAGGCCATTTGCCGACCGCAGCTGCGGCATTTGGGTCGACCAAGGTCCGACCCGCTCCCGCGCCATAGATCAGCAGTCGCTCGCCATACCACGCCGCAGAGGCTTGATACGCCTGATCAATGGCAAAGCTGCACAGGGGCTCGGTGGCCGGCAGCGGGTTCGCCAGATCCCACACGCGCAGGTGGTTGGGGTGCACCGCGGCCAGCCACTGGCCCTCCTCATCGCAGCAAAACGACAACAGCGGCTGATCGCTGCTGGGGGCAAAACGCCACGGCAGCGGTTGGATTTCGCCGGTTTGCAGGTGGATGCGAAACAGCTCGGCCTCGGTCGTCTCCACCACGGCAAACTGCCTGCTGCGAACGGTGCGGCTGGGCGCAAACGGCAGGGCCTGGCGCGCGGTCGGCAAGAGAGTCGCGGTGTCCCATTGGGTCAGGGCATCGGGTTGCACAAAAAACAGCTCGGAACCCGCGTCGTACAGCGAATCGGCGCGGATCTCAAGCTGGCGATGCGTCCCGTCGGGCAGCCAGAGCCAACAGCTCGAGTCGCTCAGCACCGCCACGGCGCTGGCACCGCCTTGGGCAAGGGCCAGCCCCGCAACCCAAAGATCTTGGGCGTCTTGATCATGCGTGCCATTGCCAGGCCCTGCCGCCGCCGCAACTGCAGCAGGGCCAGCCTGCGTCGGCAGCCATTGGGGGCGCAGATCAAGTTGTTGCGCACGGTCCTTGGCCAATTCGGCAGACGGGGCCTCCACTGCCGACTCGCGGCTAGGCTGCACCTCGCAAGGCTCGCCGCCAAAGCGCGCGGCGTGGTTGTTGGCCCCCTGCACCAGCGCTTGCTGCACGGCAACTGGCCATTGCGCCATCTGCAGACGCGCGGCTTGCCAGGTCGCGGCATCGCGGTGCAGTTCGTAACCGGCATCGCAAAACGCCGCGTACATCGCTGGGTCGGCGCGGCACGCCACGAGCTTGGCCACGGCGTCGACACCCTGGGAGCCAAAGTAGGTGCCAACGGGCGACGGCACCGGGTCGACCCCGCCGAGTCCGCGCAGAATGACCTCGGCCGCCTCAGGCCCCCGCGCCTTTTCGGCCAAGCCACACAGGACGATTCCGCGCAGCGTGTCGCTGGAGTGCTGCGTGCGCTGGTCGGCGTATAGATCGGGGTAACGGCTGATCAATTCGAGCAACGCCGGCAAAGCAACCTGCCGGTCGGCCGCCAGCCAGTGCGTGGCCACGGCGAAGCGCACCGCGGCGTCGGCCGAGTTCGCCAGGGCTGTCACCGCGGCATCTGCCCGGGCCTTGGTCGCCGGCGACGCGCTGCGGTATTCGCCGTAAAATTCATCCCATGGGGTATGGCCTGGATTTGGCCAGGGCAGTCGGCCCGCCGCCGCGTCGATGAACCAAGCCTCGAGCTCCTTGGCGGTCTGTGCGAGTATCATGGCGGCTCCTGTCGGGCGAAATGCTGGGGATCCAGCCCCTTGGGCCGCCCGCGCCGACTGCGCCATGGCGAACCGGCAGCGGCCTCGCGGCTCCCGCAAGCGTCGGCGGCGAGGCTATGCCGGGGCAAGTGCGCCGTCAACAATGAGTTGGGGCCGACCGTCGACGCGCGCACTGCCCCAGCCCTACCTCGCCCACCTGCAATCGACTTGCCGTGCGTGGTACCGCAAACGCCTGGACCGCCCAAACCGTCACCCCCTGGTGTGACCGGAGCCACCGCCAGCCTAAACCGGGTACGAGCAGGCCTCCGCGCCTGCGATCGATCGCCACGGGGTGCGGAAACACCCACGGGTATCGACCAGCTTTCGGAAGGAGCGTGTCTCGAACGGCTGCCGCCACCGTCGGTATCGCAGGTCGCGGGCACGGAGACCCGCTCGTACCCGGACATGGGCCCGGGCGAACAGGACTTCGGCAGCAGGCCAAGGCCTAAGCCGCCGAGGGAGGGCCCGGGGCTAAAGCCCCGAGCCTACAGCTGAAAAGCCCTCCGGGCTGGGTCAGACCTTTCGCAAAGTCACGCCCTGTCCGGGTGGGGGCGGGTCTCTGGCCCGACCGGCTGGCCGCCTTGCGGTCAAGGAGGGGGCCAGGCGGCTAAAGCCGCAGGCAACATCTGAAAAGCCCTCCGGGCTGGGTCAGACCTTTCGCAAGGTTGCGCCCTGTCCGGGTGGGGGCGGGTCGCTGGCCCGACCGGCTGGCCGCCTTGCGGTCAAGGAGGGGGCCAGGCGGCTAAAGCCGCAGGCAACATCTGAAAAGCCCTCCGGGCTGGGTCAGGCCTTTCGCAAGGTTACACCCTGTCCGGGTAGGGGCGGGTCGCTGGGCGGACAGGCGCCAGGGTAATGTCTGATCGGAGACTCGGGCGGAACTTCGGCTTGCGGGCCCCCTTCGCGGCGATGGTGGCAACCGCAAATTGGCCATTTCAAGATGAGGTTTGCCGCTTGGCGGGGGTATCGCCTCGCAAAATGAGCCCTTGCAACCGCGCCCGCAGATGGCTATCTTGATAGCCAGAGTCGCGCAGCGCGATTCATCCGAGGTTTCCGTGACCCGCAGCGCATCCATCGCCGAAGCCCGCAACCAGTTGCCTGCGCTCGTCCACAGCGCGGAGACAGGTCAGTCCATCGCCTTGACCCGCAGAGGCAAGACAGTCGCGGTGCTGCTGTCATTCACGGAGTTTCAGCGGCTACAGCGCGGTGGCGTCGGCGACTTTTACGACGCCGTCAAGGCCTTCCGCGCGGAAGAGGACCTGACCACGCACGATCTCGCAGGCGTTCTGACCGGCGTCCGCGACCCCAGCCCCGGCCGTGAGGTGCCGTGGTGACGCTGCGCTATCTGCTGGATACCAATGCCTTGGCCGAGCCGGTCAAACCGCAATTGAACGCGGCGTTCATGCAACGGCTGGCCGCACACCGCGACGAATGCGCCATAGCGTCCGTGACCTGGCACGAGGCGCTGTACGGCGTTGCACGTCTACCGCAAGGCGCCCGCCGTCAAGCGCTTCATCGCTACATGCGCGATGTCGTCGCACCGACGCTGCCGACCCTGCCCTACGACGAGGCTGCAGCGGCGTGGCATGCCGAATTGCGTGCGCAACGGGAACGGCTCGGTCGTCCGCTAGCCTTCGCCGACGGCCAGATCGCCGCCATCGCGCACGTCCACGGCCTGGTGGTCGTTACAGCCAATGTGGCCGACTTTGACGGCCTGGAAGGCGTTGCGGTCGAGAACTGGATCGCCTTGTAACGCGAACTCTCGAAGTTGGCCCGAGCGTCGTCCACGCCAGAGGCGATACGGATCTCCCATGCGACAGTGCTGCGCCTACCATCGACGAAGCGCCGTGCGACACAAGACGCGCCGATGTGCGGACCATTGCAGAGCTTCTCCCCCTCCCTCCAACGCGCCTCGCAAGCGTCATTCTCGGCGAGCGAGCATCTACGCGGCGTAGCCCAAGGGCCTGCCCAAGCATCACTTGGCCAGGGGCCAATTGCTGGGCGAGTCGCAAGCTCGCGGCTTCACAGCCGAGTCGCCGGGACGGTGACGGATGATGAGATCGACGGATTCTCCCTAATCTGGGGCAGGCGCCGCGGACCCGCCAGCGGTCCAGCCGGCATCGCCCATGAGCACAAACGCCGCCCACCAGTAGGGGTGATCGGCAAGCAACTGAGCTGGTTCGGTATCTGCCCCCATCGCTTCAGCCCCGCGAGCCGGCCCGCCCCCTTGGGCCAGCTTGCGCTGCGCCGCCAGAACCGCCAGCTGGGCCCTTTGCAGGGCTTCGGCCCGCGACGCGCCTTTGGCTAGCCCCTGGTAGAACGCCACCATCAGAGCCTGCGTGCTGCGATCGTCGACCTTCCACAGACTGATCAGCGCACTCCTGGCCCCCGCCAGCACCAGCGCGCGGCGCAGTCCGTACGCCCCCTCTGGCCCCATCGCCACACCGCGGCCGGTCTCGCAGGCAGACAAGGCCACCAATTCCGTGCCACTCAGGTCCAGCCCAGACAGGTCGAGCGCGCTCATTCGCCCTTTGCT
>JBIKTV010000383.1:0-5667 GCA_044347905.1 Myxococcota bacterium
GCCCGCCCAGAAGACGCAGAGGGCCTGGCCGCAGAGCACGGATGGCCGCTTGTTCGCGTTTCGCAAGTGCTTTCGTGGCGGGCCGGCCACGAGCGCCTCGTGCACGTGATCCGCGAGGGCCTGGTCAATACCGTCCACGGTCCTCTGAAAGTGCGGCTGTATGCCAATGAGATCGATGGCACTTCTCACGTCGCCCTCTTTCGCGAAGCCCAGCCCCACAACCCCGAAGACTTGCCGCTCGTGCGCATGCACAGCCAGTGTTTGACCGGCGACATTTTGCATTCGCAGCGCTGTGATTGCGGGGCGCAGTTGCAGGCGGCGCTGGCCCAGGTCGCGGCTTCTGGCTGCGGCGCCGTGCTGTACCTGCGGCAAGAAGGCCGCGGAATCGGGCTGTTGCACAAGATTCGCGCCTACGCCCTGCAGGACCAGGGGCAGGACACCGTCGAAGCCAACGTCGCCCTCGGTTTTGCCCCAGACGAGCGCGACTACGCCGTGGCCGCCCAAATGCTCCGCGACTTGGGCATGACCCGCCTGCGCCTCTTGACCAACAACCCGACCAAGATGTGGGCGCTGCAGAGCTTGGGCCTGCAAGTCGTGGAGCGGGTGCCGATCGAAGTCGCCGCCACGGCAGACAACCTGCGCTATTTGCAGACTAAGCGCGACCGCATGGGCCACTGGCTCACCGGGGTCGATCAAGGCAGCGACTTGACAAATGTCAACCCTGTGGGGGTTGCCTAGCCTGCGGCAATTGTCGCGCTAACGTTTAGATTTTTGGCCATGTGCTCGGATCGACTCCGCGCGCCCCGTGGGAGAATTGATGTTTGTCAACACACTGATCCTCGGCGGCGGCCTGACGGGGCTGTCGACCGCGTGGTTCCTGGGCAAGCTCGCCCGCGAGTCGCAGGTGGCAGAGCCCAGCTGGCTGCTGGTAGAAAAAGACAGTCGCCTCGGCGGGTTGACTCGGACAGAAGTGATCAAGGGTTACCACTTTGACCACACGGGCCATTGGCTGCACCTGCGCCACGCAGAAATGAAGGCGATGGTCGCAGAGGTCATGGGCGACGAGATGATCCGCGTGGCCCGCCGCTCGCGCATCTGGTCCCACGGTGCGATGACCCACTTTCCATTCCAGCAGAATCTTCATGGGTTGCCCCTGGATGTCGCCCACGAGTGTCTGATGGGCGCCGTGCAGGCCGCCCTGGAGCAGGCCCGCGGAGACCAGCCGCCCGCGACCAATTTCCGCGATTTCTGCTTGCAGCGCTTTGGCAAGGGCATCACCGAGCGCTTCATGGTGCCGTACAACACCAAGCTGTGGGGTTGCGCGCCAGAAGAGATCACCGCGGACTGGTGCAGCCGTTTTCTGCCCAAGCCGGACCTGTCGCAGATCGCCGCCGGCGCCTTGGGTATCGTCGACGATCAGGCCGGCTACAACGCGAGTTTTGTCTATCCGCGCACAGGCGGCATCGAGACCTTTGCCCGCGCGATTGCCAAGCCGTTGTCTCAGCAGCAGATCCGCCTCAACACCCGCCCGGAGTCGATCGATCTGGCGGCGCGCACTTGCAAGCTCACCGATGGCACCACGGTGCACTGGCAGCGCATCGTCTCGTCCCTGCCTCTGCCAGAATTCCTGGATTTGGTGGGTGATTTGCCCGATACCGTCACCCAGGCGGCTGGCAAATTGCGCTGTACCTCGCTGCGCTACATGAACCTGGGCATCGCCAGGCCAGACGTGTTGGGCGACGTGCAGTGGCTCTATGTGCCTGAGCCCAAGTACCCGTTCTATCGCATCGGCTCGTTTAGCAATGCCGTGCCCTCGCTCGCTCCGGCGAACAGCTCAAGCCTCTACGTTGAAGTGGCGGCCAACGCTACAGAAAGTGACGATGAGGTCAAAGCCTCTGTGCGCACCTTTCTGCGCGAGCGCGGCTGGCTCGGCGCCGACAGCGAGATCGAAGTGGAAGAGATTCGCCACCTCAAGTACGGCTATGTCGTGTTTGACGAAGCGTATTTTGGCGCCAAGGAGGCAATCCTGCCGTTCCTGCAGCAAGCCGGCGTGGCCTCGCTCGGCCGCTACGGCGCATGGGTCTACGCCTCCATGGAAGACGCGATGTGGGACGGCTACCAGTCCGCCCGCGCGGCAATCGCTCAAGCTTCTGAAGGCTGATCTGTAGGCGCCAGCGGTAGTTCGATTCCAACGACGGCCCCGCCGTCCTCCGCATTGCGGGCAAAGGCCCGGCCACCGTGGGCTTGGGCAATCCGCTCGACGAGATGCAGCCCAAGCCCCAGCGACTCGGCGCGGTGGCCAGCACCGGTAAACGGCAAAAAGGCCTGCTCGGCCTCGCCGGGGGCAAACCCGGGGCCGTCGTCCTGCACTTCTAGCCTCACCACTGCGGCTTCCGCACTCAGGCGCAGCGCCTCTGCCCCGCCGCCGTGCTTTCTGGCGTTGTCGAGCAGGTTGGCGATGGCCCGCTGCAACAGCGCCGGATCCGCCAGAACGTTGAGCTGTTCGCCCTGAACATCCAGCACAGTCGGATCCAAGCCGGCGCGTTCCAGGGCTTCAATGGCCAGGCCCACGGCGTCCAGGCGCGCCAGCCGCAGCTCGCGAAACTCCAGCCGGGCGTTGGCCAGCAACTGACCCACGAGGCTGTCCAGGTCCTGCAACTCGCGCTCGGCCTGGTCCAGGAGTCGCGGATCGGGCTGGGCCGACTCGCGCCAGTTGTCGAGCATCAGGCGCAAATGCCCAAGCGGCGTGCGGAGTTCGTGGCTCACGGCCGCCAGCAATTCGCGCTGGTCGCGCAGCTGCTTGTCGATGCGCTGGGCCATCTGCCGCAGCACTTCGCCCACCACCGCGACTTCATCGCCCGCTGGTGCTCCGGAGGCCGGCGCCTGGGCCGCTGCCTGCAAATTGCCGCGGTTGATTTCTTCCGCGATTCTTGCAACTTCTTCTAGGGGGCGAGAGAGGCGCCGCGCCAGAAAACCCGCAGCACCCCAAAGGGTTACCAGCATAAGTCCGGCGGTAATCAGCAGATGAGGCGGCGGCCCCGGCTTTGGGCAGGTGTCCAGCGTCGCCAACGGCCGGCCAGGGTCGCCCACGCTGGCGCTGTGCCAGTGCGGCCGGCGGCACTCGCCCCCCTTGCTCAGCAGCAACCGACCTAGGGGGTCGCGCAGGCGCACCGGGCCGTCAAATTCGCGTGCGAGCGCCTCAAATTCGGCGGCGCGCGCCGGAACATCCGCCCAGACGCGGGCAAGGTTGGTCGCCACGCGCTCCTGCATCCGCCGCGTCCCCGGGCCAAACTCCGGTCCCGCCAACTGCAGCACCAGCCAGGTCGTCGCCACAGAAAACGCAGCGGTAGCCAGCATGGTCGCGGCAAACCAGGTAAAGAGCCGCCGTTGCAGCCGCGCACCCAGCGAACGCCTCAGCCGCTCAATTGGCGCCGTCCCACCGCGGCTCACGGGCTCCCCGCGCCGGTGGGCTTTCGGTCGAGCAGTTCGCGGGCCAGCACATAGCCGACTCCTCTTACTGTCTTGATAATGCTTGGATTCTTGGGGTCGTCGCCAAGCTTGCCGCGCAAGTGGCTGATATGCACATCCACGGTCCGCTCGCCCACCACCACATCGGCGCGGCCCGCTTCAGCCAACAGCGAATCGCGGGGCACCACCCGGCCAGCCCGGCGCATGAGCGCCACCAGCATGTCAAACTCCAGACCCGTCAGGTCCAAGACCGACCCCGCCATCGTCGCCACCCGCCCAGGCACATCGGCGGCCAGCTCGCCTATCTGCAGCCGCTCTGCCTGCACCTCCGGCCTTGCGCGCCGCAGCACCGCCCTCAGGCGCGCCAGAAGCTCGCGTGCACCAAAGGGTTTGGGCACATAGTCGTCGGCCCCTAGCTCCAAGCCCACCACGCGATCGGCCTCATCGCCCCGCGCCGTAAGCATGACAATCGGCACACTGGAGCGCGCCCGCAAGCGCCGGCAGACCTCCAGCCCATCCATCCCCGGCATCATCACGTCGAGCAGGATGGCGTCAAAAGTCCGCGACTCTGCAGCGATCAGCCCGCGCGGCCCGTCCGGCGCGTAGTGCAAGGTGACGCCGTGGGGCGCTAGGTAAGATCCCAAAAGTTCAGGGAGTTTGGCGTCGTCGTCGATGAGCAGCACTTGCATACGGACCTCCGGCGCACAGCATGGCACGCCAGCGTCAAGCCCGCATTCAGCCTGCGCAAAGAACTGTGAATTCGCTACATCAGCTTGGACTTGGCAGACAGCGACTTGAGCACCGGGGTGACCTTCTTGTCTTTGGTGGTGAGCCCGACCTCCACCTGCAAGAGATTGCCCACAATACCCAAAGTTGCGACATTATAGGGGAACACCGCCGGCGGAAAGTCGATGGGCTCGCTCCACTTGGCGGCTTCCAGCTCGGCCTTGGTGTTGCCGGCGCGCAGGCGGATGCGCAACGCCGTGCCCTCAGGCAAATCGGCCTCCGCGGTGATGGTCTGCCACACCTGCTTGGGCTGATTGGTCGTGACCGGATTGTAGGTCAAGCCGCCAAAAAACACCGTGCTGTACTGGCCTTTGGGCGCGGTGAAGTAGTTGAGCGTGTAGCCGGTCATGTCCGAATAGGTGTACGGCGAGCTGCCAACGGGGTAGGTGCCGATCAACGTCATCGTCTTGGGATCCAGCTTGCTCGCGCTGCTGCCGCCCTGGTTGACCACCCACACATAGCCGTCGTAATCGAGCGCCGCGCCCACGGGACTGCCGCCGCCCTTGATGTAACCTTCCACCACCGGCGGATCGACGTTGCCGTTGATTTTGGCCGCGCCGCCGTAGCTGTCCAGCGCCGGGTAGACGTAACCGTCATTGGAGGTGGCCAGACCTCGGCCGCCGCCGTTGGCCAGCTTCACGACCTGCCAAGTCATGGTCTTGGGGTCAAAGGCGCTGGTACTGTTGCCGCTCGCCACCCAAATGCGGCCGTACTTGTCGACGTTGATGCCGTAGGCGCCCGAGGGATACTTCAGCGACGGCAGGTTGTTGCCGGTGTCGAGCTTCTTTGTCACTGGGTCATAGCGCACTAGACCGCAGCCCAGGCCCTGCAGCCAGACGATGCCCTTTTGGTCGATCACCAAGCCGTAGGGGCTGCAGCCCAGAGCCACCGTCTCTACCGTTTGGCCGTTGACGGGCTCCAGCCGTACGAGCGTCTTGTTGTTGTAGTAGCCGATCCACACGTGGTTGTCCTTGTCGACGCCAGCGGCGCGGGCATAGGACCCTTGATTGGGCTGGACGATGAACTTGATGCACTCGTCATTGCCCACAGGTGAGCTATTGGTCGATGTTTCAATCGTGCCGTTGCCGTTCTTGTCGACACAGTTCTTGGCCTCGGCCATGATCTTGGCCACGGCGCCGTTGCCTCGGCAGGCCACCCACACATTGCCGTCCAGGTCCACAGACGTGCGCGACGGGTCTGGACACACCGTGAACCGCCCGACTTCCTTACCTGTTTTGCAGTCCAGCTTGGACACGGTGCTCTGCGGCGAGTTGGCGATCCAAATAAACTTGAGGTTGAGCGAGATTTGGCTGGCGTCCAAGATCACGTTGCCCTGCGGATCTAGGCCCAAGCCCGTGGCATTCTCGCTATTCAGATTCCACTTGAGCGGGCTGGCCGCGCCGATTTTCTGCT
>JBIKTV010000076.1:0-17218 GCA_044347905.1 Myxococcota bacterium
CGCACGCCCGCGGCTCGTCCATGGTTATCCGCCTGACCGACGCCAATGTGCTGATTGGTTTGATGTTTGGCTCGATCCTGCCGTTCATGGTCGGCGCCACCACGATGCTCGCCGTGGGCCGCGCGGCCGGCGCTATTGTGGAAGAAATCGGTCGGCAATTCCGCGAGATTCCCGGCCTGCTGGAGGGCAAAGCTGAGCCGCAGCCGGCGGCCATCGTCGACATTGCCACCAAGGCCGCGTTGCTCGAAATGATTCTGCCCGGCGTCGTGGCGATTCTCGCTCCGGTGCTCGTCGGCTTCGTCATGGGCCCAGAGGCGCTGGCTGGCGCACTTGCGGGCGCTCTGGCCGTGGGCGCCACCATGTCGCTGTTCATGGCCAACGCCGGCGGCGCCTGGGACAACGCCAAGAAGCACATTGAGAAGGGCGGCCTAGACGGCCACGAGAAGGGCGGCGACACGCACCGGGCCGCCGTAGTCGGCGATACCGTCGGCGACCCCTTCAAGGACACGTCTGGCCCCGGCGTGGCCATTCTGATCAAGGTCATGAGCGTCGTTTCGCTGCTCATCGCCCCGCTGATCGCCAAGCTGTAAGCTCCCGCTAGAGACCCAATCCAGCGCCCGGTGGCCGTCGCTCTTAGGAGCACCGGCCCCGGGCGTTTGGCTTTTTGGGCGGCATGGGCGACGGGCCGGCGGGTGCCCGACAGGTGCCAGGCAACTGTCTGATCGTTGTTCTGTAAGCGTTTTTGCTGCTGGGCGTCGAGGCCGTCCGCGGACCTCTGCGCCGTGGGCGACAGGCCGCCGACAGGTCCATGGCTTCTGTCTGATCAAAGCCGCGCCTCGCCCAGCCGCCTGCACAGAATCTGCGGCGACTGGGCAAGGGGCGAAGGCCTACTTGCTGGGCTTGACTTCGGCGGGCTTGGCCGCAGGTGCCGGGCCAGCAGCCGGAGCAGCAGCCGGAGCCGGAGCAGGAGCGGGCTTGGTCGTGTCGATCTGCTGCGGGTCCTCACTCTCAGGCACGGCCTTGCCATTCATTTCAAGCAACTTGAACTGCACGCGGCGATTCTGCTCGCGGCACGCGTCCAGCTGCTTCTTGAACTTCTTGCCCTTGCTTGCCAGATCCGCCGCGTCTTTGCACAGCGGCTTGGTCTCGCCATAGCCCTGGCCGACCAAGCGCTCCGCCGCCACGCCTTTGCCGACCAAGTACTTGACCACCGACTCGGCGCGGGCCTGAGACAGGCTCAGGTTGGCGTCGTCCGCGCCCACGTCATCCGTATGGCCTTCCACGCGCACCTTGCCGACGCGCGGCACCGACTTGAGCACCGCGGCCACGGCGTCGAGGATCGCAAAGCTCACCGGCTTGATGTCGGCCTTGGCGGTCTCAAAGAACACCTTGTCGAGGATCTTGATCTCTTTCTCCGTGACCTCGACCTTGTTGGCCTTGTCCGGGCAGCCGTCTTCGTCCTCAATGCCGTTGTAGGTCTCGGCTTTGTCCGGGCACTTGTCGGTCTTGTCGGGGATGCCGTCTTTGTCCTTGTCGCGCACCGGGCAGCCCTGCTCTTCTTTGACGCCGTATTCATCGGGGCACTTGTCTTCCGTGTCCAGAATGCCGTCTTTGTCATTGTCCGGGTCGATGCAGCCGTCCTTGTCTTCAAAACCGTCCTTGTCCTCAGGCTGGAGCGGGCACTTGTCGTCCTTGTCCGCCAGGCCATCCTTGTCATTGTCGAGCTCGGGGCAGCCGTCCTCATCCTCAAATTTGTCCATGTCTTCAGGCTCGTCGCGGCACTTGTCGGCGTTATCTAGGATCCCGTCCTTGTCGTTGTCCGGATCGACGCAGCCGTCGCGATCCTCAAAATCGTCTTTGTCTTCTGGGATTTTGGGGCAGGCATCGCGCTTGTCGACAATGCCGTCGCCGTCAGTGTCGCGCCCTGGATCGGGTGCCCACATCAGGCCGAGCACCGCGCGAAACGCCGGCGTTCCCAGGCCCTGACCAATGCCGGGGCCTGCAGCCAGCGTGCCAACGAGCTCTGCCGGGAGTTTGACCCGCACGCCGCCCAACACCTCGCCGGAGCGCTCTTCCACATCCTGCTCTTGCAGGTTGACCGACCACCGCGAATCGATGAGCACATCGACCAAGTCCGGAACGACGCTGTAGAAACCGCCCACCGTGACCTGCGCCTCGCTGCCGACCTGAATCGACTGCTTGGAGCCGGTGAGCGTCGGCTTGAACTCCGGACGCACCCTCGATCCCAGGCTGAGGACGGCGCCGTACGCCTTGTCGTCCAGCGACGCCGTCAGGCGCGGCTCAAATCCCAGGCCGTCATCGCCAGAATAAGCTGCCGAAGCGGTGGGCAGGTCTATCGCCGCAGACAGCGCCAAGTTGAACAGCTTGCCGCCGATCAACTTAACCTTTGGGATCACCCGGATATCGCCCGTGCCCGCCGCCAATTCCGGCGCCGAACCCAGCCCCAGGGGCCGGCTGTCGCCCGCTTGGTTGAGCACCACCGGGATCGCCAGGCCCAGCTCGGCCCAGCCAAACAAGCCAAACGATGCAACGAGTTGAGCGGCAATTTGCCGGCCGACCTCGTCGTAAAGCCGCTTGCCTGTCGCCGCATCGGTCACGGTCAGCGGCTGATGGTCGTAGTGAAGCCATAGCCCCACCGCGGGGGTAAAATCGCCAAGCAGCTTGCCGCCATCGGAGTGCAGCAGGCCATTGGCATTGGTTGCGGCGCGAAACCGCTGCACGCTGTAGCCGCCCTCGGCCGCCTGAGCCTGGGGAACCAGCAACAGCGCCGTCGCGCTCAGGACCAGCGCCGAGCGAGCCGCCCGCCCTTCGCGCCGCCGAAGCCGCACCGCGACCAACAGCCCCAGCGCGGCCAGCACCGCCAGCAGGCCACTGCCGTTGCCATTTGGCCCCGCCGTGCAGCCGCCGCCGACCAACTGGATTTCGCCGACGCCCACCTTGAGCGGATCGGTCTCGCCGGTGTCGACCTTGCCGTTGCCGTTCTTGTCCTCCACAGCGTCCGTCAAACCGTCGCCGTCCGTGTCCTTCTTGGTCGGGTCGGTCGCCGTCTCTTGCCCATCCATCAGGCCGTCGCCGTCCGTGTCGGGCAGCAGCGGGTCGGTCTCGCCTTCGTCGACCTTGCCGTTGCCGTTCTTGTCCTCGGTGCCGTCGGCGAGGCCGTCGCCATCGGTGTCGGTCTTGAGCGGATCGGTCTCGGTCGCGTCGACTTCGCCATCCTTATCGGCATCTTCCACGCCGTCCTTGAGGCCATCGCCGTCCGTGTCCGGCAGGGTCGGGTCGGTCTCGCCGGCTTCGCGGACGCCGTTGCTGTTGAAGTCCTCCTGGCCGTCGGTCAAACCATCGGCGTCGGTGTCCTTGATCAGCGGATCGGTTTCGCCGCTGTCGAGCTTGCCGTTGCCGTTCTTGTCCTCCACGGCGTCCTTGAGACCATCGCCGTCGTCGTCGTCGTCGCAGCTGTCGCCGGTCTTGTCGCCGTCGGTGTCCGTCTGGCTGGCGTTAGCGGCGAGCGGGCAGTTGTCGTCGCCGTCGAGCTTGCCGTCGCCGTCGTCGTCGTCGTCGCAGGCATCGCCCTGGCCGTCGCTGTCGGTGTCGAGCTGCGCCACGCCCTTTAGGAGCGGGCAGGTGTCCTGCTTGTCGTCCACGCCGTCGCCGTCATCGTCGCCATCGCAGGCGTCGCCCAGCTTGTCCGCGTCCGTATCGACCTGGTCTTTGTTGGCCAGCAGCGGGCACGTGTCCACGCCGTCGTCGATGCCGTCGCCGTCGTCGTCGCTGTCGCAGGCGTCGCCCGCCTTGTCGCCGTCGCTGTCGACTTGGCTCGGGTCAGCGGCCAACGGGCACAGGTCCTCGCCGTCCTTCACGCCGTCGTTGTCGTCGTCGTCGTCGCATACATCGCCGATGCCGTCCTTTTCGCTGTCGACCTGGCTCGGATCGACGGCCAGCGGGCACACGTCGCCCGTGTCTGCAACGCCATCGCCGTCGTCATCGCTGTCGCAGACGTCGCCCTGCTTGTCGCCGTCGCTGTCGACTTGGCTGGGATCCGCGGCGAGCGGGCACAGGTCATCGCCGTCCTTGACGCCGTCATTGTCGTCGTCGTCGTGGCAAACGTCGCCGATGCCGTCCTTGTCCGTGTCGGTCTGGCTGGGATCCGCCGCGAGCGGGCAGACGTCCTTGCTGTCGACAAAGTCGTCGCCGTCATCGTCGTCGTCGCAGACATCGCCTTGACCGTCCTTGTCCGTGTCGAGCTGGTCCTTGTTGGCGCCCTGGGCGCAGTTGTCCTTGGCGTCGTCGATGCCGTCGTCGTCGCTGTCCGCCTTGCGCGGATTGGTCTCGCCGGCATCCACCTGGCCGTTCTTGTTGGCGTCTTCCTTGCCGTCCTCCAAGCCGTCGCCGTCCGTGTCCTTGTTGGCGCCGTTGGTCTCACCCGGGTCAAACTTGCCGTTGCCATTCAGGTCTTCGACAAAATCCGCCAAGCCGTCGCCATCGGTGTCCGCCTTGGTCGGATCGGTCTCGCCAGAGTCCAGCTTGCCGTTCTGGTTGGCGTCCTCCACGCCGTCCTTGATGGTATCGCCATCGGTGTCGGCCTTGAGGGGATCGGTCTCGCCCGCGTCCACCTTGCCGTTCTTGTTGGCGTCTTCCAAGCCATCGCCCAGGCCGTCGCCGTCCGTGTCTGGCTTGAGCGGATTGGTCTCGCCCAGGTCGACCGCGCCGTTCTTGTTGGCGTCTTCAATGCCGTCGCCGAGGCCGTCGCCGTCCGTGTCGGCCTTGGTGGCGTCGGTCTCGCCCAAATCGAGCTTGCCGTTCTTGTTCGTGTCTTCCACCGCGTCGTCCAGGCCGTCGCCGTCCGTGTCCTTCTTGAGAGGATCGGACTCACCGGCGTCGACCTTGCCGTTCTGATTGGCGTCTTCGGTGCCATCGGCAATGCCGTCGCCATCCGTGTCGGCCTTGAGGGGGTCGGTCTCGCCCGCGTCCACCTTGCCGTTGCCGTTCTTGTCTTCCACGCCGTCTTTGATGCCGTCGGCGTCGCTGTCCGCATCCAAGGCATTGGTCTCCCCTGGGTCGAGCTTGCCGTTCTTGTTGGCGTCTTCGATGCCATCGCCCAAACCGTCGCCGTCGCTGTCCTTTTTGGTGGGGTCGGTCTCGCCAGCGCTGACCTTGCCGTCCTTGTTGCCGTCCTCAACGCCGTCCGCGATCCCATCGCCGTCGGTGTCCGCCACTCTTGGATTGGTCTCGCCCGCGTCGACCTGTCCGTTTTTGTTGAAATCTTCCACGCCGTCTGCGAGCCCGTCGCTGTCGCTGTCCTTGACCAGCGGATTGGTCTCGCCGCCGTCCAACATGCCGTTCTGGTTCGCGTCCTCTAGGCCGTCCAACAGGCCGTCGCCGTCGCTGTCGGGGTTGTAGGGGTCGGTCTCACCGCTGTCTACCTTTCCGTTTTCATTGGCATCTTCCGTAAAGTCCCCCAGCCCGTCGTCGTCGCAGTCAAACTCGTTGATGCAACCGGCAAGGCAGGTCAGGGTCAGGCCGCTGCACAGGCCCGAATCGCAGTCGTTGCCGCTCAAACAGCCTTGATTCACCTCGCACTTGGTCGCGCAGAGGCCGCCGCAGTCCTTGTCTGTCTCCAGCCCGTTGAGGATGCCGTCCGTACATGTGGGCGTTTTAATGGAGAATGTCACGGATGCGCTGGCCTTATTGCCCTGCGCGTCGACGACATCGACCTTGGCGGTGTAGCTCTTGAGCGTCTCCAGGCCAAAGCTGGCCGGCACCAACGCGCTCCACTTGCCGGTCGGGTCGGCCACAACCTTGAGGCTCTGGCCGCCGATGGTGACGGTCACCTCGACGTTGGGCTCGCTCGTGCCGCTGAGAATTGGCGTGACGGTATCCACCGTTGTCTGCGAAGCGGGCGCGGAAATGGTCACAAAGGTGCCGATCACCACGGGGTCCGCGGCGGCCTTGGCCCAGTCGATGGGCGTGGCGTCGTCCCAGCAGGTAAAGTCCTTGTCGATCGACGTACCGTTGGTTGAAGTCCCGGCCCACATGGTGTTTTTTCCCCACACCAGCGGATTGGGGTCGGCCAAAGTGGCGTCCGCGGCTTCTTTCATCGGCACTGCGACTGTCAAGAAGAAGTCGGGTTCGCCAAAGAGCGCCGAGCCGGCGGGCAAAACCTGAACAAAGCCAGGGGTAAAGACCGGCCCAGAGCCGCTCAGCGTCGGCGTCCAGGTCTTGAGAGCCTTTCCGTCGCTGGTGCGCACAAGCGAAACGCTCTCAGTGATTCCATTGATAACAATGGTATATTCCGCTGTAGTTAAGTTGCCATCGGAGTCCAGACCGATGCCCCAGCCAAACTGGCTCAGGGGCGCGGCCCCGCCCGTGGCGATGGGGTTGGCGTCCAGGCGCAGGCGAAAGAAGGCGTGGGTGCCGTCGTCGCGCACGTACAGGGCCGGCACGCTGGTGCTGCCCACGATGTCGCGCTCGTCCTTTGCGGCATTCGCGTCCTGGGTGGGATCAAAGGACCCGCCGCCGCCGCAATTGACCGCGGTGTAGTCCAGGTTGGAGCCGAAGCTGGCTGGAGCAGCTTGCAGCGTCGCCGGAAGCAATAGGGCCGCCAGCCAAGCGAGGCGCGGCCAACGCTTTGATCTCAATGTATCCATCGGGGATCCTTACCAGGGCCGGAAATTACGGCCTCCGAAAGTTGGGATCGCCCGCGATCGTTGCCAAGGCACGGGCCCGAGAATTGTGAGACCGCTTACAATTCCCTGCGAAGCTGACTTGCGGCCCTGCGCCGTTCCGAGCACCCTACGCCGTCTGCGGAGACCCATCATGACTGCGATCGCTGCGAATACCCTGCCCCACACCGTCCTGCCCGACCTCGACATTGTCGCGGCGCTTGTGCGCGAACTGAGCTTGAAGCCTGATCAAGTTCAGGTGACCCTGGCGCTGCTCGCAGAAGGGGCCACGGTGCCGTTCCTGGCGCGCTATCGCAAGGAGCGCACGGGCGGGCTCGACGAAGTGCAGATCCGCGAGCTGGAGGAACGCAGCGAGGCCCTGCGCGAGCTGGACAAGCGCCGCCAAGCCGTGTGGGCGTCCATCGCCGATCAGGGCAAGGCCACGGAGGAGTTGCGCCGCAAGCTGTTGGCTGCTCAGAACAAATCTGAGGTTGAAGACCTGTACCTGCCGTTTCGCCCCAAGCGCCGGACCCGCGCCTCCATGGCCCGCGAGCGCGGTCTGGAGCCTTTGGCGCAGCGGCTGTTGGCCCAGGGGTCTCAAGGCGATCCCCGTCGCGAGGCAGCGGCTTTTGTTCAGCCCGACAAGGACGTCGCGGATGTGGAGGCCGCCCTGGCCGGTGCCCGCGACATCGCCGCAGAGATCCTGAGCGAGAGCGCGCCGATCCGCGCCGCCGTGCGCCAGCTCGCCCTGCGCGAAGGCGTCGTGACCAGCAAGCTGAACCCCAAGCACCAAGATCCGACCGATCGATTCAGGGAGTTCAAGGACTACGGCGAGCTTGCCCAGCGGCTCCCGGCGCACCGCTACCTGGCGCTGTGCCGCGGTGAGGCAGAAGAGGCGCTCAAAGTGTCTCTGGAAATTGCCACAGAGCGGGCGCTGAACGCGGTGCTGCCGCTGGCGAACTGGCAGCTTCGCTCCCCCTGGGCGGACCAGTTGCGCCAAGCCGCGGAGGACGGCATCGACAGGTTGCTGTGGCCGTCTCTGCAAAGCGAGCTGCGCGGGGAGATGAAGGCCTGGGCGGACCGCTCCGCCGTCGAGGTCTTTGCCAAGAACCTTGGCCAACTGCTGATGCAGGCTCCGTTTGGCGGCAAGGCCGTGCTGGGCATCGATCCGGGGCTGCGCACGGGCTGCAAGTGCGCCGCGGTGGACGCAACCGGGGCTCTGCGCGGCCACACGACGGTTTATCCGCACACGGGTGGCGCAGCAGCGGCCAAAGCTGGCCCGGACCTTGTGGCGATGATTAGGAAATTTCAACCGACTGCCCTGGCCATTGGCAACGGCACCGGTGGTCGGGAGACCGAGGCGTTTGCCAAGCAAGTCCTGCGCGACGCGGGGCTGTCCGACCTTCAGGTGGTGATGGTCAGCGAAGCGGGGGCCAGCATCTACAGTGCCTCTGAGGTCGCCCGCCAAGAATTCCCGGACCTGGATCTGACCGTGCGCGGCGCGATTTCCATCGCCAGGCGTCTGCAGGACCCGCTGGCTGAACTGGTGCAGATTGAGCCAAAGGCCATCGGCGTGGGCCAGTACCAGCACGATGTCGACCAGAAGCTTCTGGGGCAAAAGCTCAATGAAGTCGTAGAAAGCTGCGTCAACCAGGTGGGGGTCGAGCTCAACACTGCGAGCGGCTCGCTCCTGAGCCACGTGGCGGGTATCGGCCCGGCCTTGGCCAAGAAGATCGTCGCCCACCGCACCACCCAGGGGCCGTTTGCCAGCCGAAAGGCGCTCCTCAAGGTCAGCGGTCTGGGCCCCAAGGCCTTTGAGCAGTGCGCGGGATTCCTGAGGATTCGCGGCGGCGACCACCCCCTGGACGCGTCAGCGGTGCACCCGGAGCGCTACGGCCTGGTCGAACAAATGGCTAAGGATTTGGGGGTCGGCGTGGCGCAGCTGGTCGGGCGGCCGGAGTTGAGCCAGAAGCTCGAGCTCAAGCGCTACGCCAACGGCGACGTGGGCGAGCCGACCTTGCGCGACATCCTCGCGGAGCTTGGCAGGCCCGGGCGCGACCCGCGGGCGAGCTTTGAATCCGTGCAATTCCGCGAAGATATTAAGACCATGGCCGACCTCCAACCGGGGATGACCCTCACCGGCGTGGTCACCAACGTCACCGCGTTTGGCGCCTTTGTGGATATCGGTGTCCACCAAGATGGCCTGGTGCACGTGTCCCAGCTGGCCGATCAGTTTGTCCGCGATCCCCATGAGGTCGCCCAAGTCGGCCAGCGCCTGCAAGTCCGGGTGCTGGAGGTCGACATCGCCCGCAAGCGCATTTCCCTGAGCGCGAAAAAAGGCCAAGCGCCACAGGAGCTTGGGGCCCGCAAATAGGCAAATTCGCTATTTGCGTCGGCCTGCTGCTCGCTGCCTGGGTAGGTAAGCTAAGCGACTCGGATGCGCGGCGATAGTCTACTCGCAGCCCGCCGCGCCCTGGGTCGTGCCGCCAGCGCAGGTCAGCTTGAGCGTGCCCATCGACGTCACGCTGCAGGCGCCGTTGCAGGTAATGTTGCAAGTGCCTGAAGAGCAAACCACATTACTGCCAGCGCCCACGGTGTGCGTGCAGGTGGTGCCGCTGCAGTTGACGTTGCAGTCGGCGCCACAGCTGCCGGTGCAAGTGGCCGTCGAGCCACAGGCGTAGTTGCAGCCGCTGGTTGATGCGGTGCAGGCGTCAAAAGTGCAGCTCTCGGCCGCGGGGCAGGTGCAGGCGGTGCCTGAGCACACGGTGTCCGTGCAAGCGGCGCTCAAGAGAAGGGCCATGGCACCAAAGAGGGTCTTGAGATTCATGATTTCCTCGCGATTCATTCGCCAAGTTTGCGCGGAGAATACCCCTGAAGGCACTTTGGGTCAACGCGCCGCCGCGATTTGACGCCCCCAATTGCGCCCCGTACCCTGCCCGTGCCGCTGGCGTTGCGCGGACCTTGCCGATGCCGCCCTCTGGCCCAGGAGTCCCGTGTCGAACGCCTTGCTGCCCAAAATCCACTGGATCGAAGATGAAATTGCCCAGGAGGCCCTCTGGCAATCGGAGCAGGGCCTGCCGCCGCCGCCGCGCGTCCAGGTAATCGACGACGAGATGACCGCAGACGCCGCCTACCGCCTAGCCAGTGAGGGCACGGCGCTGCTTTGGCGCGGCGATTATCACAACGCCCGCCAGCTGTTGCAGGCCATGGCCCGGCGCATTGACCGCAGCCTGAGCCAGCGCAAGCCCAACCGCACGCTGACCTTGACCGACTCTTTTCACCAGCACCGCCTGTCTCAGGCCCAGCGCGCCCGCACGTTGGGGCGGCTCCTGGTGGCGTTTGGCGCCGATCACCGCTTGCCGCTGCGCCGGGCTCCCGATGTCCGCGAGGCGTGTCTGCAAGTCTACGGGGAGCGGCCTGAGGGCTACGTGGTGTCGCTGCGCGAGCTCCTTGGGCTGTTGGGCGCCCATCAGTGGCGGCTCAAGGGCGTTGCCGTGCCGGCGCTTGGCGAGCACATCTATCCTCATTACGGGGTGTTTGCGCCGATCCGCGGCGAGTATGTCGACCTGCTGGCGCAGTTGGAGCTGCCGCCTCTCGACCTAGCGTTTGATATCGGCACCGGAACCGGTGTGGTGGCAGCGTTGCTGGCCCAGCGCGGCGTGGCCAAAGTCATCGCCACCGATTTGGATGCCCGCGCCCTGGTCTGCGCCCGGGACAACCTGCAGCGCCTCGGCCTGAGCGATCGCGTAGAAGTCGTTGAGGCTAATCTGTTTCCGCCTGGGCAAGCGCCGCTGGTGGTGTGCAACCCGCCGTGGCTGCCGGGCAAGCCCAGCTCGACGCTAGAAAACGCCATCTACGACCTGGACAGCCGCATGCTCCGCGGCTTTTTGCAGGGATTGCCAGAACATCTGAGCGACGGCGGCGAGGGCTGGTTGGTGCTATCCGACTTGGCCGAGCACCTGGGCCTGCGCAGCCGCGACACCCTTCTCGCGTGGATCGCCGCGGCTGGCTTGCAGGTGCTGGGGCGCGCGGACACCCGGCCTCACCACCCCAAGGTCGCGGATGAGACGGACCCGCTGCATCTGGCCCGGCGCGCGGAGATCACTTCGGTTTGGCGGCTGGGCAAGCTCTGAAGATCAGCTCTCTGCAGCTGAAGCAGCCTGGCCCGGCATCATCGCCGCGTCGGTCGCGCGCAATTCCCCTGGGGCAAAGCCGCTGAACGCCACGGTCCGGTGGGGCCTCAACTGCGCCAAGCCGTACAATTGCGTATACGCATCCAGCACTTCAGGCTGTTCCTGCAGCTGGGCAAGCGCGCGACCCACGGCGAGCGGATACTGCGCCTTGGCCTGGGCCACCAGCTGGGCGACGCTGCGACTCGTTTCCGCCTCCAGAAGCGCCACCCTCTGCCGCCCCTCTTCTTGAACGTCGGCCTTGGCGCGCTCCAAGCGGGCGGCGATGCTGTCGAGCATTTGCCGGGAAACTTCAGGCAACAACGTAACTTGCTGCAGGTGGACCTGATCGATGGCGATGCCCCAGCGCTCCGTCTCGTGGGCCAGCTCACTGCGCAGTTGCTTACCCAACTCAATGCGATCGCTTAGGATATCGCTGAACTCGCGGTTGCCCAGCAGCGCACCTGTGGCGTGAATCACCAGGTCGTGCAGCTGCTTGTCCCAATCAACCACCGCAAAGCTCGCTTTGGCCGGATCGACGACCTGCACCTCCATCCACAGATCGAGCATCACGCTGGTGCCGCGGGCGTCATTGATGTGGATGCGCTCCAACGTGCGGCTGTCGCGGCGCAGCGACACCTTGCGCACGCCGACCCACGGCAGCAGCCGGCTCGGCAGCCAGTGCCACCCGGGCGTGGCCAAGGTGCTGTCGAGCTTGCCAAACCGCGTGATCAGCAGGGCTTCCGACTCAGCGATCTGCACGGCGAGCTGGGAGACCATGAACACGAGCACAGGGATGACGGCTAGGCCCACGGCGAGGCCGGCGATCAGATAGAACGTCTGGGTATTCATGCTTCCCCCTTGAAGTAGACGAGGCGGCTTTCGCCCATGATTTCAGCGCGACGGCGCGCGACGTAGCCTGCCAAGGTTCCCTGGCGCTGCAATTCTCCCAGCGCAACGGCTAGCTCAGCGATCTCTGTCTCCGCCGCAGCCGCGTGGCCCTTTGCCACAGAAACCCCTTGCTGTGCTGACAGTTCGCGTCGACGCGCATCGGCCTCCGCGCGGGCCACCCAAGTTGCTGCTTCCGCGCGGGCCTGAATCACGGCATTGAGGGCGTCGCCCAGCTCGTCTGGCGGCAAAACGTCCACCAAATCGACCGCAGTGGCGCGCAAACCGTAGCGCTGCCCCAGGTTTTCGCAGCAAAAGCTGTCCATGCGCTGGAGCAACTCGCGGCGGTCGCGGCGCAGGACGGCATAGGAGCCTTCATCCTCCAGTTTGCCGGCAGTGCCCTCAAAACGCGCGATCTCATTGCGCAAAAGGCAGGTGAACAGGCCCGTGACGTGCTCAACCGGAGACTGCAGCTGAAACAGGAAGGCCTCCATGGCCTTGGGGTCCGGGGCGTAGCGCAAGATCGCGTCAATGTGCAGCAAAATACCGTCTGCTGCCATAATGTTGCGCCCGCCCTGCTCGCCGGTCAGCTCCACCCATTGGTCCATCGTGTTGATGTCCAGCACATCGTCCCACGGCGCCTTGCGGTGCAGACCCGGCGAAAACACCCTCAGCGCTTGGCCATCTTCCTGGCGCAACGCCTTGCCAAAGCGCGTCAGCACCGCGGCGTGGCCTTCTTCTACGCGAAACCAGCTGGCGTACAGCAGTCGAGCTGCGGTAAGCACCAGGCCAATAGACAAACCTATCAAGAACATCAGAAACCTCTTGAGATGTAGGGGTTGAGCCTATGGGCCCTAAAACCGCGCCATCGCTGGTTGAAAGGTGGACGGTGCATGGCTCTGAGCGCTGGGAGCGGTCGGCATGGCCCGCTTGTCCCGCCCGGCGACCTGGTACGCGACGGCCAAGCCGCGGTTCACGTCCACCACGTCTTCATTGAATTCCATTTGCGCTTCGCTGACTAACGGCAGAGCGGCAACTTTGTCAGCGCTGTCGACAATGTGGCCGTGGGGCACAAAGCGGCCGTCGGGCACCTCAACGCCGACGACCACGGCGCCGATGCCGATAAAGCAATGGGCGCCCACGATGGCGTCGTGCACCACCGCCTTAAAGCCGACAAAGGTGTTGTCGCCGATAAAGCACGGCCCGTGGACCAAGGCGTCGTGGGCCATCGACACATTTTCGCCGACATACACCGCCCATTCCTGGCCGCCCACCTGGACTTTTCGCTCCTTGAGCGCGTGGATCACCACACCGTCTTGAATGTTGGAGTTGGCGCCGATGTGAAACGGCGTGCCTTCGTCGGCGCGCACGCTGGATCCCGCGGCGATGTGCACGTGGTCGCCCAGCACCACCCGGCCGATCACGGTGGCCTGATTGTGCACAAAGGCGCTCGCCGCCACGGAAGCGCGTTCGCGGATCTGCTGGAGCCAGTTGCCGTGATCGGGGGCGGCGTGGGCGATCGCCGGCATGCGCGCGGCTTTGTGATCGCGATCGACGACGGCGCGCACGTGGGCCTGCTTGGACTCGCGCTTGGGCATGGCCGCCTCCTTGCGGTCCCCCAAGGCTTTGGCGACGAGCTGGATCGCGATACCCAGCCCCAGGCCCCACATCAGCTTGCCGGTCAGAGTGCCAGCTGCGGCAACGACAAAGGCCAATACCTCCAGCTTGCTTTCGTGCCAAAGATGAATCAACACTTTGAATTCAATCAGCCGAAAGGCCACCACCAGCAGCAGACCGGCCAGCGCCGGCAGGGGCACCAGAGCGATCTGATCGGACACCAGGAAGATCGCCGCCAGCAAGCCGCCCGCGTGCACCAGTGCAGAAAGCCGAGTCCGCCCGCCGCTCTGGGCGTTGACGCCGGAGCGCACGATCACCCCCGACACCGGCATCCCGCCAAACAGACCGGCGGCCAGATTGGCCATGCCCTGACCAAACAGCTCCAAATCCGGATGGTGCGGGCGAATTCCCGTGGCCATGCGGTCGACGGCCTTGGCAGACAGCAGGCTCTCCACGGCGGCGATGAGCCCCAACGGCAGGGCCACCCAGATCAAGTCGATCCATTTGTCATCGGCTAGCAGCGGCAGGGCCGGAAGCGGCAGGCTGTTGGGCACCTGACCCACGCGCTGGACATCCCAGCCGACATAGGCGCTCAAGGCTGTGACTGCAGTCACCCCCACCAACGCCGCGGGAAAGCGCTTGTATTGCTTGGTCGACACCACCAAGAAGGCCACCCCCAGCCCAGACAGCACGGCGATCCACGAGACCTCGTGCAGCCACGCCGGCCGGTGGAGCATCTGGGCCAGCTCGCTGACTTTATAATCAAATCCCAGTAGTTCTGGCAGCTGATTGTCCACGAGCTTGAGCCCCACGCCCGTGGTAAAGCCGGCCAACACGCTCTCTGGCACGACCTTGATCCACTTGCCCGCCCGCGCCAGGGTGAGTCCCAGCTGCACCAAGCCGACCAGCAGCGCCGCCGCCGCGACACCCGCAGCGCCAAATTCCCTAGCGATCGCCAGGACCATCGTGCCTAGCGCCGCGGCCGGGCCCGTCACCTGTAGCGCAGAGCCGCCCAGCAGCGCCGCCACCGCACCGCCCACAGCCCCGGCCACCAGCCCCGCCGCCGGGGGCAGCCCACAGGCAATCGCCAGCGCCAGGTTGAGCGGAAGCGCCACCGCGGCCACGGTAATCCCCGCCAGCAGGTCGGGCGTTGGGTTGCCGCGGCGCTGCACGTCCAGCCAGCCCTGCACGCCCTCGCGCGCCATCGCAACCATCGACTGGCCAAAGCTCACCTCAACCGGCTGCTGGCCAGCGCGGCGAGCCACCTCTTGCTGGCGCGAGCGCTCTCTGTAAATTCGCAAAGATTCTGCCATGAACATCCCTATGCGCCCCCAGTGCAGAGGCGCGACAGCCGCGATCGCCGTGCCTTGGGGAGGCATCGGCAGAACGCGAGCATGGAATTGGAGAGATGAAGCGGGGTTACAGCACAACAGCCGACGAGCAAGACGAAGCTCCATCGGCCAATGGCGCCACAATAACCAGCGCTAGTTCAATGGGTTGGCAGGTTCAGGCTCGGCGAGCAGCGGCGAAGGTCGCCACACCCGCGCGACCGAGGCCAGCTCGCACCGCGGACTATCGGGAGCAGTCGCGGGAATCTGCCGCAACTCCAGACGGTTGCGTCGCTCAGGCAGAGGCTCGGAGGGCGGCCTGAGCGGCTGAAACTGGCTGGGCCGCGGCGGGGTGACCAAGTCGCTGCTGTGGGTCGACTCTTCCTCTTCCTGAAGGGCGCGACCGCCCACCGCCGGGCCGCTCAGGGCCACTGCAGGGCTCAAGAACAGCAGAAGGCTGGCCATGGCCGCGGCCAAGTAGCCCAGCCAACGGCCGCCCAGATTCAGCGATGCAATCAGGGTCCGAACCACTCCACCCCAGAACGCCGCACGTCGCAGCCACATCAGGGCCGAGTAGATACACATTCAAGCCGCGTTGGGCAAGGGCGAAAGGCAAGGCCCTTGGACAGCCAGAGAAAGCGACGCGGCACCTATGACCTCGAGGCCCTAGGCCATTTCCTTCTTCTTGCCCTGAACGTCTTGCTTCTTCTTGTCGGCGATGGCCTTTTCGTGCATCGGCGCCTTGGCTTTGCCCTTCTTTTCGGCCTTCTTGTCCTTGAGGGCCTTGACCGTCTCTGCGGCCAGCGCTTCCGCCGGCGTGCCGTGGCCATCTTCGCGGTGGCCGGGGGCCTGCTTCTTGGCCGTCTTGCCCTTGAGCTTGGCCTGGGACTTCTTGTCCTTCTTGCCCTTGGCCTTGTCTTTGGCCACTGCCACCGCGCCGGCGGTCTGCTTGGCCTCGTCGCTGTGCTTGCCGTCCTGAGCCTTGGCCTTCTTCTTGAGATCGGACTTGATCTTCTGTTTGGAAGCGCCCTTTTTCTCAGCCTTTTGCTCGTCGGACTTGCTGGCCACGTCCGGCACGTCGTCGCGCTCAGACTTGTGCGGGTTGCCGGCCTTGTCAGCCTTGGCGTTGGCAGCGATCGCCGCTTTCTCCAACAGCTTTTTGGCCTCAAGCACCGGATGGTCCTGCTTGCCTTCGCCGTCGTGCTCGTCCTGAGCGCGCTCTGCCGCTTCCGCCACACCGATCTTCTTGGGGTCGGAAGTCACGGCGCCCAGGCCGCGGGCATCGTGCTTGTCCTTGGGCTTGAGGGCGCTTTTCTGACCGGCATACCCCTTGGCCTCTGTTTTTTCAAGCACTTTAGCAGCGCCAGCGGCAACCTGGGCGGCCTTCTTGAGGTCCTTTTCATCGGACTTGGGCTTGGCCTTGCCGAGTTCATGGGGCTTTTTCATCGCTTGCGGGGCGCTGCTCATGATCCACCTCTGCGCTCAGGGGCGCTGCGTCCTGTAAAGATGGGCCGATGCGCCGGGCGAATCAAGGTTTGCGCCGATGCAACAGCCGCGAGAAGGGGCGTGCGCACCCCACAGGGCCAAGCCAAGCCAAGCCGCACCCGCGTCAGGTGCCTGCGCTTGCGCAAAATGCCTCTACGTCCTGCAATTCGCTGATCGTCGGCTGGTCACCGCACAGCGGGCACTCCGGATCGCGGCGGGTGCGCAGGGTGCGGAACTGGCTGCCGAGCGCGTCGATCACGGCCAAGCGGCCCACCAGCGGATCACCAATGCCCAGGATGAGCTTGAGCGCCTCCAGGGCCTGCAGCGCGCCAACTAGGCCCGGAAGCACGCCCAACACCCCAGCTTCAGCGCAGTTGGGCGAGGCGGCAGCGGGCGGCGGCTCCCGGTACAGGCAGCGATAGCAGGGCCCTTGAACGCCTGGGCGCAACACGCTCACCTGACCGTCAAAGCGGAAGATCGACCCGTACACGTTGGGCTTTTTCTCAAGAAAGCACGCGTCGTTGACCAGGTAGCGGGTGGCAAAGTTGTCACACCCGTCAACGACCACGTGGCAATCGCGCACCAATTCAAGGGCATTGCTCCGATCAAACCGCTGCTGAAGCGCAGTGACCTTCACGTCTGAATTCAGCCCGCGCAGAGTCCGCAGCGCCGACTCCACCTTGGCCATGCCGATGCGATCTTCGCCATGCAGAATCTGGCGTTGCAGATTTGACGCGTCCACCGTATCCGGGTCGACAATCACCAATTGCCCCACGCCGGCCGCCGCCAGGTACAGCGCCGCGGGCGAGCCCAGCCCACCTGCGCCGATCAGCAACACCTTGGCCGCGCGCAGCTTGAGCTGCCCCGCCTCGCCCACTTCCGGCAACAGCAAGTGGCGGGCATAGCGGGCGCGCTGGGCATCCGTCAGCGTCTGCGCCACCTCGATCGGCAACCCCAGGGCCTTCCAGCGGGCAAAACCGCCTTGGAGCGATTCTACTTGGGTGTAGCCCATCTCCCCCAGCGCCGCCGCAGCCAGGGCCGAACGCACCCC
>JBIKTV010000077.1:0-17216 GCA_044347905.1 Myxococcota bacterium
TCAGGATCTCGTCCTTGCTCAGCTTGCTCTCGAGCTTGCGGGCCAAGACCAACTCTTTGAACTTGCGCGTAAAAGTCTTCTCTCGCCCCAGAAACCGCGTCTTGGCAAATTGCTGGGTCAGCGTCGACGCGCCCTGGGCATAGCGCCCCTTGGTCACATCCACCCACAGTGCCCGGGCGATGCCGGCTAGGTCCAGCCCCGGATGGTCAAAAAATGCAGCATCTTCAGCGCATACCATGGCGTAGCGCATCGCCGGCGGGATCCGCTCGCTGGGAATCACGGTGCGGATCTCTTCGCCAAATCGCGCGACCACCTCGCCGCCAGCTGCATAAACCCTAGAGGATTCCTTGGCAATTTGCCGGTACGCCTCAAAGCTGAACACATCGGGCAGGGTCGCGTCCAGCCAATACCAGCCCACCGCCGCCGCGCCGCCGCCCAGCAGTCCGCTCAACGCCACCACAAGCGCCACCTGCGCCAGGCACCCGCGGCTCTTGCCCGCCGGCGACTTCTGACCCTCGCGCTTGCCCGCGTCTTTTTGCGGCGGCAGGGGCAATCTGCTGTTCTGCGCCACCGGTTTCTGCGTCGCCATTGCCCCAAGCCTGTGCTGTCGCTAAAGAAAACTCACTGCAGCGCGCCACGGTCCCGCGAACTCCGTCGCCCCTACGCCGCGGCTCTGAAGCTGGCGCTACCGGTAACTGTGTCGCTACCGGTGTCTGTGTCGCTACATCTCGTCGATGTCCACGCGGAACAGCATACTGCCCACCAGGATCTCATCGCCGCGGTGCAGCCGAGTCGGCAGGCGCGTCACCCGCACAAACGTGCCGTTCAGACTGCCTACGTCGATCACCTGGATATGGCCGCTCGCAGCCACTTCAAAACGCAGGTGTTTGCCGCTCATGAAGCGGTCTTGCGGAAAGGCCAGGTCGGCGTTGTCGCGGCCCACGGTCAGCATTTCGCGATCGGTCGACACCACCCGGCCCGGCAGCCCGCCGTACAGCAGCTGGGTCACGTGCAGGCGCGGCGGCGGCAGGGGCGTCCCAAAATTCTCCACCGGCAGCTGTCCAGTTGGCAGCGGATCCGTCGGCGCCTGGTCGCCCGCGCGCACCAAGAGGTACTGCTCGCCGGCAAAAACCACGTCGCCTGAGCGAATCAGGGTCGGTTCGCGCAGCCGCCGGAACACACCCGCTGCCCCTGGGATGCCGGTAATGTCGACCGTCTCCGGGCTCCGGTCAAAAATCACATGCGGCGAAGCCAGTTGGGGGTCATCCGCAAAAGCCAGGTCGCCCTGACGCCCCAGAGAACTGACTCCCGCCGGCAGGGCAAACGCCGTCCCCTCAGACACTGGGCCGCGCAACACCACCAATTGGCTGCGGCGCAGGGCCAGCGGCTCTATCGGCGCAGGTCCGCTCGGCGGCGGCGGAATAAACGCGGGGGCCAGCGTCGCCGGCGCGCTCTCCGAGTGCAAAGGTCCCCCGCAACGGCCGCAGAACTGATAGGCCTGGGGCCAGGCGGTGGCGCAGCGGGGGCACGTGATGTTGGCCATCCAGGACCTCGGGGCGGCACGCGGCTCTCGCCAGCTGCGGTGGGTGGGCTACTTGCCGGCCTTCTTGGCCTTGTCGCGCTCGATCTTGTCGGTCGCCATCTCCTCCGCAAACTTGGCGAGCTCTTTGCCCTTGCGGTAGAAGCTGTACAGCGCATAGTTCTTGCGGAATTTGGCGGTGTCGGCGTCGATCTTGCCCTCGGCCGCCAGCTTGTCGACCGCCGCGCAATAGTCGATCGTGTCCACAGACGCCTGGACGATATCGCCCACAGAAATCGGCATATCCGTGACGATGACCGGCTGGACGTTCTTGACGCCAATCGGGTCCTTCTTGTCAAAGGCCTTGAGCACGGCCAGCGACGCCGGGTCGCCAAACACCGCCAAGCAGCGCGCCGCCACCAGCCGCGAGACGGCATGGGGGTTGCTCTTGAGCGTCGTCTCCAGCACCGGCCGCGCGGCCTCGACTCCCAATGCCTTGATCTCATTGAGGCAAAGGTCAACGATCATCTTCTTGGCGTCGTTGGCGGCAAATTCCTCTTGGCCGTAGTTGGTGTCGTCCGGGAGCTTGCTCAGCGCCGTCTCCAGACCCTTGGCGCCTTGGGTCGCCACCAACATCTGCGTGGCGTACCAGCGGTCGTCGCAATTGCGCCCGGTCAGCAGCTGGTCCATCAGCGGCCCGACCTGGTCCCACGCGCCCTTGATCAGCTCCAGCCGATCCTTCTTGAGTTTCTCCAGCTCTTCCGGCTTTTTCTTGTCGTCATCCGGGTCGGTCCACTGCAGCGCCACGCGGATCGCCAGATCGGCCGCGCGCTTGTCATCCGGGTGCGGCTTGGCGACATCGGCAAAGCGCCGGTACAGCTCCAGGAAATACACATAGCCCTGTAGCGTGTCGGTCGCCTGAATCGCCCCAAGATCGTCTTCACTAATCTTGACATTCTTGGTGCTGTGGTAGCGCTTGAGACCGGCCACCAAGGCCTTCTTGGCTTCCGGGGTGTTCTGGCTCTTGAGGAACGCCACCAGCTCGCCCTTAGAAATGCCTTTGCCCAGCATGACTTCCACGCCCGGCACCGCAGTCGGCCCCAACACTTCAATATCGTCCGGGGTCACGCGCTCTTTCAGCGCCGCCTTGAGCGACTCGGTGTCCATGTCGTGCTTGAAGTCGGCAAAGGCCCAGTCGGCCAGCTTGGCCTTGAGCTCCGTCGCCTTCGCTTCGGGCAGCTTGCCTTCCTTGAGCATGGCGAACAGCACGATCTTGGCGTGGCCTTTCTGCTTGACGCTGCCGTTCTGCAACAGCTTGATCATCGCGGGTTCCAGCCCCACCAACAGATCGACGCGGTCCGGGGCCTTCTCCGTGACCGACAGCACCTGCGACGGCTGACCGCCCTCCGCCACCAGAATCTCCAAGCAGCGCCCGCGGAGCTTGGCGTCGTTGGCCTTGTCCGCGACAAACAGCGACATCTCAGCCCAGCCGGCGTCGTTGTTCATCCACAGCCGGCAATTCTCTTCCGGATCGGCCTTGCTGCAGCCGGCCAGTGCCAGGAGGCCAAAGCCTGCCAGAGCGGCGGCGGCGATGACCGGGGCGCGGCGTGGGAGTTGCTGATTCATTTGGCGGTCCTCCAGGCGTTGGCCTCGACCAGTTGGGGCGCGGCGCCGCCCTGGCCGTTGCATCTTGCTGGCCTGCGATGGTAGTACGAACATCAGGGCAGGGCAAACGACGCCGCCACGCCGCCCCGCGAGGAATCATGGCCATCAAGGGACCCGTTGGCTCGGAAAAAGCCCAACAGCAACTGCAGCAGCTCGAAGTCAAGCTAGAGCAGCTGCGGCGAAAATTCCAGAACTACTTCAACGGTTTTGAGAAGACGCCGCCGACTTTTGAATTCGACGCCCTCAAGCGCGAGTTCCGCGACTTTGGCATGCAGCAGTATTCCACAGCCCAGGCCCGCTTCAAGGCGCAGAACCTGCTCGCCCGCTGGAACCTGCTGCGCGCGCTGTTTGAGCGCGATCTGGCGCGGATGGAAGACGGCAAGTTCAAGCCCAACGCCCATCACGCCTCCCACGCCAAGGATCTCAAGGCGACGGACGTGGATTGAGCCCGCACCTTCGGCGCTACGGCACCCAAGGCCCGCGCTGGTCCAGGGCAATTTTCTCGTCCCGTTCCAGCTCGGCCAGTTCTTTGGCCTGGGCGCGCGCCACTAGCACTTCGCGTTCCAGCGACTCCAACAGCTCGCCCATCCCGTCGCGGGTCAGGGCAGAAACCGTCGCCGCTCCCCAAGCCGCCATCACCTCGCGCACCGCCGGCAAATCGCGCAAGGCATCGCTCTTGTTGATGATCACCTTGCGCGGCGCCTCGCCCAGATCGTGGTCGCCCAAAATCCGCACCACCGACTCCAGCTGCGCCTCCATCTGCGCGTGGCTGCCGTCGACCACCAGCAGCAGCAGGTCCGCGGCCCGGCCTTCTTCCAGGGTCGCCTCAAAGGCCCCAAGCAATTCCTTAGGCAAATCGCGGATAAATCCCACGGTATCCGTCACCACTACCCGGGTGCCGCCGGGCAAGCGGATGCGCCGCGTGGTCGGGTCCAGGGTGGCAAAGAGCAGGTTCTCCGTATAGGCGTCCGACTTTGCCAACGCATTGAGCAAGCTAGACTTTCCCACGTTGGTATAGCCCACAAGGGCGATGGATGGCACCTCCGCAGAGCTCCGCCCAGCCCGCCGAACCCCGCGGCCGCGCTTGAGTCTCTCCAGGTCCTGCTCAATCCGGTGGATGCGGTCGCGGGCCCGCCGCCGGTCGATCTCCAGCTTGGTCTCGCCCGGACCCACGCCGCCAATGCCGCCTGTCAGGCGCGAAAGGGCGTTGTCGCGATCGCCCAACCGCGGCAAAGAATAGCGCAATTGCGCAAGCTCGACCTGAAGCTTGCCGTCTTGGGAGCGGGCGCGATGGGCAAAGATGTCCAAAATCAGCTGGGTGCGGTCCAACACCTTGATATCGGCCAGCATCTGGATGGACTTGGACTGGCTGGGCGTCAGCTCGCGGGCAAACAACAGCATCGTCGCGTCCGTCTGCATGGCTTTGAGCGTCAGTTCTGCCAGCTTGCCAGAGCCAATCAGCGTGCGCGCATCGATATCGCGGCGGCGCTGCAGCACCCGGCCCACCACTTCGACCCGCGCCGTTCGGGCCAATTCCTCCATCTCATCCAGGCGATCTTCGGCCTGAGCCACGCTGTCGCTGCCCACGTAGATCAGCAGCGCCCGCTCGCGCGCGTCGACCATCCTCGCTGCGGGTCGCACTTGCGCAAGCCGCGACTGCAGCTCAGCAATCCAGGCCCCGCAGTCAAACGCCAAGCTGCTCCACAGCTGCGGCGGCAACACTTCTGCGGTCGGATGGTTGCGGTTGCCCACGCCCTCGCCGTCCGTGGCAATGTGGGCGATCGACACCGTCTGCGGCAGGCCCTGGGCATGACTCAGCGCCGCCACCAGGTCCAGGCCCAGCCGGGTCAAGTCGTTCAGGTCGTCATCGTCCACCGGCTCGCCGCGCAAGTGGACATGCACCAAGCGCAGGCCGCGCAACCGCCCAGATTCTTTGCCCCATCGCCCCAAGTCGGGCAGCTCGATCTGGTGGTCGTCGCCCACAATCGCGTGGGTCACCCGGCCGCCTCGGTCGATCAGCACGCCGATCTGCCGCCCCAGCCGCGCCGCCAGGCCGCACATGCGCACCGCCAGCGCCTCTGAAACGACTTCGCGCGGCTCGCAAAGGTGGTGGCCCAGCCTCTCAAGCCCGCTGCGCTCGGTGACCGACAGTCCCTGCAAATTTCCGTGGATCTTCAAATCGCTGTGCTGCCCCTGCGCGGATTGCCGCCTTCACCTTTGGGGCCCATCCGTCTGGCCGCGCCCGGTGTAGCTTCGCGCCCGCGTGCGCCGCGCCTGTGCTCAGTGCAGAGTGAGATGGCGAGCGGCTAGTTGATATTGACGGTCGCACCCTTGATCGTCATGGTCGCCGACGCCTTGACATCCATCGTCGAGCCGGCCTTGGTCTCTGTCGACGAGCCGGACTCCTGCTTGATGGTCGCGTCCGCCTTGATGACCAAGTCCTTGCATTCCATGGTGATCGTGTTCTTGGCCTTGAGCAGCATGTCGCCGGTCTTGGTCTCAATCGTGATCTTCTTGTTCTTGGTGTCGATCAGGATGTAGTTGTTGTTCTCGTGGTCGTAAATCTCGATCTGATCGGCCTTGCTCGACTGGTCCAGCACGATACGGTGGCCGTTGCGCCCCGTCGGCTCGTCTTCTTCGGCCTTGGCCTTGACCAGATTCTGCAAAATGATCCGCTCGGTGCCCTCTTTGTTGTCGACAAACTGCAGCATGTGACCGCTGCGCGAGCGGATCGAGCGGAAATAGTTCTTGCCGCCCTGTTCCTGGTTGGCGTGGATAGGCGTGTCGACGCCGTTCCACAGGCTGCCGATCACAAACGGCCGGCGCACGTCGGCGTGCTCAAAGGCCACCAACACCTCGTCGTCCACTTCTGGCAGCCAGAAGGAGCCGCGGTCTTTGCCGGCCATGAACGTGGCGATGCGGCACCAGGTGGTGCGAAAGTCCTCGTCGTCTTTGGCGTCGGTGTACTTGGCATCCGACTCAGAGACCCACGGAAATTTCACCTTGACGCGGTAGTGCCCGTCCGGGTCCTTGTTGTCGACCACAATGCCGACCACCACGCCTTGGATCTTGAAGGGTTCGCGCTTGCGCTCCGACAACATGGTGACCTCGCGTTTCTTTCGACTGGCCCAGTCAGGTGATCTGGGGGGCAGGTTCTCCGCCAAGGTACCGCCGCAGCGCGCTTCCTGCAACGCCCACCGCCTTTCGCCGCCGCGCCCCTGGGGTGTCGCCGCCCCGCCTTGCCGATCGCACCCCCGCCGCCGCCCGGACAATCGACGGACGATCGACGGACAATTGACGGACACCCCTGGAATGGAGTATCTCGCCGTCGCGCTGCCGAGTCTCCCTCGGCGGATAGCGGTCTTTGCCCGACTGCGAGCGCGGAGCCTGACATGCTGCAGAGCCAGCTCGGATACATCTCTCTTATCACGATGTTCGTCGTCGTGGTTGGCATCGGCGCGGCCATCGGCGTCATCAACTACGTGCTCGGCCCGCGGCGCTCCAGCCCGGTCAAGCAGGCCACGTTTGAGTGCGGCAGCGACCCTGTGGGCTCGGCCCGCGCGCGCTTCTCCGTGAAATTCTATCTGATCGCCATCTTCTTTATCGTGTTCGACATTGAATCGGTGTTCATGTACCCGTGGGCGGCGCTTTTCCGCGAGTTGATCGTCGAGCCCGGCTTGGGCCTGGCGACCTTGGGCGAAATGTTTGTGTTTGTCGGCATCCTCGGCGCCGGCTTGGCGTACGTGTGGAAGCGCGGCGCTTTGGACTGGGACTAGTCCGCGGCGCTCGACCTGCCCCTTAGACGCTGGTCTGGCCGGGCCCGTTGGGCGAGCATCTCTGGCGGAAGCGCCACATAGCTCTGCAGAAACGCGCGAGTTTCTGATTCGGGAGTCCGCCAGATGGCCATCGAAACCGCCGCGAGCCAACCGCAGCTGAGCTGACCGAGCCCCCTTCGCGCTGCTGGAGAAACCATGTCGCAAAAGCTCATCGATATCGTCCGCGCCAAGTTTGGCGACGCCGTGATCGGCAGCCACAGCACCGGCGGCGACGCCACTGTGCTGGTGGTGAGAGAGAAACTCGTCGAGATCATGACGTTTCTTCGCGACGATCCCCGCAGCGCCATGCAGCAGCTCATCGACGTCACCGGCGTGGACTACTCCGAGTTTCCGATCGAGCATCGCGCGCGGACCAGCCCGGTCGACGTGGGCCACAAGTCGGGCCTGACCTCGGCGACCTTGCCGCGCTTTGAGGTCGTCTACCACCTGCTGTCGCTGTCGCTCAAGCACCGGCTGCGGGTCAAAGTCGCGATTTCGCTTGAAGATTCCATCGTCCCGAGCCTCAGCGGTGTGTGGCTAGCAGCCGGATTTGGCGAGCGCGAGACCTGGGACATGTACGGCGTGCGCTTTGACGGCCTGGCCGATCACCGGCGCATCCTGCTGTATGAAGAGTTTGAGGGCCATCCGCTGCGAAAAGACTATCCCCTGCGCGGTTATCAGCCGCTGGTGTCGCTGCCGACCCTGAGCGACTACACCGATCAGGAAACCTACCGCTAGGCGTCGCCGTCGCTCGTGAACCCGCCGTTTTGGCCTTAGTCCCTTGATTTCACGGAGGCTCGCCCATGAGCACCACCACCGCCCCCTCTGCCAGTGGCCTCAGCGCCGCCCAATCGGTCAAGGCCACCGCCGATCGCTCGGGCGACCTGATGACGATCAACATGGGCCCGTCGCACCCCGCGACCCACGGCACCGTGAAATTCGTCCTGACCCTGGACGGAGAGATGGTCCAGGATGTGGACATCCACATCGGCTATCTGCATCGCGGCTTTGAGAAAATGGCCGAGCAGGGCACTTGGCAACAAGTTCTGCCGTACACCGACCGGCTCAATTACGTGTCGCCGATGGTCAACAACGTCGGCTACGTGATGGCGGTGGAGAAGCTGATGGGCATCACGCCCACGCCGCGGGCCCAGTACATTCGCATGTTGATCTCAGAGATCTCGCGAATCACCGACCACTTTACCGGTCTCGCCGCGGGTGCGCTGGAACTCGGCGGCTTTACTCCCTTTCTCTACGGCGTTCAGGCGCGCGAAGGCCTGTATCCCATCGTCGAAGAGCTGACGGGCGCCCGCCTGACGACCTCCTACACCCGCATTGGCGGCATGAAGGCCGACCTGCCGGAAGACTACGAAGCGCACGTGATGAAGGCGCTCGACGAGGCGATCGACCTGCTGTCCAAGATGGACAAGCTTTTGACCAAGAACCGGATTTTCTACGATCGCATGATCGCCACCGGCCAGCTGAGCCAGCAAGACGCGATCGACTCCGGCTGTACCGGCATCATGCTGCGCTGCACCGGCGTCGACTGGGACCTGCGCAAGCACCAGCCGTACCTCAAGTACGACGAGATGGACTTTGAGGTCGTCATCGGCCACCAGGGCGACAACTACGATCGCTATCTCTGCCGCGTCGAAGAGATCAAGCAGAGCTACAAGATTATCCAGCAGATTTTCCAGAAGATCCCCAAGGGGCCGATCAACGTCGACGATTGGAAGGTCTGTCTGCCGCCCAAAGACGCGGTCTACAACTCGATCGAGGGGATGATTGCCCACTTCAAGCTGGTCATCGACGGCCACCAGGTGCCGCCCGGCGAGATCTACGCTGCGGTCGAAGGCGGCAATGGCGAAGTCGGCTTCTACGCCGTGTCCCAGGGCAATGGCCGGCCGTACCGCATCCACGTGCGCCCGCCGTGCTTTTACGCGATGGGCATCCTTAAGAAGATGATCGTCGGGCACTTTTTGTCTGACATCGTCCCGACCTTTGACACGCTCAACATGATCGGCGGCGAAGTCGACCGCTAGCCGTCTGGCCGGCGCCGTCAGCCATTTTCTCCTTTCGAGTCCCGATCCTAGTCTCCTTCAAGCCCTTGACCTGCGTCTTGCCCCGCGATGGATGGACGCCCAAGCAAGCGACTCGAGCCCAAGCACTGAGGCCCCCTATGCCCAAGGTCACCATCGACGGCCGCGAAATCGAAGTTCCCGCAGGGACGACGGTGCTGCGCGCGGCCAAGCAACTCGGCATCGACATCCCGGTGTTCTGCTACCACCCCGGGCTCTCCATCGCCGCCAATTGCCGCATGTGCTTGGTTGAAGTCGAGAAATCGCCCAAGCCTCTGCCCGGCTGCTACACAGAAGTGGCCGACGGCATGGTGGTGCGCACCCAGACGGAGAAGGTCCAGGCCACGCAGAAGGCGGTGCTGGAGTTCATCCTGCTCAACCACCCGGTCGACTGCCCCATCTGCGACCAGGCCGGCGAGTGCGTGCTGCAAGAGCATTTTGTGACCTACAGCGCCAAGGCCTCGCGCGTCATCAGCGAAAAGATCGGCAAGCCCAAGGCCAAAGTGCTGGGGCCCAGCGTGGTCTTGGACGCGGAGCGCTGCGTCGTCTGCACCCGCTGCGTGCGCTTCTGCGAAGAAGTCACCAAGACCAACGAGCTGACCGTGGAAGCCCGCGGCGAGCACTCGGAGATCACCACTCCGGACGGCGTCGAGCTGAACAACCCGTATTCGCTCAATGTCGTCGATATTTGCCCGGTCGGCGCCCTGACCAGCCGCGAATTCCGCTTTCAGCGCCGGGTGTGGTTCCTGGACCGCCGCGACTCTGTGTGCACTGGATGCGCCCGCGGTTGCTCGGTGCGCGTGGACAGCCACACCAACAAAGTCGAGCGCTTGGTGCCGCGCTACAACCCCGACGTCAACAGCTACTGGATGTGCGATGAAGGTCGCCACAGCTTGAGCGGCAATGAGCGCGCCTTGAGCTTGGGGGTGGTCCCGGGTCCCGACGGCCCGCGCCAAGCGCCCGCGGTGGACGGTATTCGCGCCCTTGGCACCTGGCTGCACGACGCGGTCGCAGCGGGCGGCACCATCGGCGTGGCCCTGTCCGCCTCGCTGACCAATGAGGACTATTACGCCTGGGGTCAGCTGACCAAGGGCTTGGGCGCCAAGGCTTATCTGCTCAACCGCAGCGGCCAGAAGGGCGACACCTTGCTCCGCAGCGACGATCGCGACTGCAACCGCAGCGGCGCTCAGGAGATCCTGGGCCAGCTGGTGGGCCCGCTCGGCACAGAAGCGTCGCTCATCGGCGACAGCGGCGCCCTGGATCTGGTGGTGATCGTCGACAACGGCAGCTTCAGCAGCGACGAACTGTTGGAAGCCGTGGCCCGCGTGCCCAAGGCCGCCGTGATCACCGATATCGCCAGCGCCCTGAGCGAGGCCGCAGAAGTGGTGATCCCGGCGACGCCGCTGCACCGCCGCGAAGGCAGCGTGACCAATGTTGCCGGCTGGGTGCAGCGCCTCCAGCAGCCGCTCAAGCCCGCCGTGACCACTGTGACGCCCCACGCGGCCGCCGCCCAGCTGGCCCAGAGCGCGCTGGCTGCTCCCCTGGACTTCAGCGAAAAGAGCCGCCCGGCTGAGCTTTTTGACAAGCTGGCCGCGGTTGTCCCCGCCTTCAAGTTCCTGAACTACGCCGAACTGGGCGACTTGGGCCGGGCCCTGGGCCGTGGCGAGCCGCTAGCCGAGCGCCGTCCGCGGATCGAAGGCACGCCTCAGTGGGAGCCGGACCCGGTAGCCCCGACCTACAACCGGCCTTTCCAACTGCGCCGCGGCGCCTGATCGGCCGCAGTCCATCGATCGACACCGAGTCCCTCTCACGACTGAGCCCAGCTACTAGCCCAGCCTAACCAGCCGCCCCGTTCAGCAAACGCTCAGCCCAGTCCGTGACCGCGTTAGGAGACCGCCATGCAGCTATTCACCGACCCCATCCTCAACACCATTGCCTGGACGCTCATCAAGTTCGCCGGCTTTGCCCTGGTGTTCGTCATGGGGCTGGCCACCGTGCTGACCTGGGTCGAGCGCAAGTACTCGGCGCTGATTCAGAACCGCCCCGGCCCCAACCGCGCCAATGTGGGCAAATTCCGCTTGGGCGGTCTGTTTCACATGCTCGCTGACCCGATCAAGATGCTGACCAAAGAGGATTTCACCCCCGACACGCCCAACCCGATCATGTTCCGCATGGCGCCGATCATCGCCTTTATCCCGGCGCTGATGGTGTTTGCGGTGATCCCGTTTGGCCCGGGCGACAACGCGGTGATCGCCAACACGGAGTTGGGAATCCTGTTCATCTTTGCCATCTCTTCGCTCAACGTCTACGGCGCGGTCATGGGCTCGTGGGCCTCCAACAACAAGTGGTCGCTGATGGGCGGCTTGCGCATCACCGCCCAAATGATCAGCTACGAAGTGGCGATCGGCTTGGTGCTCTGCGGCGTGTTCATGATCTCGGGCTCCGTCGACCTGCAGGAAATCGTCGTCCAGCAGACCCAGTCGCTCTTTGGCTTCTTGCCGGCCTGGGGCATTTTCACGCAACCCGCGGCGTTTATTCTGTATCTTGCCTGCGCCATCGCCGAAAACAAGCGCGCGCCGTTTGACACTGCGGAAGCCGAGTCCGAGCTGACCGCCGGCTGGTGGACCGAGTATTCCTCGATGAATTTCGCGGTTCTGGCCCTGTCCGAGTTCATTGAGATTGTGCTCATCGGTTGCCTGGGTGCTACGCTGTTCCTGGGCGGCTGGCATATCCCCGGCGTGTCGGGCGACACTCCGCTGCTGATCGCCCTGCAAATCGGCGCGTTCCTGCTCAAGGCCGTGTTCCTGGTGTGGCTGCAGATGACGATCCGCTGGACCCTGCCGCGCTTCCGCTACGACCAGGTGATGCGCTTGGGCTGGCGCATCATGCTGCCGGCGGCGCTCGTGAACCTAGTGTTGACCGGTATCGCCCTGACCCTGCTGGATCGCCGCTAGGTCCGGCCGTTGGATCTCTCCACCGGACCCCTCGACCGCTTTCTTCTCCTGGACGACTGGCCCGCGCGGCCCTAGAGGAATGACACCATGGCCAAACTGGTCAACCGCATTCAACCCGACCTGGTGCAGCAGTCCTACGTCGTCGAAATTGCCAAGGGCCTGGTCATCACCAGCCGGGCGTTCGTGCGCAATCTGTTTGGCAAGAAGGACATCGTCACCGTCCAATACCCAGAGGATCGGCGGCCTTACACTCCGCGCTTTCGCGGCAAGCACCTGCTGACCAAGCGCGACGACGGCCAAGTCCGCTGCGTGGCCTGCATGCTCTGCGCCACCGCCTGCCCGGCCAACTGCATCACCATCCTCGCCTCAGAGCATGAGGATCGGGACATTGAGAAGTTCCCGACCCAGTTTGAGATCGACCTGCTCAAGTGCATCTACTGCGGCTTTTGCGAAGAGGCGTGCCCGTGCGACGCCATCCGCATGGACAGCGGCGTGCACACCCTGCCCAGCTACACCCGCCGCGATCAGAAGACCGGCAAAGTCGACTTGCTCAGCTTGGCCAAGCTCAGCACGGCCAGCCAGGGCGGCGAGTTTCGCGCGACCGACCACGAAGGCACGGCCCACGGGCGCAGCTCGCACCACTGATTCCCAGTTGCGGGCGGCCGGCCCATAAAGGCGATCAGCGGAACTAGATTTCCGCCTGTCGCATTGCTTGCTGGGTGGGCTGCAAGTTCGCGCCCTTAGGGGCCGAATTGCCGCAGAGGCGGAGGGGATTCCGCGATTTCTGCGGGTCCCCAGAATCCTTTGGGAGTCCAGGAGGCTGGTCATGGTGTTCGACAAAAAAGACCGCGATGGCGACGAGGGCGGCTTCATTCCAGACATGGTGCGCCGCGCGGTGGATCGCAGCCTGCAGGCGCTCAACACCACAGATGACGAGCGCAAGAAGCTGATGAGCGCCCTGCTGCCCAAGGACTTGGTGCAGTCCGTGATGCAGTCGGCGCTGCAGGCGGTGGATACCACCAAGCGCGAGGCGGTGGAGATCGTCGGTCGCGAGATGCAGCAGTTTCTCTCTAGCCTCAACTTGGCGGAAGAACTGCGCAAAGTCTTGACGAGCGTGTCTTTCCAAATCAGCACCGAGGTGCGCTTTGTGCCCAATGAAGACGGCACGCTGCGCTCTGAGGTCAAGGCGCGGGCGACCCCCAAGCGGGTGACGCCAGAGGGACGCAAGCGCCCGGCCTCCAAGGCGAAAGCTGCTGCCCCACCCAAGACCCGCAGCGCTCGCAAGACCCCGGCCAAATCCGCGGCGAAAGCCCATGGGCCTTCGGTGGTCGACACGACGTTCTCGTCGGCCCGCGGGGCCATGCACGACGCCATGCAAGGTGCGGTGGCGGGGACTCGCTCGCGGGTGCGCCAAGTCGTGGACCGCATTGCCGAGCGCACCGCCGATTTGACCGAAGACCTGGCGGGCGGCGAAGAGGATTGAGCCCAGCGCCCGCGATTGCGCCGCCTGCGGTCAGAGATTCCGTCGCCCGCGCCGTTCCATCTGTGAAGAAATGTGAGACTTTGCGGGCCGCCCGGGAATCCGCTGTGCGCGGAGCGCGGGGAATTCGACCCGGCCCTGGGGAGGGCGTAGAATCACCGTTGCGCTGAGGGGAATACACCGGCGCCGCCCGAACGCTGTAGGAGAAGACCATGTCCAAGCCTGTAAATCCATTAAAGACTGTTCGGCGGCCCTGGCTGGCCTTGCTGGCGTCCACCCTTCTGGCGGTGGGCTCTGCAGCTTGCGGCGGCGATGACGCGGTGGTGACCGGGGCCGGGACGACGGCCGGAACCGATGCCGGCAGCGACGTCGCGCAGATCGACGCGGGCGACACCGCATCCGACGCCGGCAGCGATGTTCAAGGCGGCGATATTCAGGGCGGCGATGTGCAGGGCACGGACGTCCAAGGTGGCGATGTTCAAGGCGACGTCCAGCCCGACGGCACCGATCAACCGGACGTGACCCCTGACGGCACTGACCAGCCCGACGTGACCCCGGACGGCACCGATCAGCCGGACGTGACGCCTGACGGCACTGACCAGCCCGACGTGACCCCTGACGGCACTGACCAGCCCGACGTGACTCCTGACGGCACTGACCAGCCGGACGTCACGCCCGACGCGACCGACCCGCCCGACACGGCCGCGCCAGAGTGCGTGACCGACGTCGAATGCGCGATGAAGGTCAAGATCGGCGAGTGCAAGGTGGCGCTGTGCCAGGAAGGCAAGTGCGTGATCGACAACAAGATCGACGGCACGGTGTGTTCGGTCAGCGACCTCTGCTCTACGGGCGCCTGTGGCGCAGGCGAGTGCAAGGCCCAGGCCAAGGTCTGCAACGATGCGGACGACTGCACCCTCGACAGCTGCGACGCAACCAGCGGAACCTGCGCCTTTTTGCCCAAGCCGGGCTGCAAAGCCTGCGCCAGCGCCGCGGACTGCGACGACGGCAACGCCTGCACCACCGACAGCTGCGACGCCGTCACCGGCGCGTGCCTCTCTGCGCCCAAGGCGGAAGGTTCCTCCTGCGATGACGGCAACTTGTGTACTTCGGCCGACGCCTGCATCAAGGGCGGTTGCCTGGGCAGCGCCGTCGCCTGCGAGGACAAGAACGACTGCACCGCGGACAAATGCGACGCCACCAGCGGCAAGTGCCTGAGCGAAGCCCTTGCGGACGGCTCGGCGTGCGACGACGGCGATCTGTGCAGCGAAAAAGACCAGTGTACCGCCGGCAAGTGCGGAGGCAACGCGGTCAATTGCGACGACAAGAACGCTTGTACGGCCGACGCTTGCGACCCCGCCAACGGCAAGTGCAGCGCGACCGCTATCCCCGGGTGCGGAGACCAGTGCAAAGCCAACGCCGACTGCGACGACAAAAACCCCTGCACCGCGGACACGTGCAGCGGCGGCAAGTGCGCCTCGAGCAACAGCGACGGCGGCAGCTGCGACGACGGCAACGCCTGCACGCAGAATGACAAGTGCACCGCAGGCGCCTGTGGCGGCGAAGACGTGCCCTGCAGCGACAACAACCCGTGCACCGCGGACGCGTGCAAAGACGGCGGCTGTACCTTTGCCCCGGCCCCGGGCAGCTGCGACGACGGCAACCTGTGCACCAATGGCGACAGCTGCGATGCGGGAAAATGCGCCGGCACCCCGCTGACTTGCGACGACGGCAATTCCTGCACGAATGATGCTTGCCAGGACGGCAAGTGCTTGACGACCAACATCTCTCAGGCCTGCGATGACGCCGACGCGTGCACCAGCGGCGACGCCTGCGTGAGCGGCAAGTGCCTGGGCTCCATCAAGAATTGCGATGACGGCAAGCCGTGTACCCTAGACGCCTGCAAGGGCGGGGCTTGCGTCAACACCGCCGGAGCGGACGGCCAGGGCTGTGACGACGGCAGTGCCTGTTCCAGCGGTGACAAGTGCAGCGGCGGCGCGTGCCAAGGCACCCCGGTGGTCTGCGATGACAAGAACGCCTGCACCAAGGACGCCTGCGACCCCAAGGGCGGCTGCAGCGCCACCCCGGACGACACGGGCGTGTGCAGCGATGGCCAGGGCTGTACGGCGGATGTCTGCAAGGGCGGCAACTGCGTCGGCACGCCGATCGTCTGCGATGACAAAGACCCGTGCACCAATGACGCGTGCGACCAGGCGACGGGCAAGTGCTTCGCCAAGCCGATTGTGGGCTGCGGCGGCAACTGCACGGTCGACAAGGACTGCGACGACAACAACATGTGCACCACCCAGCAGTGCGCCGCCGGCAAGTGCGCGTATGGCCCGTCCAACGGCACGCCGTGCAGCGACGTGAACGCCTGCACCGTGGGCGACCTCTGCCAGGACAGCAAGTGCGTCCCCGGCAAATTGACCAACTGCAACGACAACAACGCCTGCACCACCGACAGCTGCGACAAGGCCACGGGCAATTGCGCTAACGTCGCCGTGGCGGACAAGACCGCGTGTGATGACGGCAATTTGTGCACCATCGCCGACGACTGCCAGGCCGGCAAGTGCGTGCCCGGCGCCAAGGCCGTGTGCGACGACAGCAACCCGTGCACCAGCGACGCTTGCGATACGGCCACCGGCAAGTGCGCCTCGGTCAACGCCGCCGACAAGACCCCGTGCGACGACGCCAATCTGTGCACGACGGGCGATCTGTGCATCGCCGGCAAGTGCGGCGGCAGCGCCGTACCCTGCGATGACAAAGACATTTGCACCACCGACAGCTGCGACAGCAAGAGCGGCAACTGCGTGTTCGCGCCGATCGCCAACTGCACCAAGCCGTGCAGCGTCGACTTGGACTGCCCCAGCGACAACAACGGCTGCACCACGGAAAAGTGCGACGCGGCCAGCGGCAAATGCAGCGCGGTCAACGCCGATGGAGCGCCGTGCAGCGACAACGATCCCTGCACCACCGATGCCTGTGCGGGCGGCAAATGCGCCGGCAAGCCCGTGGTTTGCGATGACAAGAACCCGTGCACCAAGGACGCCTGCGACCCCGCAACGGGCAAGTGCATCAGCGCGCCGGGCGCCGACAACACCCCGTGCGACGACGCGAATTTGTGCACCACGGTCGATGGCTGCGTGGGCGGCAAGTGCAGCGGCGGCAGCCCGATCGTCTGCAATGACAAGGACGACTGCACCACCGACGCGTGCGATCCCAAGACCGGCAAGTGCAGCTTTACCTCGATCCCCGGCTGCGGCGTGCAGTGCATCGTCGACAAGGACTGCGACGACGGGAACGTCTGCACCGTAGAGGCCTGTCAGGTCGGCAAGTGCGTGTCCAAGGTCAATGATGGCGCTGCGTGCGACGACGGCAACCTTTGCACCGCCACCGACTTGTGCAGCGCTGGCGTCTGCAAGGCCGGCACCGGCAAGGACTGCAACGACAACAACGTGTGCACCGTGGACGGCTGCGATGCCAAGACCGGCCTGTGCGGCTGGACCGCGGCGACCAACGGCAGCAAGTGCAATGACGGCGCGCTGTGTACCCTCAATGACGCGTGCAACACCGGCAAGTGCGTGGGCGCCGCGGTGACGTGCACGGATAACAACGCCTGCACCATTGACAATTGCAACCCCAACACCGGCACTTGCGTGTTTACCCCGACCTTCCCCTGCGGCAACAACTGCAACAGCGCCACGCAGT
>JBIKTV010000078.1:0-17194 GCA_044347905.1 Myxococcota bacterium
TCATGCGCGATCAAGGACAACGGCGATGGCACCAAGACCATCACCTGCGGCGAGTCCAAGGCCACAGTCAGCGATGGCAAAGACGGCGCTGCGGGTTCGGCCGGCGCTGCCGGCAGCAGCGGCAAGGACGGAAGCTCCTGTGTAGTCAAGGATAACGGTGACAAGACCAAGACAATCACCTGCGGCGACGGTACTGCAGTGACCCTCGCCGACGGCGCGACAGGCACCCAAGGTCCCGCTGGCCAGCCCGGCGCGGCGGGCAAAGACCTCATCGATGCGCCGCCTGCCGCTTACCTGGCGGCCGATGGCATCAAAGGCGGTGCGGCCTTTTCAGAGTGGTTCACCGCCACCGGTGCCGGCAAGGGGAAACTGACTGACTACGGCGTGACCAACGGTTCGGAGTTCGTCCGCTGCAAGACCTGCCACGGCTGGGACGGCCTGGGCAACGCCGGGTCTTACGCCGACCGCACGGGGCTCAGCACGGGCACGGCCACAAGGCCAGACGTGTCCGACGTCAACCTGCGCGTTTCTGCCAAGACCATGTCCTACCAGGATCTTCACGACATGGTTGCTGCGCCTTGGGGTCGGCCGATGAACGCTGCGGGCGATAGCCGCCACCCCGACTACAGTGGGTCGCTCACCGAGGCTCAGATTTGGAACATGGTTAAGTTCATGAAAGAAGAGTGGATTGCTCCAAACGACCTCTACGACCTGCAGGTTTCTGGCGCCCCCATGCACTATGAAATGGTTAATGGTGTCAACACGTTGATCAAGCCCAAGCTGACATACACCAATATCGGCAAAGACGGCGACGCGGTGGCCGGCAAGGTTATCTACAAGGCCAAGTGCGAATCGTGCCACGGTGTCGACGGCAAGACTGTGGCGATCGAGAGTATGAGCTTGGGTCAGTTTGTCCGCGCCAAGCCTCACGAATCCTGGTTCAAGACCAAGTTTGGTCAGAGCACTGTGATGGCGCCGGGCTTGGTGACGGCCACCAAGGACCACAAGGATCTGTACAAGCTCATGGCCGATCCCACGGCTTTCCCCAACTTGTAGCAGCCCAACCACCGCAGGGGCCGCCTCTTGGAGACCCCGCCGCGCATCCAACGCCTCAGCGAGCCGCAGCCAATGCTCCGGCCCGCTGGGGCGTTTGCGCGGCGTGGCTTGCAAGGGCAGCCGGCCTAAGCGATCCTGCCCGCCTTGCCGGCTCATCTCCGGCCTGACCAGATCCAGCCAGACCAGCAAGCGCCGGGCAAGCCCCGGGCGGAGTCGCCGATGGAGAGCGCCGAGTCGATGGCCGACCGCAAGGCCGATCACCTGCGGATAGCCTTAGAAGATCAGCGGGTTCAAAGGCCTGGCCGCGGCAATGGCCTGGATCGCTGGCAGTTTGAGGCGCTGAGCCTGCCGGAATTGGACCTCGATCAGATCGACACGTCGCGGGTGTTGCTGGGCAAACGCCTGCGCGCGCCGCTGCTGGTGGGGGCGATGACCGGCGGCACCGTCGAAGCGGGCCAAGTCAATCGCATTTTGGCTGAAGCGGCCGAGCGCTGCGGCGTGGGTTTCTGCCTGGGCAGCCAGCGGCCGATGCTGACCTATGAAAAGCTGCAGGTCGACAGTTTTGCCATGCGCGACGTGGCGCCGACCACCCTGCTGCTGGGCAATATCGGCGCGATTCAGCTGCGCGATCACCTGTCTGGCGCCGATCTGGACCGGCTGGTGCACGCCGTGGGCGCCGATGGCGCGATGATCCACCTCAATCCGCTGCAAGAAGCGATACAGCCGGAGGGCGATCGCGACTGGCGCGGCGTGCTCGACGCCCTGGGCGAAGTCGCGGCCTCGGCCAGCGTGCCGGTGATCGTCAAAGAAGTGGGCATGGGGCTTTCTGGCCACACCCTGGAGCACTTGCGCGCTCTGGGCATCGCCGGCGTAGAAACGGCAGGCGTGGGCGGGACTTCCTGGTCGCGGATTGAGAGCCTGCGCCACGGCGAGCGCACGCCGCAGTCGATCGCCGGCGAAGTGCTGGCCGGCATGGGGACGCCCACCGCCCAGAGCGTTATGCAGGCTCGCCGGCTGCTGCCGGGGCGGATTGTGATTGCCTCTGGTGGCTTGCGCGATGGGCTTGAAGTGGCCAAGTGCCTGGCCCTGGGCGCCGATGCCTGCGCGATGGCCTGGCCGTTCCTGCGCGCCGCCCACCGCGGGGTGGAGGCGGTAGTCACGGAAATTGAAGGCGTCATTGAGACTTTGCGCATCGCGATGTTTCTGGCCGGCGCTCCGGACCTGCACCAGCTGGCCCACACCCCGATGCAGCAAGAGGATTGACCGATGGGCGCTGGGCGCGGCAACGCCAAGCTGATTTTGGTCGGCGAGCACTGGGTGCTGGACGGCGCGCGGGCTTTGGCGATCGGCCTGCCCAGTCTGGCGGTCGATGTCGAGCTCACTTTGGACCCGACGGTCGCCGGCGTGGAAGTCGATTCCCCAGCGCCGGAGCAGGCTTTGCAGGGGGCTATGGCGATGGCCACCCTGGCGCTGGCGCAAGTCGGCGTCGCTGCGGGCGCGCGGGTGCGCATCGACTCGCAAGTGCCGCTGCGGCGCGGGCTGGGCTCGTCTGCAGCGCTGGCGGTGGCGCTTGTGCGGGCGGCCGACGCGGCAGTAGGTCGTCAGGCCGCAGGGGTGGAAGAAGTCGGCTTGCGGGCAAAGGATTTGGAGGACCTGATCCACGGGCGCTCCTCCGGCTTGGACCCTGCGGCGGCGGCCACGGGCTCAAACCGCTCCCCAGACGGGCAGGGCAGCAGCGGCGTGCTTTTTCGCGGCGGCCGGGTTGAGCGGCGTCTGGGCCCCGTGCATCCCGCCCTAGAGCAATTCTGCTGGCTTCTGATGGACTTGGGCCAGGGGCAGCCGACCCGCGAGGCCATTGCTATCGCCAGTGACCGCCGCGCCGCCATGGATCCCGCCCAGCGCCAAGCCCTGGCAGACGCCACCAGCGCCGCGGCGGACCAAGCGGCCCGTGGCTTAGAGACTGGGGATTTTGCCCAACTCGCCGCCGCCCTGCGCTCTGCCGCTGCGGTCCTGGAGCCGCTGGGCGTGGTCAACGCGGCGATGGAGCGCTGCATCGCCCAAGCTCTGGCCCACGGCGCGCTGGCGGCCAAGCAGACCGGGGCGGGGCTTGGCGGCGTGATTCTGGCCCTCTGCCCTGACCGAGCCGCAGCCGCACGGGTTGTGGCCGCGTGCACCGACGCCAGCGACCATTGGACCGTGCCGCTGTCCTTAGCCCCGATGAACCATGAGGAAAATCATGTCGCCCTCTGAACCCAGCTTGCGCCGCGCTGCGGCTTTTGCCCCGTCTAACATCGCCCTGACCAAGTATTGGGGCAAGCGCGACGCCAAGATCAATCTGCCGTTGGCCTCGTCGATCTCCGTGGCCCTGGCTGATCTGGGCTCCTACACCGTGGTCCAGCCGCAGCCAGATCTGCCTGAAGACGTGATGGTTGTGGACGATCAGGAGCTCGACCCGGCCGGCATGGTCAAAGTGCGGCGCGTGCTCGATCAGATTCGCGAGCTGAGTGGATCGCGCGTGTACGCGGGGTTGCGCTCGGTCAACACCGTGCCGGCGGCGCGCGGCCTGGCTTCTTCTGCCTCTGCCTTTGCCGCCCTGGCGATGGCTGCGGCGCAGGCCTACGGTCTAGCGTTGGACGGACCGCTGCTGTCGCGCTTGGCGCGCTCTGGCTCGGGATCGGCGTCTCGATCGGTGCCGGGCGGTTTTGCGATTTGGCACGCCGGCCACCGCGCGGACGGTGCGGATTCCTTTGCCGAACAGCTCTACACCCCCGACTACTGGCCGCTCAAGGTGCTGGTGGCGCGGATCGGCGGGCGCAAAAAGATCAGCTCGACCGAAGGGATGCGCCTGCAAGGCGGCGGCGGATCGCCCTATCAGGCGGCGTGGATCGAGCAATGTCAGCGCGACGTGGAGAGCTGCAAAGAGGCCCTGTCGCTCAAGTCGATGCGGCGCTTGGCCGAAGTGGTGGAGGGCAACGCCCTGGCCATGCACGCCTCCATGATCGCCAATCGGCCGCCGCTCATCTACTGGCAGCCTGCGACGTTAGCCGTGATTGAGGCGGTGCAGCAGCTGCGGGCAGACGGCTGCGAGTGCTGCTTTACCATTGACGCCGGCGCTTCTGTGGTCGTGCTGGTGGAGCCGCAGGACGCGCGCATCGTCGCGGAAACGCTGGCGCAGATCGAAGGGGTCGAAGAAGTGCTGCAGACGCACATTGGCCCGGGCGCTCGCATTGTCGAGTCGCGCGAGGAAGACCTTTGAGCTTTCAAGACTTTGCTGTGCCGGGCAAGCTGATGCTCGCGGGCGAATATGCGGTGCTCCAGCCCGGCGGCGTGGCCCTGGCCTTTGCCACGGGTCAGCTCGTGCGCGTGGTCCCCGGTACGGTGGCGGTGCCGCGGCTGCACGCTTTTGACCGCTGGTTTGAAATCACCGCCGAGGCCAACGGCCTTGCGCAGATGGCCTGGCACGCCGCCCAGGTAGCCCTAAAGCAATGGCAATTGTCTTCTGACGTCGCCATCGAACTGCGCGTCGCCGGACAGATCGGCGGGCAAAAAGTCGGCCTGGGCACCAGTGCGGCGGTGACAGTGGCGATGTTGCGCGGCCTGTTGGCAGCCCACGGCCAGCGCCGCAGCGACCAAGAGATCGCCCAAGCGGCCCGCGATGCCCACGGCGGCGCTCAAGGGGGCGGCAGCGGCTATGACGTGACGGCGATTGCCCACGGCGGCGTCATCAGCTACCGGCGCGATCCGGACCGCGCGGAATCGCTGTTGTGGCCTAAGGAATTGGCGCTGGCGGCCCTGTTTACCGGCCAGGCAGCGCCCACGGCCGACGCCCTGGCCCGCCGCGAACAACTGGCTGAATTTCTGCCTCAAATTCACGACGCCGCTGAGGGGCTGCTGGGGGCGTGGCGCTTGGGTGGGCTTGAGCCGATCCTGGCGGCGCTGGCGCAGTGCGAGGCGGTCTCCGAGGCGGCAGCGCAGGCGTCCCCCGGTCTGCTGACCCCCGCCGTGTGGAAGGCCAAACAGCACTGTGCAAAATACGCCGTTGCCTCCAGGACATCCGGGGCCGGCGGCGGGGATTGCGTGCTCGCGGTCGGTCGCTCGGCGGCCGTCGCAGCTGCGGCCCGTGCCTGGCACGAAGGCCATGGCGCAGTCGTCGCGATGCTACCGGCGGATTTGGCCGCGGCGACCGTTGCCGTCGGCGGACGGGAGTAAAAGCATGAGCTTTGATCAGTATTTTCTGGGCCACGCCGCAGACCTGGAGGCGCTGCTGGCCCGCTGGAATGCCGCGCCCCACGCCCTGGGGCGGCCGCAGCGCTACGCCTACCCGCAGGGGAGCGATCCGGGGGGCCGGGCGCTGCTCGCAAAGATGGTTCAGCAGCAATTGAGCAGCGGTGGCAAGCGTTTGCGCGGGCTCCTGCCGGTCGCGCTGGTGTCTGCGGCGGGCGGCGATGTGCAGGCGGCGCTGGCCCTGGGGGCGGCCGTAGAGCTGGTCCACAACGGCACCTTGGCCCACGACGACGTTCAGGACGGCGATCGCCTCCGCCGCGGCGTGCCGACCCTGTGGACGAGTGTGGGCGAGGCCCAGGCGATCAACGCCGGCGACGCGATGCTGACCGCGCCCCTGGGTCAGCTGCTGTCCTGCGATCAAATTGCTCAGGAATTGCGCGCGCCCCTGGCTCTGCTGCTCGCGGACGCCATCGCAGAGACCATCCGCGGCCAAGTGGCTGACCTGGGCTTGCGCGATTTGGCCGCGCCGACGCTGGACGAATTGATGGCCGTCCACCTGGCCAAGACGGGGCCTCTGTTTGGCACTTGCCTGGCGGGCGCGGCGCTGATCCTGGGGCAAAGCGCTGCGGCGGTAGAGGCTTGCCATGAGGCCGCCCGCCACTTGGGCCTGGCGTTTCAGCTGCGCGACGACCTACTGGACGTGCTGGGGACCAAGGGCCGCGGCGCCGCTGGGGCCGACCTGCAAGAGGGCAAGTGGACCGCGCCCATGCTGCTGGCCGCCCCTCAAGATCGCCCCGGGGCTGCAGAAATGGCCGCGGATCTGCGGCGGGCGGCGGACGGTCAAGCCCTGGAGGCGGATCGCGTGGCGCATTGGGTCCACTGGGCGCGCCGGCTCGGCGGCGTCGAGGCCACAGAAGCTATTTTGGATCAAGAGCTTGCCGCGTTCTCTCTGGCCGCGGAGAAGGCTTTGCCGGCGGCGTGCCAGCCTGTGTTGCACGCCTTGGTGGCGCGGCTGATGCGCGCGGACGGCTGATCGCCGCAAAAGTTCTGCCGGCGGCGGTGAATTCCTTGACGGACCCGGCCGTGACCGGCAGGTTATACTCCGGGTCGCGAACCCGTTGCTTCTGGAGATGCAGTAGATGAACGCCATGCCCCGCTTTCGCCGCAGTTCGCTTGCCTTTGCTCTCAGCGTGGTCTTGGCCGGTCTAGGGGCTTGCTCGGACGACACCGAGGTTACCGGATCTACGCTTGCCACCGCCGATGGCACCGCGCTGGGGGATGCCCAGGGCGCGGGCGACGCGGCTGACGACCAGCAGGGCCAAGACGTTGAGGCGCCCGATGCTGCAACGGTGACGGATATTGGGCCTGCCCCGGATGGTGCCGAGCCCGACTCCGCCAGCGATGCCTCAGTGGACCCCGATGCCGTCGATCCGGACGCAGTAGGTGTCGATACAACCGACCTGGACGTTGCTGGACCCGACAGCGACCAGCCGGACGCGACCCAGCCCGACGCGACCCAGCCGGATACGGCCATCCCGGACGCGGGCTTGCCCGACACGACCCAGCCAGATATCGCCCAGCCCGATACGACTCAGCCAGATGCGACCCAGCCAGATGCGACTCAGCCAGACACAGCGGCGCCAGATGTGGCCTTTGACGCGGGGCCCCCCGGGCCCGTTTGCGCCGGGGCCGCCGATTGCCCTGCGACCAACAACCCATGTGTCCAAGCGATTTGCGCCGCGGGCAAGTGCAGCACCGCGCCCAAGGCGGACGGAACCGTTTGCGCCGCCTCCAGCGATCCGTGCAAATCCGACGGCGTATGCGCAGTGGGGAGCTGCGGTGCCCAGATCGCCAAAAGCTGCGACGACGGCAATGCTTGCACCACCGACAGCTGCCTGCCGGGCAAGGGCTGCGCCTGGTCGCCCACCACCGCGGCGTGTGACGACGGCAACCCCTGCACCGCCGGAGAAGTCTGCGGCGTGGTCGCGGGCAAAGGTGTGGTGTGTCAGGGCGGCAAGCCCGTAGACGGCGCGGCGGCCTGTGACGACAAAAATCCGTGCACTACAGATAGTTGCGACGTGGTCAAGGGCTGCATCCACGCCGGCAAGGTGGGCACCCCCTGCGACGACGGCAGCGCCTGCACCAGCGGTGAGACGTGCCAGGCCAGCGGTGCGTGCCAACCCGCCGGCGGTCCCGCGTGCGACGACGGCAACCCCTGCACCAAAGACAGCTGCGATGTCGCCACTAAACTCTGTAACTTTGTTCCACAAAATGGCGTCACCTGCGACGACGGCCAGCTTTGCACTAGCGGCGACGCCTGTGGCAACGGCAAGTGCGCCGGCAAGCCCATCGCGTGCAACGACAACAACCCCTGCACCGGCGACGTCTGCGACCCGGCGACGGGCAAGTGTGCGGTCCTGGCCAACACCAACGGCCTTTTGTGCGACGACGGCAGCGCCTGCACCGCCAAAGACGCCTGTCTAGCCGGAAAATGCCAGGGCAGTCCGCTAAATTGCTCGGACGGCAACGACTGCACGGACGACCTCTGCGACACCAAGACCGGCGCGTGCACCTTCCTGGCCAACACCGCCCCCTGCACCGGCGCCGTGGCCTGCTTGACGGGCGGCCAGTGCAAGGACGGCAAGTGCCAGGCCGGCACCAAGCCCAACTGCGACGACGGCAGCCCGTGCACCGCGGACGCCTGCGACAATGCCACGGGCAAATGCGTCTACACAAAGGCCGCCGACGGCACGGTCTGCGACGACGGCGTGGCGTGCAGCAGCGCCAGTGCCTGCCAGTCGGGGGCCTGCGTGCCCAGCGCGCCGTGCTTGGTCTTGGCCAACAATTCCTTTGATTGCGGCAAGGCTTCCGGCTGGAGCTTTGACCCGCCGCTGAGCACCCAGGACGGCGCCCAGGTGGTGTGGTCGGTCGACAACAACCCCGGCGTGGACGGCATGACCAACAACGGCGGCTGCGCGCTCAACTACAACGACGGCGACAACTACTGCGCCAAAGCGGGCAACGGCTGCATCGGCACCCACGGCAAGGCCACCTCGCCCAACCTGGACTTCACCAAGACCGGCGGCTTGACCCCGCTCGTGACCATGGACACGTACTACGAGGTCGACTTCTTTAACACCGCTAACCCGCCCAAAGTGCTGGTGATCGATGTGGCGAGCGGCAAAGAGCTGGGGGTGGTGAGCTTGCCGTTTGGCCAGGGCGACATCAACAAGGTCAAGACCGGCCTGCAGCTGGCCTTGCCGATGGCCCAGGGCAAAATCGTCAAGCTTCAGCTGGTGTTGGGCGCGCCTGTGGGCGATGGCGGGGTGATCTACGACGGCGGCAACCAGGGCAACGGCTGGTATGTCGACAACCTCAAGGTAGAAGCGGCGTACAAGCCAGAAATTTGCGGCGATGGCATCGACAACAACGCCAACGGCAAGGCAGATTGCGCCGACCCGGCTTGCGCGGGCCAGGCCAGCTGCACAGAGAGCCAGTGCACAGACAAGCTCGACAACGACGGCGACGCCGCCATCGACTGCAAAGACAGCGATTGCGCCAAGAACGCCGCCTGCGTGGAGACTGCCTGTGGCGACGGCCAGGACAACGACGGCGACGGTGCAACGGACTGCGGCGATGTCGACTGTGGAACGGCCTTGGTGTGCTCGGCTACGGCCAAAGTGCTGGCTCAAGACCCGCTGGTCTGCGGCGGCTCGACCGCAGCGTGGACCCTGAGCTCAAATTCGACCTCGGTGGTGTGGGCGCTGGACCAAACCCCCGCGACACCTGCTGGCTGCGCGTTGAACTACAACAATGGCAAGGACTATACCTCCGGCAACAACGCCGTGGCTGGCAGCGCCCAGTGGACGGCGGCCCTCGACACCGCCGGGCTCAGCGCCGCCGCCGTGCAGTTCAAGCTGTGGCTCGATGTCGAAAATGAGGCCAACAGCGGCAGCTTTGACAGCCTGTACGTCCAAGTCTCTGCTGACAACTGGGCCAATTGCTGCCAGGCTAACCAGAGCTGTGGCAACAACAATTGCAGCAACGGCAACAACGCCACCCTGCAGGTGCCGCGCCTGCCGCTCAAGACCTGGCGCGACATCACCCTGGACGTGCCCAAGGGCCTGCTGGGCAAGCCGCTCAAAGTCCGCCTGAAGTTTGACAGCGGTGACGGCCAGTTCAACGCCTTTGCCGGGCCGTTTGTCAGCAGCTTTAAGGTGATCGGGCAGTAGTCCCGCCCGCCGCCTGTCCCTTTGCGCGGCCTCGGTCTACCAGGCGACACCCGCAAGCCGGAGTCGCCGTGTCTAGCGATCTATGCGCCGATCTGACCGCGGCCTGGGGGCAGCGTCTGCCGCTGTTTGCCCAGATGGCCGCAGAAAACACCAACGCCTATCGGGTTTTTCACGGCAGTACGGAAGGTCAGCCGGGCCTGACGCTGGACCGCTACGGCGAAGTCCTACTGGTTCAGAGCTTTCACCAGCCCCTGAGCGATGGCGCGCTTCAGGAGCTCGCGGCCTTCTATAGCCAGCAGAGTCCAGGGCTTAAGCTGGTGTACAACGACCGCAGCCAGAGCAGTTCGCGCGTGGGCAACTGGCTGCGCCGCGCCGAGCAGGATGAGGCAGAACTCCCCAGGGTGATTCAGGAACTGGGGGTGAACTACCGCTTTGCCGCGCGCCATCCGGGCCAGGATCCGTGGCTGTTTCTGGATCTGCGCGCCGGTCGCCGCCGGGTCATGCAGCTGGCACCGGGCCGCAGCGTGCTGAATCTGTTTGCTTATACCTGCGGTGTCGGCATGGCCGCGGCCTTTGCGGGGGCTCGCGAGGTGGTCAACGTCGATTTTGCCCAGTCTGGTTTGGCGGTGGGGCAGCAGAGTGCCGCGCTCAATTCCGCGGGTGTGGAGCAGATGTATCTGAAAACGGATGTGTTTTCTGCGCTGCGCCAGTGGTCAGGGCTGGGCCAGCCGCAGATGGTGCGGGGCAAGCGCCTGCCGGAGTTTACCAAGCTGGCGCCTAGGCAATTTGAGCTGGTGTTTCTGGACCCGCCGCGGCTGGCGCGCAGCCCGTTTGGCGTGGTGGACCTGGTGCGCGACTACCCGGCGCTGTTCAAGCCGGCGCTCCTGGCCACGCAGGAAGGCGGCACGCTGATTTGCTGCAACAATGTCGCCCAGGTGGGCCGCGAGGAGTGGCTGGATCAGCTGGAGCGCAGCGCCAAGAAGTGCGGGCGGCCGCTGCAGAACAGCGCGTGGATTGAGCCGGAGGGCGATTTTCCCAGCCCGGACGGCCAGCCGCCGCTCAAGATGGTCGAGCTGCGGGTCTAAGGGCCGCCGGGGCTTTTGCTGAGGCATCCAGTGGGTTTGGGCGCCTCGCCTGCGGCGACCCGGCTGCGACTTTCGGCGACGCGGCGGGCGGCGAATTCCCTTTGCAGGCGGCGCCGAAAGCGGCGTCGGACGCCGTCGCTCCGCGATTCGCATCCGTGGCGCGGGGTTGGGCTCGGCGTGGGGGTGGCGGGCGGCGATCCCCGACCTAGCTTGAAGGCTCAGGGCTGGTTTTGGTCGGGAGCGCCGCGACTTTGGCGGCGTCCCGCGCGGGGCGTGGCCGTCGCAGGGCCCTTTGCTCCATCGCCAGCGCCGAGAAAAGGCAGGTCCCAGGTGCGTTTGCGTCCCCTGCTCCTCTCCTTGGCGGCGCTGCTCAGTAGCGATGTTGTGGTGGGCCGGTATGGCGCCGGCCGGGCGCTCCTATGGCCGGCTGTGGCGTCCAGTCCCCACACGCGAACCGCCCTTGCCGGTCAGAGTTGCGCCGCCCCCTGAACAGTTGGACAATGGCGGGGATTACCTGCGCGAGGACCCCATGCCGCCGACCACACCTCCGACGCCTCCTCCCCCTCCAGCTGCTGCGCCGGCCGCTCCGCGCGGTCCAGGGTCCACGCGTGCCCCCGCGGCCCCGGTGCCGGCGGCGCCTGCTGCTGGAGCCGGTGCTACCTCGCCAGCGCCCGCCAGTGCAGCGGCAGCGCCCGCGCCGGCGACAGCCACGCCGCTGACCATGGCCACCGCCCAGGCGGCGATCCACGCCAAAGCTCAGGATATCGCTGATATCTCTAGCCCCTTGGCCACCCAGATCGCCGCTGGCAACAAGACGCAGGCCGAGTTTGACGCCGCCTACGCCGATGCCGGTGTGCTGCGCCACCACGCGATCCGCGCGTTCTTGGATGCCGGTACTGCGGCTGTGCAGACCAAGGTGGTGGGCAGCCCAGATCCCGTGGCGATTCAGAAGTTTGCCGATGTCGACGGCGAAGCCCACTTGGTGAATGCTTCGCTGAAGGACCAGTTCTACACGGATCTGGCCGTCAAGATGAAGGTGCCCACGTTCACCGATCGCGCCCGCACGTTCCCCGTGATGCAGGCGGTGGTGACGTCCGGCACCTACCGCGGTCAGGGCGCCAAGCTGCCGGCCGACCGGATTTCGCCCTTCAGTTCGCGCAACCACTCGGTCGATAAGATGTACGACATCACGACCGCTGCCGCCGACATCGATGCCGAGATCACCCGCAATTTGGTGGGGCCCAGCGCGCGGCCGGCGACGATTGCCGCAGCCAAAGCCGATCAGAACCTGCGCAAGAAGGCCTTTCGCCACTTGTTGGCCACCGGGCGCAATCCCCTGACGATGATCGACACGGCCAAGCCGATTTCCGCGTGGGGGACCTGGTACAAACCCGGCGAGATTTCCGTGCCCGCCGGGACCCCGGAAGAAGTGTTTGCCAAGATGATGACCCTGGGCGCTCTGCAGCCCGAGTGGTATCCCAACGGCACAGTCGTGCTGAACATCGAGCGCAAACTGGCCGCCGGCGCTAGAGAAATCCGCAAGCCGACCGCGTTTGACGGCATGATGAGCGCGCTGTGGGTGTCGCGCAACCTGGGCGCCAACGACTACGGCGTGACGGGCGGCGGCATCGGCGAATTCCTAGAAGCCAACGTGCTTTTCTCCGAGGTGACCAGCGCCACCGCAGTGATTCCAAGCGACGACTTCTTGGCCGACCTGCAGCGCGTCGCCACCCAGGTCGCCAATGCCACCGGTGGAGCCAGCACTCCCACGGAAGAACTGCTGCGCGGCAACCGCGGCAACACCTCGATTCTAAACACGAGTCCGCAGGTCACCAGCACCTACGACCAGGTCCTTGGCGCGACGACCGCCCAAGCGAACTCGCCCGGTGCCACGCCCGTTGCCCCAGGTGCTGCAACGCCTACCAGTGCAGCGCGGCCAGCGGGTCCGGCAGCGGCTCCGGGCGGCATCTATGACATGCGCAACGGCCCGCGGGCCCCGTGAGCGACGCGGCGCAGCTCTACTTTCAGCTCGGCACCCTGCAGGTGGAATTCGCCTCGGCGGCCCAGCTGGCGGCGGCTCTGGATGCATCCCTGAAGGAAGCCGCGTACTTTGGCGGGCCTTGGGTCACGCAGCACCGCGAGGCCGAGTTGCCGGCGTGGCTGTGGCTGGGCGATCTGGTCAAGCAGAGGCCCCAGGACTGGGCGACCATCGGCCGGACGCTGCAGTTTCTGTGTTTGCAGGGGCCTGACGGGCCCGCAGCCGTTGCGCCGGACCAGCAAATCGCCTGGCGGCATCAGGCTTTGGTCGATGTCTGCGCGAGCGACAATGCCCTGCCGCTGCTGCTGCCCTGGACGGAGCCGCTTGGCCAATTGCTGGGCGATGTCGTCGGCACCCGATCGGCTTGTGGCTGGGGTGGGCAGCCGCCGCACTTGCGAAAAGTCTTGGCAGATCAACGGCAATGGCTGGCTGAGATCCAGGCAGGCGGCTCCGTTAGCGTGGATCTGGACGGTCCGCGTGTCGTCAGCGCCAAAGCCGGCAATCCCGCAGAACTGCGCGAGCTGGCGAACAAAACTGCCGGTCGCGCCAAGACTCCGCGGGCGCTGTGGGCCAACGGGCGCTGGGGCTGGCTGGCCGAGCTGATCCTGCTGCAACCCTGGTCTCAGGCTGAAGAGCTGCAGTTGGTGCAAGACGCTCTGCTTGGCGGGGACCTGGCCCGCACTGCCGCCGCGCTTGAGTGGCTGGGTGCGCAATTGGACCCGGTGCGACACCTTGATCTCCTTGACCAATTGGCGGCGAAACTGCCGAGTTGGGCCACCACGCCGGTGGGCAAGAAGCCGCCAGGCTGGTCGACGCCGCTGCGAGTGGCGGGCGCGGCCGATGCGCGGACCTGGGGCGACATGCTGCAGCGGCTGCGGACCCTAGGCCAGCGCCACCGCGCCGTGAAGTTGATCGACGACTTGCCGATTTTTGCCGTGGCCTAGCTTGTTGACGCACCCCTGCGAGGAATTGCCATGTCTGTTGAGAGCCAACCCCGCGTTCTGCCACCCCTGTCTGCTGCAGAGGCCGCGCGCAACCTCGCGCTGTGGACCGCGGCTGATGTCGGCAAAGGCGTGGCTGAAATCGAGGCGACCCTGACCGAGGATGGCGCGGGCAGCGCCCTCGATTTGGCTGCAGAATTGCTGGAGTTGTCGGCCCCTGCGCGCCTTGTGCTTGGCCAAGTGGTGAGTTTGGCGCTCGACGCCGGCTGTGCAGAGCGGGCCCACCGGGCGGCCCGGCGCTGGCGGCGAGAGCACGGCAATCACCCGGCTGTCATCGACGCGGTGTTGGCGCTAGCGGGGCACGGCGTGGGCTTGGCGTGGGCGATGCTGGCTCCCACGGCGGAATTGCGCCGCAAAGGCGCGGTGGTCCTGCAGGGCGAGCTGGCCTCGCCGGCCCCGGCGCTGCTGCGGATGCTGCTGGGCGGCGGCGTGCCAAGTTCGCTGCTGCCGTTTGCCGTGGCGGGCAACGACGCCCCAGGTCTGGCCGAGGCCTTGGCCAAGCTTCGCCCAGGCTGGCTGCAGGCGATCGAGAGGGTGCTGGCGGCGGGGCGACCGCTGATTCTTTCAGGCACGCCGGGGTTTGGCGCGTCGGCTTGGATCGAGGCGGTGGTTCGGCCGCGCCAGCTGCAGGTCCGCACGGTGGATTTGAGTGCTGTCTTTGACGTGGGCCAGGGCCTGCCCACCGAACTGCTGGCCAGCTTGAATGCGGAAGCGCGCTTGACCCCGGTGGTGTGGGTCCTGGCCGGCCTAGAGAGGCTGGAGACGGCCGTGCGCGAGAAACCCCTGGGATTTTCCCGCCTCATTGAAGGTCTGGTGGCGATCGGCCGGCCCATGGTGCTGGCGCATGAGGGGCCCCTGGCGCCCGACACGGCGCAGCGCTTAGCCGCTCTGGCCGGTCTGCCGCACCTGGATCTGCCGGCTTTGACCGCCCCTGAGCGCCAGGAGCTGTGGCGGGCGCTGCTCGAAGCGGGCGGAATCGAGAGCCAACTCGCCGGCAAGACCGCGCAATCGCTGGCTCATCTGGCTTTGGGGCCGGTGTCGATTGTCCACGCGGTGGCCCATGCGCTGCAGCAGGCCCAAGGTCGGGCTGGGCGGGCGCTGGCGAACGGGGCGCCCCTGGAACAAGTCATTCCCACGGCTCTGGAATTGCGCGTGGCCTGCACGACCGCCAGCACCAGCAGGCTGCGCCAATACGGTTCGCGGGTCGACACGCGCGCCGGCTGGGCCGACCTGGTGTTGCCCAAGGACTGCCTGCTACAAGTTCAGGAACTGGCTCGCTTTGCCCGGGTGCGCGACCGCCTGTTTGACGATTATGGCTTTGGCGACAAGCTGAGCTACGGCCGGGCGCTGTCGGCGATGCTGTCTGGGCCCTCCGGCACCGGCAAGACCATGGTAGCCGGCCTGATCGCCCAAGAGCTCGGGGTAGAGCTATATCGGGTCGACCTGTCTCGCGTAGTCAGCAAGTACATTGGCGAAACGGAAGAGCGCTTGGGGTCGCTGTTCTCAGAAGCGGCCCAAGTGGGTGCAGCGCTGCTGTTTGACGAGGCCGACTCGCTGTTTGGTCAGCGCACGGAAATCAAGTCGAGCAATGACCGCTACGCCAACCTAGAGGTCAACTATCTGCTTCAGCGCCTTGAGGAATTTGACGGCGTGGTGATCCTGACCACCAACTTTGCCGGTTCTATCGACGAGGCGTTCCTGCGGCGCCTGCGCTTTCGCGTGCAGTTTCCGTTTCCGTCGCCCAAAGAGCGCGCCAAGCTGTGGGAAGTCATGCTGCCTGGGCGGCTGCCGATCGACGACGAAGGCCTGGACTTTGACTGGATGGGCAGCAGCTTTGAGCTGACCGGCGGCCATATCCGCAACGCCATGCTGCGGGCCGGCATGATCGCCGCCGATGCCAACAAGCCATTGACCATGCGGATGTTTTACGATGCGGCCGCCACCGAGTACAAGGAACTGGGCAAGCTGGCGCCCGCGTATCCATTTGACGACGACTGAGGTCGAGGCGCGGCTGCCCTTCGCGGACGGGGAAATGGCGGCCCCAATATTTAGGCGCCTAAATCTTGGCGGTGGCGCGGGGGGAGCGGGCCGATCGCTTCTTCCGGCAGCACAGGCAAGCTCTGACCGGGCTGTTCGGCGTTGACCAGCACCGCGATGCGCGCCCCCGGGCTCAGTTCGACCAAGCTCATGTTCCAGCTGTGCGACGAACCTTCGCCGTTTGACATGAGATCCTTCCAAGTATAGCTGACTTGGAGCGGCGAACGGCCATTGACGCGGATGCTTCGGTCGCGGCTAATCTGGGTGATGGAGCCCTCGCAGACTTGGCCCTGTTGCCACAGCCGCCGCAAGCGCAGCACCTTGCGGATGGCAAAACCCATCACGGTGTAGCCAATGCCGCCAAAGACCAGCCAAACCAGCGGCCCGACGATGGCAAAAGTGGGGTCGCCAGTGAGTCCGACGACGGTGAAGCTGACGCCGATGACCGTGCCGACAAAGCCAAAGATTCCGCCAAAGAGCAGGCCAAAAGTGATCATGGCGTCGCGGTCGCTCATCAGCAGGGACGGCGGGGTGCGCGGCGCAGGTCCGGGATCGCGCCAAGCGCGGCGATCAATTGGCGGGGCCGAGGGGCGAAAGGTCGCAGCGCTCTGCGGGGCTCCGCAGCGGCGGCAAAAGACATCGCCCAGGTCTAGATCAGTCTGGCATTGTGGGCACTGCATCGGATCCCCTTGCGGATGTGCGCTTTTCGGACGGCGCCGGCCGCGATCAGTAGCGGTACTCTAGGGCGAAGGACAGCTGGGGGCCAAGCAAGCTGCCCACGCCCGCCACGTGGACTTCGGCGCCGCCCAGGCCGATCTGCACCAGGGTCGTGCCGGGACCGCGGTTGCCAATCAAGGCGTAACGGCCAAAAACCTCTGCGCGATTCACATGATGGCTTGCGGTCCACTGCACGCCGGCGTCGGCCGCGCGGCTCAGGGGCAAGGCAAAAGTGCCGTCCACCAGCGCGGACTGGTCCGGGAACTGGTCGTCCCAGGCAAAGCGGAGGGCCAGGTGCAGGCCGTCTTTGCTCCCCAAGCGCGCCTCTGCGGTCAGCGCCGGCCGCCAGTCCTGGCACTGCGTCCGCGATTGGCTAGGGCCGGGCGACTCAGCGCCCATGTTGGTCCACTCACAGGAGTAATTGGTGCCATACATGCCGCCGCCGCCCAGGCCAAGGGCCCAATAGTCCTGGTCGTAGCGCACGGCAGCGGTCACAAGGCTTGGACCCACGGAGCCGTCCGCGAGCAAATACATCGGCGATACGCGAACTTCACCCTCCCAGGGGCCAGATAGCCGTGCGCCCGCGGTCGCGAACACGCCGATGCCCACAGTCGTCTCCATCGGCAGCACCGGGGCGATGCCGGCGACCCACCAGCGCTCATACGCCAGCTTGGCCGGCTCCCAGCGGTGGATCTCCGGCGATTGCCCAGTCGCGACCACCAGCTCGCCGGCGGTGGCGGTCTCTCCGCGCGGCAGTTCGGCGTAGGCCGTGCGCCCGGCCATGCGGCTGACGGCCAGCACCTG
>JBIKTV010000385.1:0-5634 GCA_044347905.1 Myxococcota bacterium
AGGCTTGGTTGTTGTTGCCCGCGACTTCAGTCGCCGGGCTCCCTCGCCAGGTCCACTTCCGAGTCGCGCGGAGTTGAGCCTCCCTTAAGTCAGCCCCTTCGAGGGTCCAAAACCTCTTCTTATGTCGTGACCTTACCTGTCCCATTCACACAAGATGGACTTCAAATCGTTGATTTCAAGCCGAAGATCAGCTTGGGGATGTGCCCCCAACCACCGCCCCGCTTGGCATCCGCAGGCCACGGGTGTAGGTTCGCCGCTATGAAGTCCGTCGCCCTAGAAGTCACCGCGCGCTGCAACCAAAAGTGCGCGTATTGCTACAACGCTTGGCGCGACGACGGCGGCAAAAGCGTGCCCGACGCCACCACGGCCGAGCTGCGCCGCGTCCTGGACACCGTGCTGGCCGACCCCGGGCTCGATCACGTGACGCTGACCGGCGGCGAGCCGCTGCTTCGCAAAGATTTGCCGGAGTTGGTGGGGGTGATCGCCGCCGCTGGGCGTCGGGTGATGATCATCTCAAACGGCGGGCCGGACCCGGAGCTTGACGTGGGGTGGCTCGCGCAAAAAAGCGTGGCAGGCATCCAGGTTACGCTGGCTGGGGCGACCCCGCAGGTGCACGACGCCCACTGCGGCTCGGGCTCGTATGTGCGCACCACGGCTGCGATTGCTCGGATGCGCGCCGCCAAGGTCCGGGTGATGGGCTCGTACCTGTGCACGGCCAAGAGCTGGCCGGATGCCCGCGCGGTCCTTGAGCAATTCGCCGCGGCCGGGGTCAAGCAGGTGGCGTTCAACCGCTTTAATCCCTCTGGGTTTGGCACGGGGAGCGCAGAAGAGCTGCTGCCGACCCGCAGCCAAGTCTTGGAGGCCCTGCGCGCCGCCGACACCGCCGCACCGCAGCTGGGGCTCAAGATCCCGTGCACCATGCCGATTCCGCCGTGCGTGGTCGACCGCAAGGAGTTCCCAAACATCCGCTTTGGCGGCTGCTCGGCCGGTACCGCAGTTGGCGAGCCGGCGGTCAATGCCCAAGGCGAATTGCGCATGTGCACGCTGCAGCGCCACGCGGTGGGCAATCTTTTTAGCGGCGATGCCGAGCGGTTCTTGGACCTGCCGGCGGTCACCGCGTTTCGCCAAGCAATTCCAGAGTTTTGCCAAGGCTGTGCCCATCAGGCGACCTGCCTGGGTGGCTGCGGCGCCGCGGCCGAGTGGCGCACCGGCAGCGCAGCCAGCTTGGACCCGTTTGTGGCGCGCCACGTTGAACCCAACTACTTTGGTGGAGTTCGGCCTGAAGGCGCGCTCGCTCTAGTGCCAAGAGTGCTTTAGATAGTCTTTGGAGGTCCCCCATGACCCTCGATCCAGAAGATCCCCGCCTCGACCCAGACACCCGCGAGATTCTCCGGCGGCGCGCGGCCTTTATCCGCAAGTCTTTGCTGGGGGCGGGCTTGGCGCTCGCGAGCCTCAGCGCGTGCGGTGCGGAGGCGTGTTTGTCGCCTTTGTCGCCTCCCCCGGCGGTCGACACGAGTGATAGCTCCGACGCCAGCGGCGACATAGTCGACGACACCCCGCAAATCTGCCTATCGCCTCGCGAGCCTGACACTGTCGATACAGTGGGCGACGTGCCCGACGATACTCCGCAGGTCTGCCTGTCGCAGCCTCTCGACGTCATCGGCGACGCGGCCGACGACACCCCGCAAGTCTGCCTGTCGCCCCGCGAGCCCGATGTCGTCGACACGCTAGGCGACGTGCCCGACGACGCCCCACAAATCTGCCTGTCGCCGCCGGCCCCGGATGTGATCGACGACGTGCCCGACGCGCCGCAGATTTGCCTGTCGCCACCCGCGCCCGACGCCGGCAAACCGGGCTGACAAATGCTGACCTCGGCGCGCGTCCTGCTCGTCTCCCCCGGCTGCACCTTTGCCGCCGACGGCAGCTTTGGCGTGCCCCACTTGGTCTCGCTGGGCTCGTACCTGCGGGCGCACTCGCCGGCCGACGTACACGTGATCGATCTGGACTGGGAAGCGCGCCTGCCTTCGCCCCAGCCCGAGCTGCTGTTCGACCGGCGCTGGGATGTCGTTGGGCTGTCCTGCTACAGCTCCTTTGACTTTCTCAAGACTTATCACCTGGCGGTCGAGATCCGAAGGCGCCATCCCGGTGTGTGCTTGGTGGTGGGCGGCTACCACCCCAGCGCCCGGCCCGGCGATTTTACCGGCGAAACCAGCCCTTTTGACCACGTCGTGGTGGGCGAAGGCGAGCGGCCGCTGCTGCGCATCGTGCAGGCGGTGGCGGCGGGCCAGCAGCTGAGCGACCAGGTGCTGGGCCCCGAAATCGTCAGCAAGCTCGATGAGTTGCCGCACCAAGACTGGTCGCTGCTGGCGCGGTACCTGCCGGCGGCGCGGGCCTCTAAGGCCCAGGTCACGTTCTCTCTGAGCCGCGGCTGCCCGTTTCACTGTGCGTTTTGCATGGAGTCGGCCAAGCAAAGCCCTGGCTGGCGGGCATTTTCGCCCGAGCGGGCCGAACAAGAGCTGCTGGCGCTGCACGCCGCCGTCGATCTGACCGACCGGCCCTTGTTCTTTAGCGATCCGCTGTTTGGCCTGCAGCCGGCGTGGCGGCGCGAGCTGCTGGGGCGTCTACAGCGCATGCAGCTGCCCGTCGCCAAGTTTTGGGCGCTCAGCCGGGTGGACCTGCTGACCGACGCGGATCTACAGCAGTTTCATAGCGCTGGCTTTGGCCTGGGCTTTGGGCTTGAGTCCGGCGACCCGGCGATGCTGGACATCGTGCACAAAAGCCAGGACTCGGGCGACTATCTGCAGCGCTTTGGCGAGGCGATCCAGGTGGCGGGGCGGCTGGGGCTGCCGTGGGGCGCCAACCTCATCGCCGGCCATCCAGGCGAAACACCAGAGAGCTTAGGCACTTCGGCCGCGTTCATGGAGCGCTTGCTGCAAAATAGCTGGGCGCACACCGGTTTTGTGTCGATTGACCCGTATCGTTTCTATCCCGGCTCGCCGATTGACCTGACTCTGCCCAGCTTTACCAAGCGTTACGGCACGCAGGTGCACTGCCCGCGCTGGTGGGACGGTGCAGACCAGGGCTTTACCGCGGCGTGGGTCGACCCGTCTCGCACGCTGGGCTTTCGCCGCTGCCACCAGCTGACCCACCAGCTGTTTGGCCCCCTTGTGCGCAAAGCGCAGCGCGAATTTGCCTACCGCGGTCCGGCGCAGGCCTGGTTTGCGCGCTCGCTGGACCATCAGGTCAAGCTGTTTAGCCCGCCGACCCAGCTGCAGGCCATCCGCGACTTTCACCTGTGGCGACGCCTGCTTGGCCACGCTGCCAGCGACGCAAGGCGCGACCCCGAGGCCAACGAGCTGCTGCGCGGTCAGCGGCGCGCCCTGGCGACCAAGCTGCAGAAGGTCTACGGCGCGAGCGATCGGCTGCGCGACGCGCTGGTGGCCGTGCCCCGCGAGCAGTTTGTGGCGGCCGACTACCTGCCGTGGGCTGGGCTAGACAAGTCCCTGCCCCTGCTCGCGGACCACAGCGCCACCCTGTCAGCCCCCCACGCGTATGTGATTAATTACACACTGCTTGATCTGGGTCTGGACGATCGCCTGCTCGAGCTGGGCACCGGCACGGGCTACGGCGCGGCGCTGGCGGCACAGGTGGTGGGCCAAGCTGGCCAAGTACGCACCGTGGAAGCAGAACCGCGGTTGGCAGCAGCGGCGCGGCAGCGGCTCGCGGGGTTTTCGCAGGTCGAAGTTGTCTGCGCGCAGAGAGATTTTGCAGAGCTGGCAGCGGGCTTGACCAAGGTGCTGTTCACCTTTGCCCTGGCTGAGCCACCGCACGCGCTGCTGGCTGCCCTGCCCGTGGGCTCCGTCGTAGTCGCACCGCTGGGCCGCGAAGAGCAGACCTTGACGCGCTGGGTTCGCGACCCGCTGGGCTGGCAGGTCAGTACCCACGGGCCGGTGCGCTATGTGGCGGACCGCAGCGATCTGGCGACTTCTTCTGCCAAAGCATCGATTTCCGACGCGCTTGATCCCGGCAGCAGCGCTCCAGAGGCCAGCCAGGCGCCTGCGTCGGCACCCTGAGCGGCTGGAACGCGGCGCAGCACCCAACGAAGCCAATCGCCTTGCGATACAAGCAGCTCAGGCACAGCGAGCAGCCGCGCCCCCAGCGTCAGGGCCCAGCGCTCGGCTTGCTGGTGGGCGGCATGGCCCGGCGTACCGGCGCGCGGGTCTGCGCTGCCCAGGGCCGGCAGCGTCCGCAGCACGTGCAGCAGCACCAGCTCGTGCCACCCCTGCAGCACCGGCGCAAACCTGGGCAATTGCAGCTCAGGGTCGGGAATGCCGATGGCAATGGTGGGCTGCGGCTCGCTGCGAAACAAGCGACCGTGGCGGCGCAGGGGGTGGCTCGCCCGCCACTGAACCCGCTGCACCGCGGCAAAATGCTGAGCCAAGATGCCTAGATCGGCGCTCAGCTGGGTCCGCTGTGCCGCAAGACGCTGTTCAACATGCTGGTCGCGCACGCCCAGGTAGCCGGCGCGCAGCTCGCCCCACAGCCCGGCGCGAAACACCTCGATCAGCTCGGCGGGCAGGGCGCGCTCCAGGGCCTGGGCCAGCCGCTGCCGCTGCGGATCCGCCCAGCGGACCTCGCCAAACGGCCGGCGGGCTTGCTCGGCAAACTCCTCGACACTGCTGTGCAGCTGCGGCAGCGCGTGGAGCCAGTGCCCGTGGGGCGCGCGGGCCAGCCAATGCGCCAGCGTGGCCGCGTCGGTGGGCAGCGTGCGCGCTTGGGGCTGTAAATACTGATTGGTCCAGGCGATATAGCGCGGGTCGTACAAGCTTGCGGCATCGCCAGCCGGCAAGGGGAGCAGCGCCAGGCCGTGCCAGCACAGGTCGAGCCACGCGGAGCTCGGCAATTCTGGGGCGAGCTGCACGCGCATCAGTGGCCGGCCCAGTCAGGCGGCGCCAGCGCCAAGCTGTGAACCGCGGGTGCAGGGACGCCAAAGTGGCTCCGCCATGCGGCCTCTGCAGGCGACCGTCGATTCAGGTGGAGAGACAAGCAGCTAAGCACCACACATCGTCCTTGGGCAGCTGGACAGGGCGGCTGCTGTACCGCCGTTGTTGTACCGCGGCGGGATCGACAATGCGAGCCCCGAGGGTCGATGGCGATTGGGGCTTTGAGCGGGGCAAACGCCGAGGAGCGGCAGCGCCTGCGAGGTTTTGGAGCTTGGGCATATGCTCAAGGCTGCAAAGCTCGCAGCCCCGGGGAGCCCAATCGCCCCCCCGCTCGCGAGCTAAGCCAGCACTTTCGCATGGAAACGCGCGCGGGATGCGGACCCGAAGGGCGGCGTCCGACGCCGACGGCGCCTCGCCGTTCGCAGCCCGATCGCCGCTTCGGCGACGCGCCCAAACGCGCCCCTCTTTGCCGACTGCAGCGCGGGCAAGCTGCGGCAAAATTCCCCGCCGGGTGGGGGGATTTCTCCACGGCGGCACGGCTCAGGTCCAGGTCGCAGGGCCGCACCGGCAGTGACAACCCTGTATTTGCAGGCGCCATCGTGGCCAGCGCGCCGTTGGCATCGGCCTTGCACAGTGTGCGGCGAGCCCCGATTCGGCCGGGTGGCCCTTGCGCTGCGCGGAGTTTGGATCG
>JBIKTV010000386.1:0-5607 GCA_044347905.1 Myxococcota bacterium
CCCGGAGCCGCCGCCGGATCGGCGTAGATCAGCGCCGCCGCATTGGGCAATTCGCCCCATTTGCCGCTGCCGCACTCCGCCGGGTCGGGCGGACAGACGGGGGCCTCGCCCGCCAAAGCCCCGGCCGGGCAGGCCTTGGGCAGGGCCGCCGCCAAGGCCACGCAGGTGCCGGCATTGTCCAGCCATTGGCCGACTTTGCACGGGGCCTTGGCCTCTTGGCACAGGCCCGCCACCTGGCCACCGGCGTCCAGGCACCAGGCGGGCGCCGCCGCCGTCGCCAGCGCGGCCAGGGTCTCCACCGCCAAATCGGCGGGCAGGGCCGGCAGCGCCGCCGCGGCCAGCGGCAAATCCGCAGCCGCCGTGCCGCCAAAGGGCTGGGCCACCGCCGCCGCCGCCGCAGTACAGCCCAGCGCCGCAGGGGCCGTGCCGCTGGCGCAACTCTGGCCCGCGGGCCAAACCGCCGCGGCCAGGTCGGCGGCGCTGCAGTCGCGCGGTTGGGCGCTGCAGTCGGCGTCAGCGGGGCTGCAGGAGCCGCCACTTGGCAGCTTCCAGTCAAAACACCAGCGCGGCGGGCAGGTTGCCCCTGGGGCACAGGTCGTGCCGCTCACCGGAACGCAAGCCGCCGCCGCCTTGGACCAGCTCTGATCCGCCGGGCAACAGCTGCCGTCTGGCTTGGGCGCGGCGCCGCTGCAGGGCAGGGCAACGGCCGGGGCGACCGCGCCAGCTTCTTCAGCTGATTCATAGATTTTGCCGCGGGTGCGCCGGGTCATCGCGTCCCACTGGGGCGGCGCACCGACGCCAGCGGCATCGTCCAAATAGTCCGCCGCATCAGAGACTTCAGGCTCTTGAAATGGCGGCAGAGCCCCCGACTGGGCAAACCACTCCGAGCAACCGCCCAGGGCCAGCGCCGCCAGGACCGCGGCCAAAGCGCGAATTCCCCAGGCTTTGTCTGCAGAAATGCCGATCATGGCTGACCTCCCGGGGCGCTGGGCGCCGGGCTGAGCCGCACAGTCGACGGCAAGACCTTGGCCAAGTTATCCCGCAGGATAAAGTACGAGGCCTTGCGGTATTCGTGATACGCGGGGGCTTTGTCCCAGGTCGGCCAGGCGTACTGCAGCATCCCGGCCGCCGGCACCCGCCACTTGGGCCCCAGCCCGTCGATCGCCTTGGCCTGCGGCAGCGAATCCACCAATTCCCCAGCCGGATCCGCGGCAAGCTTGCCTTCCGCCGCGCCGGCCAGCGCCACCACCGCCACCGCGATGCCCGGCGTCGGCACCACGTGCAGCTCCTTGTGCTTGAACCCGCCGGTGCCGTCGTCGTCGACCGCCATGCGCTGGCTGGGGTCGGTGATATTGAGCAAATTCCACGGGATCCGCAGCTCCATCACCCCGGTCTTGGCATCAAACCAGAAGTTGCTGCTGGTGTTTTGCGTCTCCAGCCCCGTGCGAAAGCGCCCCGTCTCCTGGGCCAGGCGCGGCCCCAGAATCGTCTCGCTCAGCACCGTCGTTCCCGGAACAGCCTGGGACCACACGTAAAACTCATTGGTCAGGGACTGCACCAAGTTATACACGCCGTCGTCATTGGCCGCGGTGTGGAGCAGCTGGGTCTTGGCCAGCACTCGGTGCCAAAGTCCAAACAGATCATAGGGTTGATCGACAAGCAGCTGCACGTCCGTCGCCGAGCGGATCACCACCTGAAACTCCGCGCGCCGCTCAAGCTCAATCGAACCACCTGGATCTAGGCGACTATCCCCGCGGGCTGGATCCAAGGTGTCCAGGGCGATGCGGTAATCGACCTTGCTCCAGTCGACCTGGCCGTCGCCGTCCGGGTCCAGGCTCGCCACCCGCAGGCGCAGGTGCAAAAAGCCCGCGTCGCTGTCCACGGTGGCGTCCTTGAGGTCGCGCATCGCGTCAAAGCCGTCGCCCAGGGGCTTTTGCGGCGGCCCTTCGGCGACCAGCTGCGGCGTCTGGCCAGCCCAGTCCTTGGCGTCCTGGCCGTCGATCAGGTGATAGCTCTCTGGCGCCCCGGGCCGCAGGGCGATGATGCCAAAGTTCTGCTCTGGACTCATGGCGTTGTGCCAGAACCTCCGCCTCTCCGCCGGCAGCGACACCCGGTCGGTGATCCACGCGCGCTTGAACCACTCGTCGATGACGGAGAACAGGCACGCGCCGTCCAATTGCGCGGCGGCGACGCTGCCCAGGGTGCGCAAGTTGGCCCAGCCCTGCTCGTTTTCATTGTAGCCGCCGTGGTTGAGCCCCGACGCGGCAAAGTGCGCCGATCCCTGCGAAGAGGGGTGGCCCGTCTCGGAGATAATGACGGTGAAGTCCTTGTAGTGCTTGCGCAAAGCCTGCAGGTAGCCCAGGTAGGAGTTGGGCCCCTGGCTGTCCACCACCGCCGCGTACTCAGGCTGGTAGATGATAAAGTCGGGATAGTAGGGGTAAGCGTGGTAACTGACGAAGACGCCAGCGGTAAACGTCGGCTGGATCTTCATCTTGGTCACGTCGATGGCGAACGTATCTTCCGAAGAGACCGGGATTTTGGGCTCGGTGTAGTGGTCGAGCGGGTCCAGCGTGGGCCAGTTGGAGAAGCCGATGGGGTGCTGCACGCCGTAGCGCTTGACCTGCAATTGCATTAGGTAATCCAGGTGTTCGACGATATACGCCTCGATGGGCGTGACATCCTGGACCGCAAAAAACTTGCCGGCCGTATAGCTCTTCTCCTCCGGCTTGGTGTGGATCTTGTGGGTATTCTGGATGGTGTACGGCTCGATCTCGCGGCCCACCAGATAGCCCAGCAGCCACGGCGAGCAGTCCGCGTCAAATTTGCCCCAGGCCCGGCCAAACCCCGTCGTATTGACTTTCGATCCCTGGGGAATCGTGCGATTGCCGTGAACTACGTCCACCACCTTGTCGATCTCGTCGCGAAACCAGCTGCGGATCGCCTCGCTCAGGTAGTCCGGATTGTCGGCCGTCGCCGGGTCCTCTTCAGGCTCTTTGAGCCAGGCGCCCTGCAGCAAGAACAGCGGTTTGTCCTGGTGCAATAGGTTGTAGCGGCGAAATTCGCGGTAGAATTCAGGCGATTGCACCGTGTAGATCCGCACGGTGTTGGCGCCCATCTCCGCCACGGCCCGCAGCCACCGGCCGATCTGTTCGCGGCTCGCGGTAAAGTCGCCGGGCGAGCGACCGGGCAGGGCCAGGCCAAAATTGACGCCGATCGACCACAGCGGCTGCCAGGCTTCGGCGTTGCGCTGAACCGAAAAACCCTTGGGCGTAGCGCGGAATTTGTAGGCGTACAGCTGCGGCACGGGGTCTAGCAGAAAGCCGTCGGCGTCGCGCAGCTTGGGCAGCACGGGGGCATCGTCGTCGAGCCAGCTGCAGCTGCTCGCCGCGAGCGCCAGGATCAGCGCCAGAGGCCCGGCCAGCGCTCGGAGCAGAAGGCGCGGCTGTTTCTTGGGGGCCAGCGGCGGATAATTCTGCGGAACTATTGAATTGCGCACCCATCCCCTCCGTGACGATCGATCCCGAACCACTGCTGCAGCCAAGCTTTCAAGGCTACGCGACCCCTCCACTACCGTCAATTCCGATTCGGCTGGAGAATTGTTCAATGCTGTGGCACTGTGGGCTCATGAACCGCCAGCCGCCGGCTTTGATCAGCCCTGTCCGCGATGCCGCGGGGCGATTTCCGCTGGACCACCCGTTTGCGGAGCGGCCGCCGCGGCTGCACTTTGCCGTGACCAACCACTGCAACCGCGCGTGTCCGTGGTGTTCTACCTTTGCCGGGCCGCAGCGCCAGACCTACCTGAGCCCCGCGCAGTTTGACGCCCTCCTGCCGCATGACGGGCCGTTTCAGGTGCAGCTGGAAGGCGGCGAGCCGACCCTGCACCCGCAGCTTTGGCAGATTGTCGAGCGCGCCCGGGCTCATCCGCGCTGTGAGCGCTTGGTCCTGTGCACCAACGGCGTGGCGCTGCCGCGGCAGGCGGAGCGCTTGCGGCCGTGGCTGGAGCGCCTGGGGGCGCCGCTGACCGTCAAGCTGTCCGTCAACCACCACCTCTTGGAGCACGATCGCGGCCTGTTGGCCCTGGCCCAGTTGCTGGGCGAACTGCTCCGCTCGCTGCAGGCTGCCGACCACCAACCGCGCGAATTGATTGTGAACGTTCGCCTGCGCCACGGCAGCCCAGACAACGACTCCTGGGTGCTGCGCGCCGTGGAGCAGGCCGAGCTGGGCATCTATGCCAACTGCTTCTATTTGCAGCGCTATGGCCTGGCGGCGCGCGACCCGGCAGCGGCGGAATGGAACCTCCCCAGCGCGGCGGCTTCTGTGATTGAGCTGTACGGCCCCGACGGTGTGGCCCACGGCGCCGACCAGCTGGCGCGCTCTGAAGCGATGGAACTCCTGCCCTAGCCCCCGCTTGTGCAATTGGCGGCAACGGCAGATAGTGTTGGCCAAACAGGGGTGTGCGGAGGTCGGCAATGGCAAAATTCTCAGGTTCTGCGGCGTGGCTGATCGGCGGTTTTGGCGCGGCGGCCCTGGTCGCTGGGGCGGCTTATTGGTCGGCGGGGCAAAAGCGCTTGGCGGAGGCGCCCAATGAGGAGCTGCCGATCGCCAAAGTGGTGCTGTACCAAAACGGCGTCGGCTACTTTGAGCGGCGCGGCAAGGTGCGCGGCGACCGCATGGAGCTGCGGGTTCGGCCGGACCAGATCAATGACGTGCTCAAAAGCCTGTCGATCCTTGATCTTTCTGGTGGGGCGCCGAGCTCTGTGGCCCTGCCGGTCGAGCGCTCAGGCGATCAACTCGCCGCGGAATTGCCGCCGCAAGTGCGCAACGCCACCGGCATGGTCGGCTTGCTCAGCGTGCTGCGCGGTGCGGAAGTCACGGTGGAGGGCCAGGACGGCACCCTGAGCGGTCGCGTCGTCGGCGTGGAGCAGTTGGCCCAAGAGCAGGGGGGCGATGACAAAAACCACCCTGTTCAAGCGCGCTTGACCCTGATGTCCCGCGGCCACGAGCTGGTGTCGACGGCCGTGAGCAAGATCCGCAAGGTGACCATCGGCGACCGGGCGCTGTCGGTGGGCCTGGAGCAGTCCCTGGACATTTCTAAGCGCGAGGGCTCGTGGAAGCCCGTGTCGCTAGAAGTGCGGCTGGCGGGCGACAATACCCATGACTTGATCGTCAGTTACATCCACGAAGTGCCGATCTGGCGGCCCGCCTATCGCGCTTGGGTGGAGAAGGGCAAGGGCGTGCAGCTGCAGGGCTGGGCGATTGTCGACAACGTGTCCGGCGAGTCCTGGAAGGACGTGGAGCTGACCCTGGTGGTCGGTTCGCCGCTGTCCTTTCGCTACGACCTGCACAAGCCGCACTTGGTGAGCCGGCCGGACCTGACCGGGCGCACCCAAGCGGTGGCAGAAGCGCCGCCCGAGGCCGATCTGGGGGTAGAAGAGGCCCCAGCGGCGGCACCCGCGCCGCCCGCCGAACCGACCACGGCCGCGCCCAGCAAAGAGGCCAGAGATGAGTCGCCCGCCGCCGAGCTGGACGCCGACATGCCTTCGGGCGGCCTGGGATTCAAGGGCATTGGCGTAGGCGGCGGCGGAGGGGGCCGCGGCGAGGGCGACT
>JBIKTV010000387.1:0-5598 GCA_044347905.1 Myxococcota bacterium
GCGGCTCAACCAGCCAGAAGCGGATGCCGCGCCGGCCCTGGAGCAGCTCTCTGCGCGAATTCTGCAGCCCTTGCGCCGATCTTTGGAGGGTGTCCAGCGCCTCCGCGTCGCCGCCGATGGTCCGCTACTGCTGGTGCCGTTTGCCGCACTGCCGCTAGAGGCGAGCCAGACCGTCGCAGACCAAATGGTGGTGAGCTATGTGGGCTCTGGGCGTGAGCTTTTGAGCCCTGCCCTGCGGCCGCAGCCGCGCCAACCGCCTCTGGTGCTGGCCCACGCCGATTTTGGCCCGCAGACCAAAGGCCACAGCGAGCGCGCCGCAGAGCTGACCAGCCTGGCCGTACAGCCCCTGCCGGGCACCGCCGCGGAGGCCCAAGAGCTGGCGAGGTTGTTCCCCAAAGCCAAGGTCCTGACGGGCGCCGCCGCGCTAGAGAGCGCCTTGACCAGCGCCAAAGGCCCGCAGTTCCTGCACATTGCTACCCACGGCTACTTCCTTTCGGCGCGCATGGCTCCGGGTCTGGCGGCCGTCAAGGCGCCGCTGGTGCGCTCCGGCCTGCTGCTCGCCGGCTTTAACCGCCACCGCCCGGGCAAAGACGACGGCGTGCTGACGGCGTTGGAGGCGGCGTCCCTGGATCTGCAGGGCACCCAGCTCGCGGTGCTGTCGGCGTGCAATACCGGCGTCGGCGAGCTGCGCGCGGGCGACGGCGTGCAAGGCCTGCGGCGGGCCCTGGCGATGGCCGGCGCGCAGACGGTGGTGATGAGCCTCTGGTCCGTCGATGACCGCGCGACGCAGGCGCTGATGGTCGAGTTCTACCGCCAGTGGCAGGCCGGCCAAGACCGCGCCAAGGCCCTGCATCTGGCGCAGGCCCACGTGCGCGCACAGGAACGCTGGCGCCATCCGTTCTACTGGGCGGGTTTTGTGGCTGCTGGGGCGGAGTAGGCCGCTGGTGACTGCGAGCTTTGGGACACTTCAGATATCTGAAGTGTTTGAAAGCTTGCAGGGGCGGGGTTAGCGGGCGGCGCGCGACAGGTACATGGCAACTGTCTGATCTATGATATCCCACGGGATTTCGCCACCGGGCCAGCGACCGAAACCCGAAGGGCCGAGCCCCGGGCGTCGCGCGGCTGCGGCAAGCTCCACCCCCCCACAGCCTCCCAGCCGCGGCGCGCCCGAGGGCTCGGTCGGCCAGCTGGCAAGCTGGCCGATAGGGCGCGGTCGTGCGACGCGCTGCCGCCAGGCGGCGCGGACCACGAGGACCCCCAGATGCCCTGCAGTCACCGAACGATCGGCACGCACCCGGCTGTTCCTGACTCTGCCGACCCGACCGAGACAAGCCAGTCAAGCCGGCGGCCAATCGGCACACCCGCCTACAAAACTGCAAGCTCCGCAAGGAGATCAGCTTGAACGGACGCAAAATTCCGCATTTGACGATGCCGATCTGCTGGCGTAGGCTCCCCGGCCGCGGCCGGACTGCGCGGCGCTTCTGCACAAGGCTGATTCCGCAGCGGTACCAGGGGAAAGATGAGCGATCGCAGCGGTCAACGTCTGGGGGCCTACACGCTGGTGATGCCCCTGGGCCACGGTGGCATGGGCGAGGTGTGGCGGGCGGAACACGCAGGGCTCGGTCGGCCCGCGGCGGTCAAGCTGGTGCGGACCGAGCTCATCGACAAAAGCGCCGACCCGCAGAAATTGCTCGAGCGTTTTCGCCGCGAAGCGAGGGCTACGGCTGGCCTCAGCTCGCCGCACACCGTCACCGTTCACGATTTTGGCGTGACCGCCGATGGCTGCCTGTGGTACGCCATGGAGCTGCTGGACGGACTTGACCTGGAGAGCCTGGTGGAAGCCCACGGTCCCGTGCCGCCTGCGCGCGCCGTGCAGTTGCTGAGCCAAGCCTGCGACGCGCTGGCAGAAGCCCACGCCAAGGGCCTGATTCACCGCGACATCAAGCCGGCAAACCTGTTGGCCTGCAGGCAGGGTCTGGCCGTCGACTATCTCAAGGTGCTGGACTTTGGCCTGTCGCGGCCGATCCTGACGCCAGAAGAGGGCCGGCTCACCGCGGATTTCGCGATTACCGGCACGCCGGCGTGGATCTCGCCAGAAGCGGCGATGGGCGAGACCCAGCTGGACCACCGCGCCGACATCTATGGCCTGGGCTGTGTGGCGTACTGGCTGCTGTGCGGCAAGCCGGTGTTTGAGGCCGAACAGCCGATGCGCCTGGTCATGGCCCATGTGGGGGCCGAGGTCGTGCCGCCGTCGGTGCGCTTGGGCCGCGATCTGCCTGAGGATTTGCAGGCGCTGGTGCTCCGCTGTTTGGCCAAGCGCCCAGCCGATCGGCCGCAGAGTGCGCTGGACCTCAAAGCGCAACTGCACGCGTGCGACGTAGGCGAGTGGGGCGAGGCGACGGCGCGGCAGTGGTGGCAGCAGCACGGCCAGACGCGGGCGCAAACGATCGACCAGCTGCGCGCGAGCACCGCGGCCGTGGACGCGCCGACGGACGATGCCCTGGACTTTACCGGCCAGCTGCCAGCCGCGGCTCTTGCGCCGCTCCCGCCGTTGGCGAACCCGACAATCCCCCGCGTGGCCCCTGCGCAATTGTCAGTCGCGCGCGCCGGCACGGTGGCAAAGCTGCGCGATGGTTTCGCCGCCTCTCTGCTGGACATGCCGGAGTTTGAGCGTCGCGTGGGCCTGGCGGAGGCCGCCCAGGACATGGGGCAGCTGCAGACGCTGACTGCTGACCTGCCCGCCCCAGCCGCGGCCCCGGCTCCCCTGGCTGCGTTGGCGCCACCGCCGTCGCGGTCCTTGGCCCGCCGCGCTACCCGGCCCCTTGTGGCGATTCTGTCTGGCATCGAGCGCAAGGGCCGGTGGCAGCCAGAGCGGCTCAACAAAGTCGTCACGGTGCTGGGCGGCGGCGAGATCGACTTGTGCCAAGCGCAGTTGGGCCCGGGCTGCACCGAGTTCAGGGTGGTGGCGATTCTGGGCGGGGTGGAATTCACGGTGCCGGCGGATTTGCCCGTGGTCATCGAAGGGGTGGGGATTCTAGGCGCTTTTCACTCCAGCGGCGGCGTTGGGCCCAGCGACGACCCGCAAGCGCCGTGGGTGCGGATTACCGGCGTGGCAATTCTGGGCGGCGTGGAGGTCAAGATCGCCCCGGTCTTGCGATTGGGCGTTGATTCCGCTGGGCGTTAGGGCCTGTGTAAAGATAACTTGACAAGACCTCTCGCGGAGCGGTGCGACGAACCCGACAGGGGGCGCGCACTTGCGACCCACCCAGCAGGCAAATGGGACCGGGGAAAATCGACTAGATTTTTCACGGGCCCTTACTTAGCGCGGACCTGCACCTGGCCAAAGGCTTGCGCGCACGCGATGCGAATCGGGAACTGCTTGCTGGCGTAGAGGCGGCCGTTGACGGTCTCCTCGCGAATCTCAGAAAAGCCGTCGGTTTCCGCCACTGCTTTGAGCTTGCCCTCGGCCGCCGCGGTGCCATACGCGCCCAGGCCCTGGCAGGCCCACAGGCGGAACTCCGGATTCTGGCTGGTGAGCAGCGATGCCGTTGCCCCCGTGGCTGCGGCGCATTGGGTCGCCTTGAAGTACGGGATGGCCCACGCGCGCACCGGTTCCGCGGCGCCATCGACCGCTTTGGCCAGCACCGCGCAGTGCTCCAAATGCTTATGCTGCACCAGCCAATTCGACAGGTGGCGCATCGCATAACCGCCCCGCGACGCATCGCTGTGGGGCAGGAACGCGGGACCGACATGGCTGGCCGCATAGCTCGCCACCGCGGCGTTGAGCTTGGCGTCGTCAAAGTCGTCCATCACCGCGCCGCTGCCGTACCACGCGGCCGTCTCAAAAAACGCCTTGTGCATCGCGCAGCGGTCAAACTGCAGCATCAGCGCGTTGGTGTCGCGCTCAGACGTCTTGGGCGCGGCCTCAAAGCGCTGCACCAGGGTCGAGCAGTCGGTGCTTTGCGCGGCGGTCTTGTCTTTGAGCACGTTGCACGCGGAATTCTTGACGTTGGGATGCGCGGCCGGCCGCTGGCCGCTGCAGACCTCTTGCAGATAGGTGATGTCGTCGCGCTGTTTGGCGTGAATAATGTCAATGCCATTGGCAGGCTGAGCCAACGCCCCGCAACCGCCGGCCAATCCCATGATCACCGCGCAGCTCGCCTGCACACTCCGCCGGTCCAGCCACCCCAGTCCACGTTGCCACGCCATCTTCGCCCCTGTGCGTCGGCAGAAGGGAAGCGAGCCGCGGGGCAATCCCTGGGGTCAGACCGGTTCCGACGCGCCCATTTGCCCTTGGTCTTTGCCATCCCTGCCAAGCGCAACGGACACTACGCCGCAGCCCGCCAACCGTCAAACGAGCGTGTCGGTGCAGTGTCACAAGGCCAGGGGTCCCGCGCGGCTGCCTCTAGAATTCGCCGATCCGCACCTGGTCGTCCTTGCGCCCCGAGCCAATCCCCAGGGTGACCTTGGGCGTTAACGAGGCGTTCTCCGGCAACGGGCTTTGCCCCTTCTGCTGGCCGATTTGCAGCACGGACTTGATCTTGCTCAGCAATCCCCCGCCTTCCACCGCTGGGCCGTCGGCGTAATACTCAAACCAGGGCAGCCCAGAGGCGTTGTACTGCTTGGCCGTGGGCGGCGGCGTCGGCGGTAGAGAGCCCGTCGCCCCTTGCCACGCCTCGCTGTTGCACAGGTGGACAAAACAGCGCACGCCGCGCTCGGTGTCCCAGTCCTCCAGGTCGTAGGGATCCACGCTGATTTCCTGGCGCATTCGCCCGCCGGCCCCAAGACCCATCGCGAGACTGGCCATCCCCGGTACCGCCGCGCTGGGCATCACCGGACCTTTGGCCATCGGCCCGCTCCAGGGCACCACGGGTCGAATCGGAAAGCGCCGCTCAAACACTTCGCGCTTCATCGGAAACACTTCGATCTGCAGCCCGCCAAATTCCGCTGCGCCCGTCAGCTGTTCTTCCACGCTATAGCCCTGGCCCAGCGGCATGGCCACAAACTGGCGAATCAGGCCCTTCTCCACGCAAAAGCCGTCGAGCCACGGCTGGGTGGGCACCACCACGTAGTCCTGAGGCCCGCGGGTCAGCCCGGGCTGCCAAGCCTCCCCCGTCACCGCGCTGCGCTTGCCCGCGGCGATCTTGACCGCGCAGGGATAAGCCGTTCCGCGGTCCGGGACATAGCTGCCCAGGAACTGGATCCACAGCGCCTCCGCCTGCCACATCGGCACCATCACCCCGCCGCGGCGCCGCCAATCCTCTGGGACCCGCTCGGCGTAATCGTCGACATGGCGCATCGGGAACTGCCCCAGGCCCGGCGGCAACGGGTAGCTGCGGCCGTCGTCGGGAATGCGCAGGGTCCGCTGCAGCGCGATGGTCACTTGGGCCGACGGGTGGAGGTCGTCAAAGCGGAAGTGCAGCTGGTCATGGCGAAGGGTCAGCATGGGCGCTCCTTGTGGCAAAACCGCTTGAAAACGCCGCAGCCTTTGCCTCACCAATGCCGCGACGTGCTGGCGATCCTGCGCGATTTTTCTGAACTTGCAACCGCCGTCCACCATGCGCTTGCGCATACACACCATTCCAGCACGGCGATTGT
>JBIKTV010000388.1:0-5584 GCA_044347905.1 Myxococcota bacterium
CCCTCCTCTGGGCTGCGGCGTTGGCGTTGCTTGGGGCCTGCAATTCGCCTTGCACGGACTTGGCCGAGCGCACCTGCAAGCGCGCCGGCGAAGCGGATCCGCTGTGTCAGCGCCTGCGCAAAGTGGCGGCTCAGCCCACGGCCCAGGACAATGACGCGTGCCGCGCCGGCCACGCCTTCATAGACGAGATGGAGAAGCGCTAGTCCTGCCGGGGGGAGGCTTGCGTTTTGACTGCAAATGCGGCATTGGAACTGGCGGTGTCTGTGGGTCGCTGGTCCCGTTAGATGGAGCTTGGCGAGGGATTCGCACCCGGGGAAGAACGGATGCTTCCAGAGCCGCAGTCACTTGAATTAGCAAGCAATTGAGTTCGCAGGGCAGTTGGGTTCAAGAACGGGTGAGGTGACCTTGACCACGATGTTCGGTCGCTACGAACTGCTGGACCGCATTGGCTTGGGCGGCATGGCCGAAGTGTGGCGTGCGCGCGTCGGCGGCGTGGGCGGTTTTGAAAAGATCGTCGTTATCAAGAAGATCCTCCCGAGTTTTGCCTCCAACCGCACCTTTATCGACATGCTGCTCGCCGAAGCCCGCCTCTGCGCGGTGTTGCAGCACGCCAACGTCGTCCAGACCTATGAAAACGGCGAGATCGACGGGATTTTCTACATCGCCATGGAGTACGTGCCGGGCCACGACCTGTTCAAGGTCCTGTCGCGGGCGACCCAGACGCAATTCCGCATCCCGCCAGAGATTTGCCTGCTCGTGGCCTCAGAAGTCGCCAAGGGCCTGCACTACGCCCACAACGCCAAAGACCACTACGGCCGCTCGCTGAACATCATCCACCGCGACGTCTCGCCGTCCAATGTGATCATTAGCGAATCCGGCGAGGTCAAGGTCATGGACTTTGGCGTGGCCAAGGCGACGCCGGGCGGACAGCGGGAAAACGCCACGCGATCTGGGGTGCTCAAGGGCAAGCTCGGCTACATGAGCCCTGAGCAGGTCACCGGGAGGCCCTTTGACCACCGATCGGACATCTTCAGCTTGGGCATCATCCTGTACGAGTCGCTCACGCTCAAGCGGCTGTTCTTGGCCAAGACGGACCTAGAGACCCTGGTCAACATTCGCGACGCGCGCATTGAGCAGAAATTCAAGAAGCACGCGTACATTGAAGAGGATATTCGCGAGATCCTGCGCAAGTCTTTGGCCCGCGACCCGGCCGAGCGCTATCCGACGGCGCTGGCGATGCACGACGACATCATGACGGTGCTGTTCGCCCGGCGCCAACACGTCTCCGCGGGGCATCTGGCCAAGGTCATGGAGGAATTGTTCGATCCGTCGCGGACACCCGTCGCTGCGCCTGGGCCAGCACCGGGTCCGGCGCCGACCAAGCCCGATGCCCCACAGTCGCGCAACAACCACCATCTGGCGCCCGACGAGCCGCCGCCGATCCCAGACTCGGCGCTTGCAGCGCTGCCGACGCAGAGCAAGGCGGAGGTGGCCCAGCAGAACGCCGCGGCCTTGGCGGCGGTGAAGCCTCGGGCGGAAGTGGCCGCGGTGATGGAAGGCATGCCGCTGCCGGCGTCCAATTCGCTGTCCTTTTCGCCGGAGGAGATTCAGAAAATCCGCCAGCGGATTGCCGAAAAGCAGGCGGCGACTGGTCTGAATCTGCCCACGAGTCGCGCCTCTGACGCCGAACTGTCCCGGCCCACGGTGCCCGTGCCGGTGCGGGTCACGGGGCCAACTGCGCCGCCGCCGGTGCCTGTCCAGTCGCTTCAGCCACTTCCGTCGGCGCAGTCCGCGCAGTCCGCGCAATCTGGGCAAGCCGTTGCTGCGGTTCAAGCTGGCCAAGTAGTTGCACCCACTCAACCTGTGCAAGCCATAGCTCCTGCTCGGGAAACGCCGCCCGCTCTGGCGGTATCCCAGGCAGCACCGCAGGCCGTGCTCGTTCGCCCGGCGGCTGCCGCTGATTCGCGCGAGCAGGTGGCGTCGACCCAGCCCTCGCCCTTCCGCCAGGAGTGGCTGGCAGTCGCTAAGCCCTCGTCCACGCCCGGGTTTCAGCCAGGGGCACCCAGCCCGGGATCAGGGCTCAAGCCCCGGCCCAGCGAATTTGCCGTTGCCTCGCCAGAAAAGACCGACCCGGCTGCGACGGCGGCGCGGCTGCGGGCGATGCGTCCGGAATTACAGACTTCGCCTCAGGAATTACTCGAGCCTGCCCCTGCTGGCGATGCCCCTGTGCCGCGGCCGGAGCCGGCCCTGCCGCAGCCCCCCGGGTTCTTTGACGCTCGCACTCGCACCGCGGCACCGACGCTGGTGCGCGTAGGAAGCCAGGATCCCACAGAGCCGGCCCAGGATCTGTTTGACTCGCTGAGCGCGATGGGCACGCTTCCGCCCGGCGTAGGCGATTTTCTGGACCAGCTCGCCGGCAGCGGGGCAGCGACCCATGCGCCCGTTTTTGCCGCACCTTCTGGCCAGCTTGGCGCTGCTTCGGCATCCTCTGGCCGCAATCCCGTGGCTACAGCGCCCTTGGGCCCGTTCGGGGCTGCTTCGGCGTCCTCTGGCCGCAATCCCGTGGCTACCGCGCCCTTTGGCCAGCTTGGGGCCGCTTCGGCGTCCTCTGGCCGCAATCCCGTGGCTGCGGCGCCCTCAGGCCAGTTTGCCGCGGCGGCCGCTGCGTCTAGGCCCCAGCCAGCGGTGGTGGCGCCGCCGCAACTGCCGCCGGATCCACAGGTTCAAGAGAGCGGCGAATACCGCGTGCAGCTCGCCGATGGCAGCGAGTTTGGCCCCATGAACGCGGCGAACCTGACAGCGCTGCTCAAGGCCCGCACCATCCACGAGTCGGCTATGGTGGCGATCGGCCGTAGCCCGCTGCAACCGCTGGGATCAATTCCCGTTTTCCGCGCAGTGCTCGCGGAGTTGGCGGCGCAGCGCAAGGCGCCGGTGCTGAGCGGGCCGCTGTCGCAGTGGATCCTCGTGCGGCTAATCTACCGGCTTCACGCCGATCGCTCGAGCGGTTGTCTGGAGCTGACCCGCGGCGACGGCGTCAAAGCTGTGTATTTCCGCAGGGGTCGCATTCAGTACATCGCCTCCAACCTCATGGAAGAGCTGATCGGCCCGTTCATGGTCAGCAATGGCTATGTCAGCCAATCGGACGTCGATCTGGCGGCGCAGCGGGCCAAAGACACCGGCGCAAGGCTGGGCGACCTGCTGATCAGCATGAACAAGATCAAGCCATTTCAGCTGTTTCAGGTGCTCGAGCAACAGCTGCGCGCCAAGCTGATCCAGGCTTTTGGCTGGGACAGCGGTCAATTCGCCTTCTTTGACGGTGCGGAGCCGCCCGCGGACATCGTGCCCCTGGACATCGATCCCGTGCCGATGCTGGCTGAGGGCGTGCGCGAACGCATTTCGCTGGCGACCCTGGAGCCGCTGTTTGCAGACAAGCTCGATCGCAAATTTTACCCGGTGCGCCAACCGCAGCTGTCGATCTCCGATCTCAAGCTCCAAGCGCGCGAGTCCAAGGTGCTGTCTTTGCTGATGGCCTCCGACACGGCCCGGCCCGCGTACCACGAATGCTACGCCAATCGCCAACAGCGCCTGGCCCTGCTGCACGTGCTGTTCTTGCTCTTGCAGACTGATCTGCTCACCTTTGACCCCGACCGGGCGTGACACCATGCTGAGGGTCATCGGCCATCGCGGCGCTCGCACGCTGGCGGTAGAGAACAGCTTGCTGGCCCTGAGGGCGGCGGTGGACGCCGGAGCGGACGGCGTCGAGATCGACGTGCAGCTCAGCGCCGACGGCGAACCCGTGGTGTTTCACGACGACGATCTGCTGCGGCTGTGCGGCGCGCCGGGTTTTCTGTGGCAACGCTCTTGGCGCGAGCTACGCGAGGTGCGGATGGCCGACGCGGGCCTGCAACCGCAGCCCATCGCCCACCTGGACAGCGTGCTGGAATGGTGGCTGTCCGCTGGGGTTTTGATCAACATCGAGCTGAAAGTGGCGGACAATCTCCCCACCAAGCAGATGCGCCAACTGGTCCAGGTCGTGGCGCGGCGCTTGAGGGAAATGCCGGCCCCGCAGCTGGTGGTGTCGAGCTTTTCGCGGTCCGCGCTGGAAGAGTTTGCCGATCTGGCGCCCCACCTGCGCTGCGCTGCGCTGATCGAGCCGGCGCCCCCTTGCGATTTTTGGCCGCTGACCCAAGAGCCGCTGCAGGTGGCCGCGCCGATTGCCCAGGTGCATCCCCACCACAGCCTGCTGAACCAGGGGTGGCTCAAAGAGATTTTTCAGCGACAGTGGCCCGTGTGGGCCTGGACCGCCAATCGCCCGAAGCAGTGGGAACAGCAACTGCCTTTGGCCCAGGCGGGGCTGCTGCACGGACTGATCAGCGATCATCCTCAAGAGTTGCGCGCCTTTATTGAACGCCATGCCCCAGAATTGCGGGCCGACTGACCAGCCGCGCTCCGGCGCTACCCAGCCGCAGAGGCTGCAAGGAACCCAGCGAATGAAGAAGTTCTGTTCCACCTGTGACACCCAGGTCGACGTCGTGTCGGCGGACGAAGCGCGTTGCCCTAACTGCCATAAAGCCCTGGGTGATCAGCCGGTTATGGTTGCTGCGCCGCCGGCCGCCGGCTCTTCCAAGCTGCTCGTCGCCGGTGCTGCCGTGGCGCTCGTGGCTGCTGGTGCGGCGGGCTTTTGGTACACCCGCGGGCCCGGGAGCGCGGCCAAGGCCACTGCTGCAGCCTCCAGCGCCGCACAGGCGGGGTGGGCGGCCAAATTGGCGGCGGCGGGGCTCAGCGGACCTCTGGCGATTGCCCCGGGCGTGGCGGACGCTGGGATGCGCAAATTCGCAAGTGAACTGCCCAATTCTGAGGAGTTGGCGACCCGCCTCAAGGCCATGGTCGCGCCCGGCGGTTTGCAGGCCGTGGCCCCGCACATGCGCCGCCGCCATCCGGTGATCGACTCGTCCGCGCTTTTTGCCAGCGTCCAGAGCGGCAAGGCCTTGCCGGTGCACAGTCTGGAAGTCGCCTTTCTTGTCAAGGCTTTGTATGAGGCGCGCGGTGAAAAGGTTGCGCTGGTCATCGAGTCAGGCGGGGTGACGACGCCCCTGCTGCTCAGCCGCACCCGCGTAGCCGTGCAGCTGGAGGGGGGCAAGTCCATAGAACCGCTGGCAAAATCTGCAATGACCAAGCCGCAGCCGCTGGCCGAAGTCGACGCCGTGGCGCTGTGGTTGGTGCTGCGGGCCCATGCTTCGCGCGTCGGCGGCGATTTCAAGGCGGCCAATGTCGATCTCGCGGCGGCCGAGTCGATCGCCCCCAAGCTGGCGGCGGTGACTTTTGCCAAAGGCGTGATGCAACTAGAGCAAAAGATTGAAGAACCCGGCGTTGCCAACTGCGAAGCCGCGCTGACCGCGATGGCCGATCCGCTGGGGCACCTCTTTCTCACAGAGACGCTCATGGCCCTGGAACAGCCGGTCAAGGCCCTCCAGCACGCGGAGAAGGCCCTGCAGGTCTCCCCGGGGCTGCCAGAGGCCCTGCTGGCCAAGGCGGTGGTGCTCCTGCGCCGCCTGTCCACCGTGCCTGAGAATCAGCGCGATGG
>JBIKTV010000390.1:0-5575 GCA_044347905.1 Myxococcota bacterium
GAAGTCTGCACCGCCAATACAGAAATCGGCCAGGGTGCCCAGACGATCTTTGCCCAAGTGGCTGCCGATGCCCTGGGGCTAGAGCTGAGCGACGTGCGGGTGATCCGCCCAGATACCGCGCAGGTGCCCAATTCTGGGCCCACGGTGGCCTCGCGCACCTCGATGGTCGTGGGCCATCTGGTGTCCAAGGCCTGCGATGACCTGGTGCGGCGCATGGAGGAGGCCGGGCTTCTCAAGCCAGAACAGCAGGTTCGCCAGCACGCGACGCCCTCTGTGCAGTCCGATGGCCGCGGCGGCAGCTATCTGGCGGCGGATCTGCGCGCGGCGCTTCAGGCTGCGGCGGCGATGGACACCGCGGTGCGCGAAGGTTGGAGCGAGTACCAGCCGCCTCCGGGGGTGGTGTGGGATGACAAGGCCTACAAAGGCATCGCCTACGGCACCTACGCATGGGCGGTGTATGTCTGTGACCTGCAAGTCGATACCACCACGATGGAGGTGGAGGTCCGCGATTTTGTCGCGCTGCAGGAGATCGGCCGGGTGCTGCATCCGACCTTGGCGGTGGGGCAGATCGCCGGCGGCGTGGTCCAGGGCCTTGGCTGGGCGCTGTGGGAAGAGGTGCGCCTAGATGCCCAGGGGGCCATGCGCAATGCCAACCTGACGAGCTACGTGCTGCCGACCATGGCCGACGTGCCGACCATCCGCGTGCGCTTTGAAGAGAATCCCTATGGCTACGGGCCTTTTGGCGCCAAGGGTATCGGCGAGCTGCCCATGGACGGTCCGGCGCCGGCGGTGTGCAACGCGCTGTCGATGGCGCTCGGCGCCGATGTGAACGCGATCCCGGCGACGGCCGAGCGGCTGTTGCAGGTCGCTGGCTGAGCTGCGCAGCCAAACCACCGCGATATCAAAGATCAGACAGGGCCCAGGCCGCGGGTAGGCGAGCAAAATCCGCTGGGGAAGGCTGTTTTTCCCTTGACGCCAACCCGCGATCCCCCGTAGAATTTCGCGCCCGTTGACCTGGCCCAGAATGGCCGGCAACCCCGAGCGGTCCCGCAAATTTGTACAGCAGCGCTAGGTGCCGCAAAGGTCGGCCCCACCCGGCGCGCGGGCGTTCGGCACCAAGAGGATGAAAATGGCTTTCGATATTCAGCAGTTCGCCATCGATGAGGATTTTGAGAAGGAATTCCTCGACTGGGAAAAAACCCAGAACGTCATCGAGGGCGAGATCGTCCGCGGTACCGTGCTCGCGATCAACAAAGACTTTGTGATCGTCGACATCAAGTACAAGAGCGAAGGGCAGATCCCCGTCGCTGAGTTCACCGAGCACGACGGCACCCTGACCGTGCAGCCCGGCGACGAGATCGACGTCTACGTCGAGCACCGCGAGAACGAGAACGGTCTGGTCGAGCTGAGCAAAGAGAAGGCCGATCGCCTCAAGATCTGGGACGAAATCGCCGAAGCCTGCGAGAACGAAGAACTGGTCGAGGGTGTTATCACCGGCCGGGTCAAGGGCGGCCTCACCGTCGACATCGGCGTCAAGGCGTTCCTGCCGGGCAGCCAGGTCGATCTGCGCCCCGTGCGCAACCTTGAGAAGTACATCGGCCAGCGCTTCCACTTCAAGGTCATCAAGTTCAACAAGAAGCGCGGCAACATCGTGCTGAGCCGTCGCGCTCTGCTCGAGAAGCAGCGCGAGGCCCTCAAGAGCCAGACCCTCGGCAAGCTCGAGGTCGGCATGGTCGTCGACGGTATCGTCAAGAACATCACCGATTACGGTGCGTTCATCGACCTGGGCGGCATCGACGGCCTGCTCCACATCACCGACATGAGCTACGCCCGGGTCAACCACCCCAGCGAGCTGTTCGAAGTCGGCCAGGAAGTGAAGGTCAAAGTTCTGAAGTACGACCCGGACCGCGAGCGCGTCAGCCTGGGCCTCAAGCAGAACTACGAAGACCCGTGGGTCACCATCGAGCAGAAGTACCAGATCGGCAGCCGCGTCAAGGGCAAGGTCGTCAGCCTGGCCGATTACGGCGCGTTTGTTGAGCTGGAAGGCGGCGTTGAGGGCCTGATCCACATCAGCGAGATGAGCTGGACCAAGCGGGTCAAGCACCCGAGCAAGGTCCTGTCGATCGGCGACGAGATCGAGGCGCAGATCCTCGACATCGACTCGCGCAACAAGAAGATCTCGCTCGGCATGAAGCAGATCGAGCAGAATCCTTGGGACGTGCTCGCGCACACCTACCCGGTGGGCAGCAAGATCAAGGGCGTGGTCCGCAACATCACCAACTTCGGTATCTTCATCGGTATCGACGACGGGATCGACGGCCTCTGCCACGTGACCGACCTCAGCTGGTCGCACAAGGTCAAGCACCCGCAGGACATCTACAAGAAGGGCGACGAAGTCGAGGCGATGGTCCTGCAGATCGACGCCGAGAAGGAGCGCTTCAGCTTGGGCATCAAGCAGATGTCGTCCGATCCTTGGGGCGAAGTGACCCGCAAGTACCCGCGCGGCAGCGTCCACGAGGGCAAGGTCGCCAAGATCCTGGACTTTGGCGCGATCATCGAGCTGGACGACTACATCGAGGGCTTCCTGCACATCAGCGAAGTCAGCGAAGAGAAAGTCAGCAACATCCACGACGTGCTCAAGGAAGGCCAGACCACCAAGGTCAAGATCATCTCGATCATCCCCGAGGAGCGCAAGCTCGGCCTGTCGGTCAAGCGGGTTGGTCAGGAAGACGACGACTTTGCCTTTGACAATCCGAGCGTCGGCCCGACCACCATCGGCGACCTGGTGCGCGAGAAGCTGGGCAACCTCAAGCTGAGCTAGAACCTCAAGCTGAGCCAGAACCTCAAGCTGAGCCAGAACTTCAAGCTGGGTTAGGCGAATTCCGGCCTCGGCCGGGCGATTGAGCGGCACCCGCTGTCTTTCAGGAGCGATCCTGGGGGGCAGCGGGTGTCGGCGCTTTTGCAGACCGCGCCGGCAGTTGGCCGCGGCAGGAGCTCTATGACGCAGATCAAGCGCTGGCTGTGGATCGCCGCGGGGACGGTGGCGCTGATCTTGGCGATCGCCGGGGTGGTGCTGCCGCTGCTGCCCACCACGCCGTTTGTGATCCTTGCGGCGGCGTGTTTCGCCAGGGGATCCAAGCGTTTTCACCAGGCCATGCTCAACCACCGCACCTTTGGGCCGGTTATCGCCCAATGGCAGAGCCGCCGCAGCATCGCCCGGTCGGTCAAGCGCAAGGCGTATGTACTGATGGCCCTGAGCTTTTCGCTGTCTCTGGCCCTGCTGCACGGCCGACCGCTGCACCAGGCCGGGCTGATCGCCATTGGGCTGGGGCTGGCGTGGTGGCTGTCGCGGGTGCCGGAGCACTGACAGGGGGTGAAAGAACGGCCGTTCCACGCCCCTGAGAGTTGAAAGACCCCATGCTGTCCATCGCTGTTCTTTCACATCCAGAATACTGTCAAAGGCTCTAAGCCGCGGCGCTGCTAGAAGTACTGGTACACCCCCACAGACAGGCCGGGGCACAGCGGCCCCCAACGCTCGCCGCTGCACGGCATATCGGCCAGGGGCTGGGCCAAGTCGATGCGCAGCCCCGTTTGCACAAAGCGCGGCGCCAACAGCCGCACCCCCGCGCCCACAGACGCCAGCAACAGCGGACCGCGATCGGCGTCGCGAAGGGCCGCGGCATCGGCAAACGCCGCCGGCACCACCGCCAGCCAAGTGGAGTCGTACAGGGTCCAGCGAGCTTCCGCGTTGATCAAGGCGTAAGCCCGGCTGCGGGCATAGGAATCGCGCACGCCGCGCACCTCATACAGCCCGCCGGTAAACCACTGCAGGTGGGCAGGTGCCTGGGTCTGCGCGGCCAGCTGCAGGCGCAGCGCCAGGTTCCAGCGCTCCCCGGGGGCCAGATAGGCCAGGGCGTGCAGCCAGATTTGCCCGTGGACCAGCGTGTCTCGCCCGGCCTGATCGGTCCACGCGACGCCGGGCCTCAGCTCCAGCGACTGCCCCACCTGGCGGATCCGCGCGACATCGACGCGGCCGAGCCGCACCCCCAGCTCTGCCAGCGCAGTCTTGGCCGCGCCCAGGGCCACCGGCGGCCCCTCTGCCGCGCCGAACTGGTTGGCCTGGGCCTGCAAGCGCACGGCCACGCGCAAGCGGTCGTCGCGGCCTTGGCGGGTCAGCTCGCCTCGCAGCAGGGTGCGCTGGTCGTCAAAGCCCGGCCGCGGCCGCACCAGTCGCTCCGCCTGCAAAAGCGCGTCCATGCGCAGCCCGGCCAGGTTGTACAGGCGCCCGTAGAGCTGGCCACCGGGAATTCCATTGAATTCAGAATAGAGTCCGGCGACTTCAATGCGCCGGCCGGCGATGTTGATGTCTGAAATGCCCAGGGTCCACCAGCTCGACGACTCGCCGGGCTTGGCCTCGCGCTGCGCCAGGGCCTGAAAGCTGAACAGGGGGTTGATCGTCCAGCGCTCTTCTAGGGCGATCTCGGCTTGGGTCTGGTCGCCTTGGCACGCCAGCCGCAGCTCCACCCGCGAAAACAGCCCCAGGTTCCACAGCCGCGCCTCGCCCAGCTTCCAGGCGGTTTCCTGGACCAACTCCCCTGGCTTCCAGGGCAATTCGCCTAGCACGGTGCGCTCTTGGGTGCGCCACAGCCCGACCACCTTGAGCTTTTGGATGGCCACAGGCCAACGCCGCGGGCACGGCTCCACCTGAGCAGGCGTGACTTCGGCCGGCAGGGGCGGGGGCTCCAGGGCCAGGTCCGCCGGGCGATCCTCGTTCAGGGGCGCGGCCTTTGACGGGGTGCCGGCCAGCACAGCCGCAACGGCGGCGGCGATCGCCGCGGCCAGCGCGAGCCCCCTTGGCCTCAGCTGAGCCGTGGGCCGCCCGATCGCTTGCCCCTCGCTCTTCCAGCCCATCGCCACCTCGGGGCTACCGTAGCCCACGCCGGCGCGTGCTGGCAATTCGGCCATGGCGGTTCGCGACGGCATGCAAATTCCCGTTGGATTTTCCGGAGGACGCCGGTCATTGCCCCGCGGCAGTTTTCAACCAGCGCCGATTCGGGTATTGGGTAACCCCAAGTGCGCATGTTGCGGCAGTCTGCGCTGCCCTGTGCCACTCCGAGCCTGTGAAGAAATTCTGGATGTGCAAGAACGACGATCGACAATACTGGCTTTCTTGACTCTCACGGGCTTGGAACTGCCGTTCTTTCACATCCTCTCAGAGGAGCGCCATGGCCGGCCAGCCAGACGACAGAGGCACCCACGTCGACACCGGCGCGCTGCATGAAACCTATGACGAATTGCCGCCAGATCTGCCTGCGGCGCCGCTGGGCGGCCCTTCGGTCAAGCCGACTTTGGCGGTCAAGGGCGTGACCAACACCCAGTTTGCCGTGTCTGCGGTGGACGACGGCGATTTTGCCCCGGCCCTGCCCATGCGCCGCCACGAGCCCGCGCCGGCCCGGCAACGGCCGACCCTGCTGCCAGAGGGCTTTGAGCAACCGCCCAAGCTGCCGGGAGCGCCGCGCGTCGCCGATCCATCGCTGGTGCGGCCGGTGCGGCCCAATGCCGACTCCGCCAAGCA
>JBIKTV010000391.1:0-5572 GCA_044347905.1 Myxococcota bacterium
GAGCCCTTGGCCCGCGGCCGAAAGCAGATCAATTTCACTTTGCACTGAAACATGCACGCCGCGGCCCACCGGACCCAGAGCGGTCCACACGCTGTGCAGCGGCTGGCCCAATGCCCCGGAAACCTCTAGGCGCAGGGGGATGCGCCCGCTCGGCTCGGCGGCCTGAACGGCCTTCTGGGCGGCCAGGGCCAGGCGCTGATCGCCGCTCAGCCACACGCGGTGGCCGGGGCGAATTTGCCGGGCCATGAGCCGGAACTCCTCAGGACTGCGACCAAACTGCAGCCACCAGCCGCCAGAGGCATCGCTGTCAGCCTGCACTGCGGTCAGCGTGCCGCCGGGTTCTTCGGCCTCGGGATGACCGGTGTCGATGCCCACACCCATGCCGATTTGCGGCTGCGGCGGATCGACCTGGAGCGCCGTCGAGCCGGGCTCGCGCTGATCTACTGCCTGGGACAAATCGGAAATTCGGTTGGGCGCATCCGGCAGTTCGGGGGTATCGGCGGGCATGGCCGCCCCGCCCGTCCCTTGCTGAACCGCGGGCACCACCAGCAGGCCGCGCGGGCCGACCTTGCTCACCTGGCCCAGCAGCAGGCCGCGGTGTTTGGGAAAGCGCCCGTCGACGAGGTCCTGGTGATCGACGCCGCCCAAGAAACCGTCTGAGAATCCGCGGGTATAGGACATGCCCATGGCCTGCAGGTCGCTTTGCAGCCGCTGGGTGGCGACGGTGTTGGCCGGTTGGCGCGGCCCGCTCTGCATCAAGCTGTCGATCCAGCGGCGGTAGCCCTGCACGGCGGTCTGGACGTATTGCGGGCCTTTTTGCCGCCCCTCGATCTTGAGGCCGGCGACGCCCAGGGCCATAAGCTCAGGAACTGCGCGGATTCCGGCGAGGTCTTGAGGGCTCAGCAGGTATTCGACTGGTCCCAGCTCGCGGCGCTCTCCGTCGATCACCAGGTCGTAGGGCATGCGGCAGGACTGGGCGCACTGGCCGCGGTTGGCGCTGCGACCTCCCCACGCCTCGCTGGTCAGACATTGGCCGGACCAAGAGACGCAAAGGGCGCCGTGGATAAAAACCTCGAGTTCCAGAGGGGTTTCTTGGGCAAACCGGCGGATCTCCGCCACCGACAGCTCGCGCGGCACCACCACTCGCGTGACGCCCAATTGGGCCGCGAATTTGCTGGCTTCGGCGCTTGAAATCGTCATCTGCGTGGAGGCATGCACGTGGAGGGTCGGCGCCAACTGCCGGGCTAGCAACGCCACGGCGGGATCCTGAACGATCAGCGCGTCAATCCCCGCCGCCGCCGCCGCGCGCAGCACCTGCTCAATCAACGGCAGCTCTTCCTCAAAAACCAGCGTATTCATCGTGAGGTACGCTAGGGCGCCGGCGCGGTGGATGTACTCGCAGGTGGCCGGCAGCTGGGCCAGGGCAAAATTGCGCGCGCGGGCACGGGCGTTCAGGCCCTCATCCAAGCCAAAATACACCGCATCGGCGCCAGCTTGCAGGGCCGCAGCTAGGGAGTCCGCGTCGCCCGCTGGGGCCAACAATTCTGGACGGTGGCGGACAGGGGGCAGCTCGGCGGGCATGGCGACCTAAGGCGGCGGTGGCCGCGGGGAGGGCAGCGTAGCGGGTTTTGCCGCGGGCGGCGATCTCTGTGGCGGCGGCGGGGTGAGGATCCAAAAAAGGGGGCCAGGGCTCGCCGCGGCGCTGCCGGCCATGGATGCGGTGACGTTTCCCAATTTGACAGGGGCAATCGGGGGACATCCTGCGGGGCCGGAGCGCTTGCGGCCCACCCAGTAGGGGCGCGGGGCCAGGTTTTCAGGGGTCACTTTCTTGACCCCTGAATTGGAACCGCGCCCGCGGCGGCGCCTCTACAGCCCCAAGTACAGCGACTCCAGGGTGACCTCGCGGCGGCCGAGCAGGGTCGCCTGGCTAGAGAGGCCGGCGTCGAGCAATTGGTGCTGTAGGCGCAGATTATCGGGAAAAGACTGCGTAAAAGTCTGATCGCCGCGGGCACCGTCATAAGAGAGGGCCAGGCGAATGCCGCGGTGGCGCAGATCCGCCAACCCCATGGTCAGCGCCTCTGGGGTGAGCCCCTGGTGGTAGCGCGGGTCGTCGCCGCTGCTGGTGCCATGCCAAGGTGGGTCCAGGTATGCGAAATCATGTGAGGTTGCTTCGCTGAGTGTCTCAAGCCAGTCGCCGTGGCGCACCTCTGTCCGGCCGCGCAAGAGGGCGGCGACGCGCTGGAGATCCCGGCGAAGCGCCTGGGGCTTGCGGCCGACCCTCCGCACATCCGCGGACTGGTTGAAGTTTCCCAAGCGGTCAAAGCGCACCGCGGCCTTGACACAGCGCAACAGCAGATAAAGCAGGTCTGCCGGGTCGCGTTGGGCGTTGAAGCGGGCCCGCACCCGATTGTACGCCGCGGGATCGGGCCAAAGGGCTTCGTAGTGATTAGCTAATTCTTCAGGTTCGGCCAGGATCCGCTGCCACAGCTGTGCGAGTTCCGCCAGACTCTCGCCAATCACCACCCGCTGGCAAAGACCGCGCTCCAGCGCGAACAGCGACATCGCCGCGGACCCGCCAAAGGGCTCGTACAACACCGCAATTGGCTGGGGCATGAGCGCGGCGATCTGCGCGGCCAGCCGGCGTTTGCTGCCCTGATAAGGAAAGGCGCTGGGCAACGGCTGCGGCGGGGCTTGGCGGCGCGACGTCTCCATCGGTGAACTCACGGCACCGCGGCGGCGGCGCTCCAGGCCTTCTTCACGTTGTTCCAGCCCTCTTCTGCCGACAACGAGGTGTCCACTGTGCCGGCGTAGGGGAGAAACTGGAACAGCTTGCCGTACTTGTCATAGATGATCAGGTCGTCTTTGGCGCCGTTGTGGGCTTGCCACGCGCCCAGGGTGTCGGAGTCCTGGAAAATCGGAAAATCGCCTTGGGCAATCAGGTTGGGCAGCTGATCGACCATGCCGATCATGTTGACGACCACCAGGTTCAGATCAAGGCCGTTCTTCTTGAATTCGTCTTTCATCAATTGGAGTTTCCCAGCCTGGGAAACGCAGAAGCCTCAACCGGCTGAGAGCAGTGCGACCATCGTCGCCTTGCCCTTGAAGGCGGCGAGGCCGTAGACCTGCTTAAATTTTGCGCTCTTGAGGTTGACATCCTCCGTCGTGTAGCCGGGGTAGTCCGCGCCTACACAAGTCGGGCACGGCGCGGCCGCGTCGCCTGCATCGGCCAGGGCGTCAGCGCCCACATCCGCGTCAGCGAGGCCATCGCCCATCGCGTCGGCTGCCGCGTCGATCTGGGTATCGCCTGCGGAATCGTCCGCCGCATCCGCTACAGAGTCAGCTACCGCATCAGCGATGGAGTCCGCGGCGATGTCGCCTTCGCAGCATGGATTTGGGCCAGCGTCCAGGCCGTCTGCCCCTGTGGAGCCGTCGGCGATCACTGCCGCGTCGGACTCGGCGTCCGCTACGGCGTCGGCGACCGCGTCGGTGTCGGGCAGGATGTCGATGACGGCGTCGTCTGCCACGTCGGCATCGGCGTAAGAATCCGCATCTGCAAGACTATCTTGTGGCGCGCTCACGTCTTGAGCGGCAGCTAGGTCCTGAAACGCGCTCGCATCCTGGCTGCTGGCCGTGTCTTGGCTTAGCGCCGTGTCGGCAGCCGCGCTGGTGTCCTGGGCGATCAAGCCGTCGATCTGCGCGTCTGCACTGCTCTTAGCGGCCGCAGTGCCTGAGCTATCTGCGCAACTGCTCAACATGGCAAGGGCGGCAAGGGCGGCGAGGGCGGACGAACTGCGCCAGCGCCACCCGGAGGGGGGTTGTCTCATGGCTGCTCCGATTCAGGGGAGAGGGTCGTGGCAAACGGGCGGCTGGGCCGCGGCCCGTAGCATCGCAATTGTGGCGATCGCGCGCAAGCGGCTGGGCTGGTCTGCAGGTACATGGCGATTGTCTGATCATTGTTTTGACAAAGGAAAGGCGAATTACAGGTCAACACCTGGGCCCAGCGAGCGGGCCTGTGGACCACGGCCTTCGCAAGAGCCGCGGGACCGCCCAGACGGCCGCCCCGGCGAAGATCGGGCAGGTGCCAGGCACTTGTCTAGTCATTGTTTTCACTGAGGAAGGCTGTGACCTCTTCAAAGCGCAGGGCCCGGCGAGCCGGCGGCAGGGCGCTGAGCAGCTGGGCGCCGTAGCGCTTGGTGAGCACCCGCGGATCCAGCAGCGCCACCACCCCGACATGGCGGGCACTGCGCACCAACCGGCCAAAACCCTGACGCAGAATCAGGCTGGCGCTGGGCAGGCTCAGCTCGCCGAAGGAGGACCGCCCCTGACTCTCCAGCAGCGCAGCGCGGGCGGCGAACAGCGGCTCATCGGGGGGCGGAAACGGCACTTTTTCTAGCACCACCACCCGCAAGGCGTGGGCGGGCAGGTCCACACCCTGCCAAAATCCCAAGGTTGCGAGCAGCACCGCCGGCTGCAGCTGCTCAAAGCGCAGAAGCAAGGCCTCTTTGCTCTCTTGACCCTGCACCAGCACCGCCATGGGCAGCAGCGCGGGCACCTGGGCCGCAGCCGCACGCAGGGCAGCGTGGCTCGAAAACAGCGCCATGGTGGCCCCGCCCGCAGCCAGCGCTAGGTCGGCAATGGTCTTGGCGACGGCGATGTCGCGGCCGGGGGCGTTGGGCTCGGGCATGGCGCGGGGCAGGTAGAGCAGCGCTTGTCTATTGAAATCGAATGGGCTTTCAACGGTTAACGTGTCGGTTTCGCTGGCAAGGCCGAGTTGGCGCAGGGTCAGGGCAAACGAGCCGGCGTTGGCCAATGTCGCGGACGTAAAGATGCGCACAGCCTTCTCTGCCAGCAGGGTCCGCTGAAGGATGGGCCCTACGTCCACCGGTCGCGCCACAACGGCACAGTCGCGGGCGCGGTGTTCGATCCAGCGCACGGTCGCCGCCGGTTCGCCGCTTTGGTGGGGATCCTGGTCGGGGATGCACTGCGCGAGGTCGGCCTGAACACTCCGCAGCAACTCTGAGGTCTTCTGCGAGCTCGCGTCCTTGGCAAACTCAACATGCCCAAGCAATCCAACCATATCGTCCAGGGCCTGATCCAGCTGTTCGGCCGCCGGCTGCAGGCGCCGCAGGACCGCCCCCTGGACCGCCCCTTGATGCTTTTCTTCGCGAATACGAGCGACTAGGCGGGTGCCGGCCATGTCCAACTCGTCGATCGCTTGGAGCAAGGCCTGGCGGGTGCGCTGGTCTGTCGTCGCGGCTACGGCGCCGCCCAGGTCGCGGGTCAAGCTCTGCAAGCGCCGTTCGGTGATGGCCGCGCCAAAAAAGGCTGTGGCGGTCTCCGCTAGGGCGTGGGCCTCGTCGATCACGATCGCGTCTACGCTGGGGAGCAAAGAGGCGCCGTCCCAGCGCTCGCGCACGGCGTAATCGGCCAACAGCAGGTGATGATTGATGATAAGCAGTTGGGCGTTGGCGGCGCGGCGACGGGCCTTGACCACGTAGCACTCTTCAAACCGCGGGCAGGCGCTGCCCAGGCAATTGTCAGCGGTGGCAGTCACTTCAGTCCAGACCGGGTG
>JBIKTV010000392.1:0-5562 GCA_044347905.1 Myxococcota bacterium
CGGACCAAGTTCCCGACCTTGCTAGCAAAGACCAGCTCTTGCGCGCCGAGGCAGAGGGCAGGCCGCAGCACGTGGTGGTGAACTATCGCCATGAGATCTCACCGGAAGACGGTTTTGAGATGCTGCCGGGCTTTCACAATCTGCAGCCGGTGCGCGCTGGCCAATTGCTGGCCCGCGACCGCCAGGGCAGCGTGGTGGCGCCCCACGACGGCTTTATTCTGCTGCCGCTGTACCAGAAGGTCGGCAACGACGGGTTCTTCATTGGCAGCTGAGAGGATGTGAAAGAACGTCGGCTTCAGGCCATCGAGAGTCAAAAAATCCAATGTTGTCAATGGTTGTTCTTTCACATCCAGAATATTTTCACAGGCTCTGAGGCGTGGCTGTTCAGGCCCTTAAGCTGTCGCTCCGCAATCCTGCCAACCGATAGACTTTTTGGGGACCGTTCCTAAGGCGCGGCAGTCGGCGACCCCGTGATGGGCAGGCCCGCAGCCTCTGGGGCGCGCCGCACGACGACGCGATAGGGCTGAGCGCTGGGGCGCGGTCGATCAGATTGTACCGTGATCTTATAGGCTTCTGGAGCCAAGGCCAGCGGCAGTTTGGCTGCGGCCCCGCCCGCTGGCGCCGACACCCGCGCGAGAATTTGGTCGTGCAAATCGGTGATGGCGCAGGAGAAACCGGGCTCGCCGTCACCTTGGCAAAGCAGTTCTGCGCCCAACGGCGCCGCCTGGCCGCGGAGATCCAGGCCAAAAGCGTCGCGATCGCCGGCCGGCCCCAGCACGCCGCGGCGCTGCCAGCCGCCACCCGCAATATCGCCATCCCCGTCAAAGGCTTGCAGAGCGCTGTCTCCGGACCAAAGCGTTGCCAGGGCCCGCTCATCGCCGGCCTCCTGCTCCCACGCGCCGCCGGGCAGCAGCCGCAGGGTCAGGCGATAGGCCTCATTTCGCGAGGCGCCGCTGTCCTTTTCGGCCATTACGGCGATCAACACGCGGCCTTCGCTGCCCGCCGCACCGGCAATGCGCGCAGGCTTTCCCGGGCTGGCTGGCAGCTGCATCGCCTTGGAGCCTTCGCCAAGCTGGAGCTTGAGGTGGACCGCCGCCGGGGCATCCAGCTGGGCCGACAGCACTTGATCGGGGGCCAACTGCACCGCCAGCCAGTCGACATCGCCCGGCGTATCGATGAGCCCGGCAAACTGGTTCGCCGCCGCCGCATCCACGGCAATGGGCTGGGCAAACTCCGCGCCGTCATTGGGCTCGCGCTCGCTGGGCAGGCGGTCGCGACAGTCGGCCTGGCGCAGGCAACCGGGCGGCAGGTAGCTCTGAACCGCCAAGGCATAGGGCGCATCGACACTTTGCCCAGAAATGGCCCGCAGTTGCAGCAGGGCCCCGCCGAGCCGCGCCGGATCCAAGTTGGGCACCATGGCCGCTTGACCCTTGCCCGGTTTGCGCGTCAGCAGCACTTTGCGGCTCAGGCCGTCGATCAGCTGCAGCTCGTAGTCGACGTCTGGCACCCCGGTGACGGAGAGCACCATGGCGTCGCCGGCCAGCGCGCCTTGAAGGTCCAGGGCCCACAGATCGACATCCTGGGTGGGCGCCAAAGTGCCTTGGGCTGGCGCATCGGGCTTGACCCGCAAAAGGTCAATGCGCACGCTGTCATTGGGCTCGATCTCTTCGCCAGGGGCTGGAGCGCGGGTAAAGACGGCCAGGGCGTACGGGCCCCCCTCTGCGCCGCGGCAGCTGACCCGCACGAGCGAGCCGCCGGCCCCCGCGCCAATGCTGGGCAGCGCAGGTCGAACCCCTTTGAAGGCCTTGGCTTTGCGCAAAGAGGTGCGGCCTGTGTCGTCGCGCAGCTCTAGCTCTGCACACGCCGGTGCGTCGCGCAGTTCCAGTTGCATCACCTGATCCGGCGGAAGCGCGGGCAAGCGATACCAGTCCTCATCGACGAGGGGCAGCGCTTTGGCAACCTTGGGCTTTTTCTTGCCCGGCTTGGGGTCCGCGGCCTCGGCAGCTGCATCGCCAAGCCGCGGCCGCTCCAGGGCGCCGGTCACTAGCGCATTGGCCATCAGCGGTTGGGCCTGGGCAGGTGCGTCATTGGGCTCCGCCTCCGCCACCTGCTCCGTGCGCGCGACGCTGCCCTTGGCGCTATCCGTGACCTGAGGACCCTGAGCGAGCGTGTCTGGAAAAAGCTGTTGCTGGGTGAGCTGTTGCTCAGCATTGCGCCGGCAAGCCAAGCTCATGCACAGGATCAGCAGCGCACTGACGCGGCAAAACCTCCGGGAAGGCGCGGTGGCCCGACCCGGCTCAGCGCCAGCCTGCGCCGGCCCAGTGGCGGCTAGTTCGCGTCGCACCGTTTGATGACTTCGGCGGTGATGTCCAGAGATTCAGCCACATAAATAGCGACTTGACGATTGAGTACCAGGCCCAGGCCGCGCTCTTTGGCGATCGCATCGACCTTGGTCTTGATGATATCTTCAATCGGCTTGAGCAATTCGCCTTCTTTTTTGGCAAGTTCGTCGACGATCTCGCGCTTCTTCTTCTCAAGCTCCATCATATCTTGCTCAAACTTGCGGACTTTCTCCTGAAATGCCGTGGCCTTCTGCTTGAGGTCTTCGGTCGGCTTGCCCCCGGACTCCTGGGCGGCCTTCTCAATTTCCTGCCGGTTGCCAAGCAGTTCCTTCTCGCGCTTGCCCAGATCGCGCTCCTTGCCCTCTAGCTGGGCCTGCTTGGCCTTGCGCAGGTCGTCGAACTTTTTCTGAGCGGCTTTGCCGGCCACGGTGGTCTTGAGCACCTTCTGCAGATCGACGACGCCCACCTTGACGTCCGCGGCCAGCGCCGGCACCGCCAGCAGGATGCCAAGGCAAAGCGCGGCCAGGCGCAGCAGCCAAGTACGGGAGGGGGCGAAATTCTTAGGCATCATGCGACATCTCCTGGGGATCGGTGCGGCGTTGCACATGCGCCGGGTGCGGGAGGGTACTGGGCAAATTGCTGTAGGGTCAAGAGCGACCCCAGACTTGCCGGCGCGTCGATCAACAGCGTTGCCACCCCTTTCATTCACAGCCGCGCTGTTTTTGGATCCTTTGGCCCGCGCATCGACCCGTCTTAGGCGATTCTCTGTCACCATCCGGTCAGCGGCGGTTGACAAGGGCTGCGCTCGCTCGCAGATTGGCAGGGCAATTGAGGAGGTAGCAGATGATCATGCGCGAGGTGTCGCGGGCAGTTCAATCGCGGACAGGGCGGGTTGTTCTGGCGCTGGGTTTGGGAATTGCTGGAATCGCAGCGACATCGCAGCCCGTGAGCGCCGCCGAGTCGCCTGCGGGCCTTGTGGTACCGGCGGGCCTTGTGCAGCACCGCATCGCCGGCAAGGTGTTGGTCGGGGCAACGGCCGATGGCAAGCTGGTGGTGTATGACCTCACCGATCCCAGCACGCCGCAAAAGCGCATGGAAAAACAGCTTCCTGGGCAGATCCTTGACGTGCGCTTGGGCGACGGCGTGGTCTTTGCCGTGGTCGGGCGCCATGAAGTGCAGGCCTTTGTGCTGGGCGGCGCGGGCAGTTTGGAGGATTACCGCCCCGTGATCGAGGTGGCTCTGGCCCGGACGGGTACGGAGACAGCGGCGGCGGAGAAGACCGCCAAGGCGGTGGTGGGCCGCGTCGCCACGGTTCGCGAGGGCCGCCTGCTGATCGATCTGGACGGCGCGGGCACAGTGCGGCCGGGCGATCGCCTGCTGGTTCGGTCGCAACAGCGCGAAATAAGGCTAAATCTGTTCACCAATCGCGAAGAAGAGGTGGTGTCCAACGCCCCCGTGGCGGTGATCGAGGTGCGGCAAGTGCAGGGCAACCGCGCTCTGGCCGATCTGGGCCGCGGCGAACAGGCCAATACCGGCGACTCCGTGGAGCCCACGCAGCGCTTGGCCAATCCCACACCGGTGCTGGCGGAGCGCGTAGGCCACGACGCCTGGATCCGCGGTACGGTGCGGCCGATGTTCAACTTTGGCGAGGTCAATGTCGCGAGCCTCACGGACCTGGCCGGCGGCTGGTACTACGGACCTCTGCACTTGCAGGCGCGGCTCTCGCCCCTCGGCCTGTCGGCTCCGCAGGCGGTCAATCTGGCGAATTTCCATGTCCTAGCCGGATACCAGAACGATGTCGCGGAATTTGCCGTGGGCGGTGGCTACTTCTTTAACCGCTTTCAGGCCCGCTACGAAGGTCAGTGCGATGACGGCGGCATCGTCGCCCTCAAGTCCGACGAAGCGACGGCCGGGGCATCCGCGGAGGAGCCGCCGCGCTATATGTGCCGTCAGGCGGGGCCTTCTGTGGTCCAGCAATTGCGCTTGGGCAGCGTGGACGGCGTCAACTTGCGCTTGACCAACAGCCTCGCCATCGACGACGGCAAGTTCCGCTTTGGCTATTTGGAGGGCAGTTTTGACTTCCCCGTGGCCCGCAGCATCAACCTCTACGCCGCGGGTGGCGGATCGGCGGGCGCGCAGTTTGGCGAGATCGGCACGCGCACCTATTTCCGCGGGGTTGGCGGCCGCGACACGCTGATTCTGACCACCGGCATCGGCGGCTCAGCCATGCGCACCAATGCGCTGTTTGGCGGCACGGTCCAGTCGTATGACAACGGCGCCGGCGGCAAGACCAGCTACATGATCGACGAAGAGAAGTCGGTCGGCGGCTTGCACATCGCCGTTGGCCTAGAGCTGAGACTCTAAAGTAACTCGCGGGTTATACGGCCGCAGTGTCACTGGGTTGCCGCAGTCCCAAGGCGACGACAAAGCCGATCGCCACGAGGCCGGCCCCGGTCCAGAACGGCCAGCGCGTGCCCATCTCAAACAATACGCCGGCGACCGCGGGGCCCAGCACCCGCCCAAGGGCAGACGCCGATTGGCCCAGGCCCAGCGCCGCGCCTTGCTGGTCGGGGCCCACAGAGCGCGACAATAGCCCGGTGACGGACGGCGTCGTCATCCCGGAGCCCAGGGCCAGCACCATGGCGGTGACGACGAGCATGGGGAAGCTCTGGATATCGCCGGCGAGCGGCTGCGTGACCAACCCCAGGACGATGAGCGCGCTGCCGACCTTGACCAAGGTGGCCTCGCCGTAGCGCCGCGCCAGCCGGCCGATGAGCCCGCCTTGCACCACCGCCATGGTCAGGCCGACCGACAGCAGCACCCAAGTCGTCAGCATCGCCGCGCGCTTGTGGCCGCTGGCAGAAGTGGCCGGCACCAGCGCCTCAGGCACCCAGGCGTGCTCCACAAACAGCGCGAGCACCTGCTCCATCAGGGCAAAGCCCGTGGTAATCACCAGAGAAATCAGCATTAAGCGCTTGATAGGCGGGCGCGACAGGATCGCCTCACGGGCCTGTTTGCGGCCACTGTACGCCCCCGGCTCGCCCACCCGCCGCGTCTCTGGCAGCAGGAACCACGCGGAGACCCAGTTGGCCGCAGCAAGGCCGGCAGCGGCAAAGGCTGGTACGGCCAGGCCAAATTGCCCCAGCGCTCCGCCCACCGCCGGTCCGATGACAAAGCCCAGGCCAAAGGCCATGCCGATCAGGCCCATGCCCTTGGCGCG
>JBIKTV010000080.1:0-16996 GCA_044347905.1 Myxococcota bacterium
AGGTGCGGCCGCGAAAATCGGCGTGTTCGTAGAGGGTCACCCTCATGCCGGGCGGCACGCGAAGGGCGCTGAGGCGGTCGTGGCCAAAACTCAGGGTGTGGCGGTCGTAGCGCCCGGCGGTCAGCAGTTGGCTCGGGCCGCGGTAGTCGCCATGCTCAAAAAGCACCACGGCGTTTGCGGGCAAGCTCGCGGGCGGCGGCTGGGGAGCGCCGGGGTGGCCACCTGGGGCGCGGTACTTGCCTCCGTGGGGGCCGGCCGAAGCGAGCGAAGACAGGGCCAGGGCAGCTGTGGCGGCGGCCAAAGCGAAGACGCGGGCAGGGCGGGCAAGGGCGATCATCGGAGTCTCCTTTGGGCGTTGGGGGCGGCACGGGGGCCGTTGGCGCAACGCTCGGCAGCCGCGGCCGATTCAGCGCCGGCTCAGGTCGGCTGGCCCAGTTCGGCGGGTTGACCCAGTTCTGTCGGCTAACCCAGTTCTGTCGGCTAACCCAGTTCGGTGAGTTGGACTAGCTCCGCCATCTGGCCGCGCACGGACCTGGCCAGCCCCAACTGGTTGCGCGCCCTCACCAAGTTGTGTACGCCGCGGCTGGGAAACCGCTGTGGATCCCAACCAAAATAGTCTTCGCGCAGGGCGTCGCCGGCAAAGCGCATGGCGAGCTCCAGGCAGATACGCTCCGTCGCCGGGGCCAAGGCCTGGCGCTCCGCCTGGGTCATCCACGCCCCTGCTGTGCTGAGATAACCCTGCACCGCTGCGGCAAAGATCCCTTTGTCCAGCGCAGGATCCGCGGCGTCTTCTGTGCCGGTGTTGCACCAAGAGCGCAGGGCATCGCCCAGTTCAATGTCCAGGGTGGAGCGGGCCATGGTGTCCAAGTCGATGACACCGCAGACTTCCGTGGCCTGGGCGCCCTCGCCATTCCACAGCAGGTTGGACACCTTGAGGTCGCCGTGGATGATCCGCTCCGGCAGGGTGGGCACGGCGCCCCAAGCGCGCCAGCGATCGGCCAATTCAAGCGCGATGACAGATACCTCTGGGCAGAGCGGGTGCTGGCTGTGATCGGCCACGGCTTGTTCGAGCCGGCGCAGGTGCAGGTCCGTATCGTGGGCCCCTGGGCGGGTAAAGTGGAAGCCGTGGTCGCTGCCCAGCAGGGCCGTGTGAAAGCGCCCGACCATCGCCCCGGCGGCGCGGGCTTGGGCCGGGGACTGCAGCTTGTGCAGGGTATGGCCGGGCAGGCGCGTGAGCATGCGCCAGACGCCCGCCGCTGGTTCCCCTGGCGCAATGCTGACATAGGGCAGGCCGTCCCGGGCAGGCACGATCTGCGGCACCGGCACATCGCCGGCCTTGAGGGCCGGGACGAGCGCTGCAATGTCGAGATTGACTTCTGCGCGAAAGATCGGGTGCAGGCGCTGCAGCACATAGCTGCGGCCCACGGCCAGGGTGTGGTTGATGAGGCCGCCGCTCAGGGGTTCAACCGGCAGAGTCGTTGCCAGAACAAGCCCTTGGCCGTCATCGAGGGAGCCGTAGGCCTGCAGCACAGGGGTGACGTCGATCATGGGGGACCCTCGCAGAACCATAGATGCGGAAAAGACAAAATCCAATCTAGCGCGCGACCGCCGGCGCGAGGTCTACGGCCACCACCAGACCGGTGTCGAGCCAGATCCACTCGGCCTGCAAAGGCCCGGCGGGCCAGCCCAGACCTGGAGCCGCCCCCGCCACGCTGCGGGCGCCGTTGACCCAGAAGCCCTGGGTGTCGCGCTGCAGGCGCTGGCGATCCTTGTCGTCGCTCTGTGCCCCCAGCCCAGGATCGGCCGCGACCTTTTCCGCCGCGGCGATGCCCTGGGCGCTGCCGACCAGCACGCGGTCGCCCAGGCGCTTGGCCAAGCTCTGCGGGCAGCCGAGCAGGGTACCCACCGGGGGAAGCTCAGGCGGAATCGCCGCTTCTGGGCGCAGCCGCGCGACGGCGGTCAGGCAAGGTCCGTCGCCAAACCAGGCCACATGGCCAGACAGCAGCGGCTGCCAAGCTTTTGCCTCGCCAAACAGCGTCATCAGCGGCGCGACCGCCGGATCCAGGCCCGCCAGCCAAGCCCAGCCAAACCGCGGCACCCGCAGCACGCCGGCCCACTGATGATCGCGGGGGATGGCCGTTGCGGCGTCAAATTCACCCACTGTATCAAAGCGTTCCTTGAGCCAAACCGCCCAGCGCTGCCCGCCGCCCAGCTGGCCGTGGAGCTTGATGCGGTCGCCTTCCACCCGCAGCGCCGCGCCGCCCCACAGCACCCAGGGCATGGCGTCTTTCCAGGCCGCTTGGCCCTGCGCGTCTAGCCAGGCCTGCAAGGGCACTGTCAGCGCCGTGCCGCGCGCCACCAGCCGCATCTGCCCGCCGCCCACGCGCTCCAGGGCCTCGCGGGCCGCCTCGTCTTTTTGCAGCGGCTTGGTCAGCAGCTCAGCCTGCAGGGCATCCAGGGTCGCCGCAGCGTCCAGTGGGCTCTGGGGCGCCACCGCAGCCGTCGCCGCTTGGGCCAGCTCCTGGGCCGGGGATGCGCCATTTCCCTGATGCTGCCAAGTGATTTGCGCCACGCCCTTTGCCGAGCGCACGGCCACCAGGACCTGACCGCCCGCGTCACTGCCCAGCCAGCGCGCGCCGTCTTGCTTCCAGCGCACGGCCGGCTGGCCCAGCAGCCCCAAGCCGCGGAGCGACTCCCACAGCTGTTGGCCAACCTGGGCTCCGGCGGCTGGATCCTCGCTCGCCACCGCTGCGGCCGCGTACCACTGGCTGCCGCGCCGGCAAAATCCCCAGGCTTCGTCAGGGTTTAGTCCGGGCAGCTGCCGGGCCTTGTCCAGGGTGGCTGCCCACAGCTCCAGCTTGTCGGCGCGGCCAGAGCGCTTGCCCAAGGCGCGCAGGGCCGCCGCGGCCTCTTGGGGCTCATCGACCATCCACACGAGCTCGCAGCCCGCCGGCAGCGCCGCCAGCACGGGCCCCGCGTCTTCGCCGCGCCAGAGCAGATAGGCGCTGTACAGCGAGATCGAGCCCGCCAGCACAAAAATCACCAGGAAAGTCACGGCGGCAAAGGTGGTATGGCGCTGGGCTTTGCTCAGGGGCTCGTCAGCGCTGGGCCCGGGCGCGGGAGATTGCAGGGGGGAGGTCGACATCGCGCCCTAGGGCCGCAGTCCGTGCGACAGGGCGATCATCGCCGAGGTCTTGGCGATCGGCAACCGCGGCCTGCGTATGCTCAGTCTCTGTGCGCCGCAGCGCCGATGTGCTATCTGCAGGCTGCCCCAAAGCGCGAGAGGCCCATGATCACCCATTACCTGCCGATCCTCGACCAGCTCGAGCCCTTCTTGATCGCCCACGACGGCATCCGCGGCGATCTGCAGCTGTGCCCCGCCGGCATTGAGATTCCGCCGCAGAACGTCTTTCACCCCCAGCATCGCAAGAACGGCGAATTTCTGCGGATGCTTGCTTTGGTGGACCAGCTGACCTTTGGGCCTTTTGGCATGGATATGCCCAGCTGGGTGTTCTATGACTGCGCGGTGATGCCCGGTGCGGTGTTTGGCCTCGGGATCCGCGCCCACAAGCTTGAGCCCTGGGCCCGCGACGCGATGAAGGTGCCGGCCGACTACCAAGGTCTGGTGCCGATGAGCCAATTCATTGCGATCCCCATTCTTTCTGGCTTTGTGCCGGGCCGGGCCGCGCCGCGCACTTGGCTGCTCTACACCCTGGAGTCGATGAACCAAGTCAGCGCCGGCATCGCCCCGTTTGGCACCCTGCACCTGACGCTTTTTCTGGGCCTTCACGTGTTTCCGATCGAAGAACTTTGGGGCGCGACCCAGTGGCGCTCGCCCAAGCTCGACACCTACGCCGATCTGGGGCCCTTGGAGCTCCGCACCGCCTATACGCCTGCCCACTCTCTGCCGCGGACCTTCAGTTTCCGCCTGACAATTTCGCCGGAGCATTTGACGAGCGTGCTGACTGCGCCGCGGGTGCATCCCCTGGCGCCGCCGCCCAATGCCCTGCTCGATGTCGACGACGTGGCGGCTTTGCAGGCCCTGCAGCGCGAGATCGAGGCCGGGCTGCGGGTTGAGGTGGTCGGCCGGCCCTATGCCCACGGCACCCATGTGCGCGTACCCCTGCATCGGCAGGCCCTGGATCCCCAAGGAGCGAGCGATGTTGCCCTTTGAAATTCGCGGTGAGCACTTGCTAGGCCAGTTGGTGCCCTACGTGGTGGCCACGCCCAATAACGCCGCGCATCTCAACCTCCAGCCGTTTGGCGTGGCGGTGGCGCCGGAGAATGTCATCGACCCCTTGCGGCTCGACAGCGCGATCTTCTTAGATCTCCTGCACAAGCTCGACGGCTTGACCTTTGGCCCAGAGGGCATGCCCATGCCCAAATGGGTGTTCTACGACTGCGCTGAAGTGCCGGGGGCGATCTACGGCCTGGCCCGTCCGGTCCACCAGGTGTGGCCCAAGGTCCGGGAGCTGTTCAAGATTCCCGATGGTTATCAGGGGCTCGTCCCGGTGTCCATGTATGTGGCGATCCCCATGCAGCGCCACGGCACTTGGTTTGGCCACAACCTGTCCTCTTTGGCCCCTGTGTTCCGCCGCCTGGAGTTGGTGGACGACCTCGACCTCGCCGGTTTGGGATCGCTGACCAAAGGCCTTGCGCTCAAGTGCTTTGGCGTGCAGCAGTTTTGGGGCGCGACCCAGTGGCTGAGCAAGGCCTTGTACATCCACGTCAAATTTGGCCCGCTGGAGCTGCAGACGGCCTATACCCCGGCGCACAGCGAACACGAGACCTTGACCTACGGCTTTGCCGTGACCGACGCCAAGTTGCGCTCGTCTATGGGCGATCCCAGTGTCGACCTCTGGCGGCCGCCGGTGGATTTTTGGCTCGACGGCCACGACATCCTGGCGATGATTGCCCTGCAAGACCGCCTTGAAGCGGGGGAGCGTTTCTGCATTCCCCAAGCGCCGCGCCGGTCTGGCGACACTCAGCAGGTGCCCATCGCCCAGATCGGTTGACAGGGCCGCCGTCCTTCCTACATTGGTCCACCGGGCCGCGGCTGATTGACCGCGACGCCCCGGATTCCTCTCCTCCCCTTGCCCCTCAGGAGCTCCGCTATGGCCAGCGCCCACATCGTCACCATCACTGAAGCCAACTTTGAAGCCGAAGTGCTCAAGAGCAATGTCCCCGTGCTGATTGATTTCTGGGCGGTTTGGTGCGGACCGTGCCGGGCCATCGCCCCCGTCATCGATCAGCTGGCCGACGACTACGTGGGCAAGGCCAAAATCACCAAGGTGGACGTAGACAGCAACCAGCGCTTGGCCAACCAGTTTGGCATTCAGTCGATCCCCACGCTGATGGTGTTCAAGGACGGCAAGCCGGTCGAGCAAATCCTCGGCGGTCGGCCCAAGGCGGCCTTGGCGGCCCTGCTGGACAAGCATAAGTAATTGCGTCACTCTCTCGCGCCCTTCCGCGGCGAGGCAACATGGACAAGAAGTTGGGCTTTGGACTGCTCGGGCTGCTAGCTCTGGCGACATTGATTTTTGTGTTCAGCGGCTTGTCTGACGGACCCGCGGTCAAGGGCGGCAGCTCCGCGCAGGCCGGTCAAGACGGCGAGCCGGGCAAGGAGGCCAATTCTCAGGCCGATAAGCCAAAGGTGGGCCGCGAGCAGCTGGCCGATCCGGCGGCGGGCAAGGAGGCGTCGCTGGCGCTTCCCGGGCAACTGCCTACCCTGAAAGGGGTTCAGGGCGCCGCACCGGGCGAGGTCAAGCCGCCAGCCCTGCCGCACGGCCAGCTGGAGCTGGAAGGCGATGTGCAGGAGGCCGAAGCGGAAGCGGCGATCAAGGCCATGTGGGCGCCGATTCGCGACTGCTACGGCGAGCTGCGCCAGAGGGCGCCCCAGGCCCGCGGGCGGATGCTGATGACGTTTAAGGTGCGCCCGGGCGAAGCGGGTCAGGCGGCGACCGGCGAATTGTTTCTCAAAGAGACGCAGTTCACCGACCCCAAGTACCTGACCTGCGTGCGCGCGGCCATCGACAACGCCCGCTTTCCGGCGGGGCGCAATGTCCAGGGCTCTGTGACGGTGCCGTTGTTCCTAGCGCCGCAGGACGTGGGCGAGAATCCATAGTCCCTGCGCGGTTTTTGGGCCCCACGCGATTCCTAGACAGTGCGCGTTTTTCCGCGGCCGGAGGGTAGCGATGCTGTCGATCATCCTCTCGAGCTGTCCGCCCGGCCAGGCCCAGGCGATCGCCGACGCGCTGATTGAAAAACGCGTGGCCGCCTGCGTGAGCGCCTTGCCCGGGGCCCTGTCGACCTATCGGTGGCAGGGGGCGATCCAGCGAGACGGCGAAACCATCTTGCTCATCAAGACTTCTGTCGATCAGGTTGAAGCGTGCATGCAGGCGCTGCGCGAGATTCACCCGTACACCGTGCCGGAAATGGTAGAAATTCCAACCGGTCGTGTGTGGGAGGCCTACTTGCACTGGGCGATTGGCGAGACCCGCATGCCCAACTGAGTCGCCTAGCCGCAGGTGCGGTGGCGGGAATGCCAGGCGCCGCTGCGACGTTAGACGCTGACGGGCCGCCGGCCCCCTTGACAGCCCCACACGAGCGGAGAGCCCTTGGATCGCCTGCAAAAACTCTTTGACCAGGGCGGACCGACGCTGATTGTGATCGCCATCGTCGCGGCGGTGGGCTGCGGGCTGTTCTTTGAGCGCATGTTCATGGTGCGCGGGCTGGTGGGCCAGGTGCGGGCGCTGGATCGCCGGCTGCGCGACTTGGTGGCGGCGGGCAAGGTCCCCGATGTGCTGGCGGCCTGCAACCAAGCGCCGGCGGGCTTGTCCACGGTGCTGAACCGCGGGATTGAGGCCGCGCTGCGCCGCGAACCGCGCGACGTGTTGCTGGCGCAGATGAATCGCGAAGGCCGGCGGGTGATCATGTCGATCCGCCGCGGTCTGGGTTTGATGGCCACGCTGGGCACCATGTCGCCGTTTTTGGGGCTTTTTGGCACGGTCCTAGGCGTCATGGAGGCGCTGCGGCGCATTGGCGAGACCGGCGCCTCTGGCCTGGACGTGGTGGCGGGCGGTGTCGGCGAGGCCTTGGTCGATACCGCGGCGGGCATCATGGTGGCGATCGCCATGGTGCTGCTGCACCAGTTCCTCAAGTCGCAGCTAGGCCAGGCCGTGCTAGAAGTGCAGCTGCTCATTGAGGATGCCGCCGACTCGCTGTCTCGCCTGCCCCTGGATTCGCTGCGCGCTCAGGCAGCTCCTGCTGCCCCTGGGGTGGCCAATTCCGCGTCTTCTTCTGGAGTTGATGCGGCTGCACCGCGCGGGGGCGAGTAATGGCGGGCGGCGGCGGCGGCGGCGATGGCTCGGATCTGCCGGAGTTCGATTCCGGCGAAAGCGTTGACCTCAACCTGACTTCGCTGATCGACGTGGTGCTGGTGCTGCTGGTGGTGTTCATGGTGTCGACCTCTGCGATCGTCGACCGCGACCGCCAAGAGCACGCCCAGGGCCAGGTGGAGCTGCAGCTGCCCACGGGGGCCACGCCGGCGGACAATGCCAAACACAGCGAAGTCACAGTGCAAATCGACGCGGACGGCCAGCTGTTTGTGGGCGGGCAGGCGACGGAGTGGCGCAGCTTGAGCAAAGACTTGGTAGAAAAGCTGGGCAAAGATGGGCAGTTGCAGGTGCGGGTGGACGCCGATCAGCGCCTGCCTGTGCAGAAGGCCGTCGAAGTGCTGGAGCAGCTACAGAGCCTGGGGATTCAAAATGTCGGGCTAGGCACGCAGGGGCAAAAATAGCTATGCTCTGCCGCCCAGTGCAAAGGCGATGCGGCGTGGCTTAGACAGCTGCCTCGGCACCCGCAGCACCTCCGACACAGCGGACGAGAGAGAATGCGGCAATTCCTGTACCTTTCACCCTATTTTGCCCCGCAGACCCAGGTCGGCGCGCTCCGGCCCATCAAGTTTGCCCGCCAGCTGCCCGCGCTGGGTTGGCAGCCGATTGTGTTGGCCGATCTCTGGCCCACAGACGGCATGGACGCCCAGCTAGAGACGTTTGTACCGCCTGAAGTCAAGGTGGTGTATGACTTTTCTCGCCGTGCGCCCAAGGCTTACCAGGCCCTTCACCAGCCGGGCAAGAAGCCGGCGGGCAAAGCGGCGCGGGCCAATCCCGCCGATGCCCCGGCCCGCGTGGCCAAGGGCACACCGCTGCACGAGCGCTTGATCCCCAAATCGCTGCAGAATCCAGAGCTCATGCCCCTGGCGGAGCACGGCCCAGACATGCCGCACGCCTATGACGCGGCGATGAAAGTGCTGAGCGAATACCCGGACATCGAGGCGATTGTCGTCAACGCCGATCCCTTTGCCGCCGCGGTGGTGGGGGCTTGGTTGCAGCAGCGCACCGGCCTGCCGTTGATCCAGGATTTTCGCGATATTTGGGCACCTTGCAAGCTGCGCCGACCGCGCCGGCCCCTGCCTCAGCGCTGGCTGGAAGACAAGCTAGAGCGCTTCTGCTTTGAGCGCGCCTCGCACATTCTGGTCAATACCCAGGTGAGCCTGGATGATTACTTGGCTTTTTACCCAGACCTGCCAAGCGAGCGCTTTAGCCTGCTGCGCAATTTCTTTGACGCCGATCTGGTGTCCCACGGCAGCCATCCGGGCTGGGACCGCTTTACCCTGCTGCACCTGGGCAATTTCTCGCGGTTTCGCCTGGCGGATCCGCTGGTGAAGGCCTTGGCGCGGGCGGTGGAGCTGGGGCTGCCGCGCGACGCCGTGCAGGTAGTGTCGACCGGCGATTATGGCGATGGCGCCCGACAGTTGGCTGCGCGCCTGGGGATCGCCGATTTGCTCAAGACCGAAGAACCGCTGGCCTATCACCAGACCGGGGCGATCTGTCAGGCAGCTGATGTCCTTGTTTATGTGGCAGAACCTGACGCCGATCAGCGGATTGCCAGCAAGTTCTACGACTATCTGGGGGCCCACCGCCCGGTGCTGGCGATCAGCGACAACCCAGAATCGCAGCGGTTGATCGACCAGGTGAGCGCCGGAGCCCAGTTTGGCCACCGCGACACAGAAACCATGGCGAAATGGCTGCTCCAGACCTTTGCCCAAGGCCGCCACCAGGTGATTCAGCGCAGTTTGCAGGGGCTGAGCTCCTTGGAAGCGAGCCGGCGCCTCGTGGAGGTGCTCGAGACCGTCACCGCTGGTCGCAGTGGAGCGAGTCGCGCGAACCCATAGATTTTGCTGGCTGTAGTGCCGGCTCAGGACCCGACCATGTGGAAGATCCCGCTCGCTGATCTGCGCCTGCACGCCGACGACCACGCCGCGGTGCTAGAGGTGCTGGCGGCCAACTGGCTGACGATGGGGCCCAAAACTCAGGAGTTTGAGCAGGCTTTTGGCCGCGGCCTGGACCCCGACCACCCGCCGCACTGCTTTGCCGTGGCCAACTGCACCGTGGGCCTGCACATGGCCTTTGCCGCCCTAGGCTTAGGGCCTGGCGATGAAGTGATCGTGCCCAGCCTGACCTTTGTGGCCACGGCCAACGCGGTGCTGTACACCGGCGCCACCGTGGTGCTGGCCGATGTCACCTCGCCCCACGACCTGACGATCAGCGTGGACGATGTGCTGGCCAAGATCACCCCGCGCACCCGCTGCGTGGTTCCTGTGCACTACGCAGGCCAACCGTGCGACATGGTCCGGCTCAAGCGCGAGTGCGATCTGCGCGGCATCTCCATCGTCGAGGATGTGGCCCACGCGCCCCTGGCCGACGCGGTGGTGGATGAGGATGGGCCGGCCCAAGCCCTGGGAACGATCGGCCGGCTCGGATGCTTTTCGTTTTTCTCCAACAAGAACATGACCACCGGCGAGGGCGGCATGGTCGTGACCCGCGACGCGGCACTGGCCGATCAGTTGCGGCTGCTGCGCTCGCACGGCATGACCACCCTGACGTTGGAGCGCCACCGCGGCCACGCCTACACCTATGACGTGGTGGCGCCGGGCTTCAACTACCGCATCGACGAGATGCGCGCGGCCTTGGGGCTCTCGCAGCTGGGGCGCCTACCGGAAAACAACCGTCGGCGCGGCGAAGTGGTGGAGATGTATCAGCAACGCCTGGGGGCGATCGCCGGCCTGGTGCTGCCGTTTGCCCAGCGCCTGCCTCAGGGTCGCACGGCGGCGCACATCCTGCCGGTGCTGCTGCCTGCCGGGGTGGTGCGTCAGCAAGTTCAAGAAAAGATGAAGGAAGCCGGGATTCAGACCTCGGTGCACTACCCGCCGATCCACACCTTTACCCACCACCGCGATTCTCCGCTGGTGCGCGGGAATTTGCTGCCGATCACCGACGCCGTGGCGCCGCGCCTGCTGACCTTGCCGCTTTATCCAGAGCTTTCAGAGAGCGACGTAGATCTCGTCGTGCGCTCGCTGATTTGGTCCTTGGAGCAGGTTAGCGCAGCCTAATAAGTTCAAGTAGTTTTGCGGATTCTGCCGGCGGCGCTTGCCCTAGCGTCGTCCGCGGCCATTTTTCGCGTTGGGCCAATTCGACAAAGCCCGCCGCGGTTGCTAGTATTCTCTACTACGCCAGTAGAGTTGTAGGGAACTCTGCGGCGCCGCCAGACCTCCCGGCCATTGGGCCGGCATTGGACGCCGATGACCGCGATTCACAAGCGCAATTCTCTCACTCACTTGGCGCTCCTGGAGGCAGAGAGCATCCACATCTTTCGCGAAGTGGCAGCGGAGTTTGAGAGGCCGGTGCTGCTGTTCTCCGGCGGCAAGGACTCGATCGTCATGCTGCGGCTGGCGGAAAAGGCCTTTCGCCCGGGGAAATTCCCGTTTCCGCTGATGCATATCGACACGGAGCACAATTTTCCGGAGGTGATCGAGTACCGCGATCGCCGCGCTGCGGAATTGGCCGAGCAGCTGATTGTCCGCAGCGTAGAGGACTCGATCCGCCAAGGGCGAATTGTCGAGCGGGCGGGCCAGGATAACTCGCGCAACCGCATGCAGATCACCACGCTCTTGGATGCCATTGGCGAATTTCGCTTTCAGGCGGTGTTTGGCGGGGCGCGGCGCGACGAAGAGAAGGCCCGGGCCAAAGAGCGGGTGTTCAGCTTTCGCGACCAGCACGGCCAGTGGGATCCCAAGAATCAGCGGCCTGAGCTGTGGAACCTGTACAACGGTCGGATTCACGTGGGCGAGCACATCCGCGTGTTTCCCATCAGCAATTGGACCGAGCTGGACGTCTGGCAGTACATCGCGGAAGAGAACCTTGAGGTGCCGTCGATTTACTACGCCCACCGCCGGCCCACGGTGATTCGCAACGGCCTAGTGGTGCCCATCAGCCATCTGCTGCCGCCTGAGCCGCAGGAGGCGGTTGAGGATCGGCTGGTGCGCTTTCGCACGGTGGGCGACATGTCGTGCACGGCGTGTGTCGAGTCGCCAGCGGTCAATGCCGCGGAAATTATTGCTGAGACCGCGGTAACCCGCATCACGGAGCGCGGCGCGACCCGCGTGGACGATCGGGTCAGCGAAGCATCGATGGAAGACCGTAAGCGCGCGGGTTACTTCTAGGCCGAGCCCCGCACATCGACAGCTAAGGACGCGTGTAAACAGAACTCGACAAGGCCTCGCGCGGAGCGGTGCGACGAACCCGATAGGGGCGCGCACTTGCGACCCACCCAGCAAGCAAATGGGACCGGGAAGAATCGACTAGATTCTTCTCGGGCCCTAACCCAAGGAAAATCATGGATCTGTTGCGTTTTAGCACGGCGGGCAGCGTCGACGACGGCAAGTCTACGCTCATCGGTCGGCTGCTCTTTGACAGCAAAGGTGTTTTTGAAGACCAGCTGGAGGCGGTGGCCCGCTCAGCGGTCAACCGCGCCTCTGTGGGCATCGATCTGAGCCTTTTGACGGACGGATTGCGCGCCGAACGCGAGCAGGGCATCACCATTGACGTGGCGTATCGCTACTTTGCCACGCCCAAGCGCAAGTTCATCATCGCCGATACCCCCGGCCACGAGCAGTACACCCGCAACATGGCCACGGGGGCGTCCACGGCGCAGCTGGCGATCGTGCTCATCGACGCGCGCCACGGCGTGCTGGTGCAGTCGCGCCGCCACAGCTTTATCGCCGCGCTGTTGGGCATTTCGCACGTGGTGGTCGCGGTCAACAAGATGGACTTGGTCGATTGGAGCGAGCAGCGATTCCAAGAGATTGTCCAGGATTATAAGCAGTTTTCAAAGGACCTGGGGATTCGCAACCTGTACTTTGTGCCGCTGAGCGCTCTGTTGGGCGACAACGTGGTGGAGAGGTCCGCGAACACGCCCTGGTACCACGGGCCCACGCTGCTGGACCTGCTGGAGACCGCCGATGCCGGCGAGGAAGAGAACCGCGAGGCCCTGCGCTTTCCGGTGCAGCTGGTGATTCGGCCGCACTTGGATTTTCGCGGCTTTGCCGGGCAGATCAGCGCGGGGCAGGTCGCCGTGGGCGATGAGGTGGTGGCGCTGCCCGCCGGAACCCGCAGCAAAGTCAAGAGAATTCACACCTATAGCGGCGATCTTCAGAGGGCGGAGGCGCCGCAGTCGGTGACCTTGCTGCTAGAAGACGAGATCGATGTCTCGCGCGGCGACATGCTGGTCCACCCGGATCAACTGCCCTGGATGCGGACGGATTTTGACGCGCATCTGGTGTGGATGGACGGCCAGGCCTTGGACCTGAACCGACCGTACCTGATCCGCCACACCTCGCGGACCGTGCGCGTCAAGGTGGCGGAGATTCTGCACCGGGTCGACGTCGCGACGCTGGATCACGTGGCCGCCGACAAGCTACAGCTCAATGAGATCGCCAAGGTGCGCATCAAGGCTGCCCAGGCGCTGTTTTTGGACCCGTATCCGGAGTTTCGCCGCACGGGGTGCTTTGTGCTGGTCGACCCGCTGAGCAACGCCACGGTGGCCGCCGGGATGATCGCCGCGCAGCAGCCCAGTGAGGCCGAGCTGGCGGTGCACCTGCCCAAGGTCGACCGGCAGGCCCGTGCGGCCCAAGCGGGGCACCGCGCTGGGGTGCTGTGGCTGCGCGGCGGCCCTGCGGCGATCCAGGTGGAGGCGGCCCAGCAGCTGGAGGCGCGGCTGTTTCAGCGCGGCGCTCACGTCCTGGTGATCGACGACGCGGCTCTGCAGCCCTTGGAGGCGGATCTGGCCGGCGATCAGCTCCGGGAGCGCGCCCGGCGCCTGGCGGCTCTGGCGGGTCTGCTGGTGCGGAGCGGCCATCTGGTGCTGGTGGCCAGCGATACCAGGGGGACCCAGTTGCAAGAGCTTGTGCCGCCAGACGATTTGCTGATTCTTGACCTGGGCGATGCTGCCGACGCGGAGAGCGGTGCCGCGGCCGCGCTGAAGCTGGCGACCGAGTCGGGCTGGCTGGGCGCCGCCGGGGTCGTGTCGATCGGCGCCGGGATCTGATCCGCGGACGGCGGTTGGCTGCAGTGGTTTACAGCGGGAGCCGCGGGCCGATACACTGGCCGCGGAGGTGTGCGCTGGTCCCTATGCTGTCTACCGCAAGCGAAATTCCCCGGGTCGTCGCAGCCTTGCCGGCATCGGCGCGGGCGCTGCGTCGGTTAGGGCTTTGGTCGGCGATGCTGGGGCTATTCGCGCTGAATTCAGGCTGTTTGCCGGGGATGCGCGACAACGAGCCCCTGGACATCGCCGCCGGCGCGCAGGCCGATGCGGCCCCGGAAACAGCCGTCAGCGCGGACACCGCCATGGACGCGCTCGACAGCGGCGACTCGGCCGACGGCGCCGACACTTTGGTGATCGCCGACAGCGCCGACAGCGCCGAAACAGCCGACTCCAAGGACTCCCAAGACAGCGCTGGTAAAGACAGTGAACCCGCAGTCGGCATCCCGGGTTGTGTCACCGATGGCCAGTGCGCGGGCCTGCCCTTTGGTCCGTGCCAACAGGGCGTCTGCAACCTCAAGAGCGGATTCTGCGAACCCAGCGCCCTGGCGGACGGCCAAGCCTGCAGCGCCGACGCGTGCACCACCGGCGCGACCTGCCAAATGGGCGTGTGCAGCGGTCAGGCCAAAGTCTGCGACGATAACTCCGCCTGCACGGAAGACAGCTGTGATCTGCAATTGGGTTGCGTCTACGCGCCGCTGACCAAGGCCTGCGACGACGGCAATAAGTGCAGCAGCGGCGACGCCTGTGTGGCCGGAAAATGCGCCGGCACCCTCAAGAATTGCGACGACGGCAACCTGTGTACCCTGGACCTGTGCAACGTCAACAGCGGGGAATGCAACCATAAACCAGTCAGCGGCGCCCAGGCTTGCGAGGGCCTCAACCCCAAGGGCTGCAGCGGCCCCGCCTCTTGCCAAGCCGGCAGCTGTACCGCGGCATTCTCCTGCGATGACGGCAACCCCTGCACCTTTGACCTGTGTGAAAATGGCAATACCTGCAAAAACTTGGCTGTTGCCGGCTCCTGCACTCCCGCGGGGGCCGCGGCCAATCCGTGCTTCCCCGGCCAATGCCAATTGCAGGAGGGCCTAGACCTGCCGGTCTGCGTGACCGCCGCCATTTGCCAAGACAAGCTGTGCAACACGACAAAATGCAGCGGTGGAACGTGTAGTTGGGAAAAATCCTCGGACGGCGCCCCCTGCGACGACGCCAACCTCTGCAGCGCCAACGACGCCTGCCTGAGCGGCGGCTGCAAGGGCAGCAAGATCAGCTGCGACGACGGCAATCCGTGTACCAGTGAGAGCTGTCAGGCCGGTATCGGCTGCGTCGCCGCCCCCTACGCCCAGGGCGCACCTTGCGAAGACGGCAGCGGCTGCACCGCGCAGGACCAGTGCAAAGACGGCGTTTGCGCTGGCACCAACATTGGTTGCGACGACAAGCTGGCGTGTACCCAAGACGCCTGCGACAAGACCCAGGGCTGCGTCCACGTCAAGGGCGAAGGCTGCCCCTAGCTGCGCGGCCTCGCGACCTTCGCGAGCGGCCAGAGATGCTGGGGTTGGAGAAGACTATGGCCAAGATTTTTGCGCAACTAGATGAGATTCTGGCGGATCGCCTGTTGGTGCTCGACGGAGCGATGGGCTCGATGCTGCAGCGCCATGCCCTGGATGAGGCGGCCTTTCGCGGCGAGCTGCTCCGCAACCACAACAGCGACGTCAAGGGCGACAGCGACCTGCTGGTGCTGACCCAACCGCGGATTGTCCAAGGGGTTCACCGCGCCTACCTGGAGGCCGGGGCGGACATCATTGAGACCAATACCTTTGGCGCCACGCGAATTGCCCAGGCCGACTACCAGTTGGAGCATTTGGCGTATGAGATGAACGTGCGCGGCGCGGAGATCGCCCGAGAGGTCGCCGATGAGGTGGCGCGCAAGACGGGAAGGCCAAGGTTTGTCGCTGGTTCAATCGGGCCGACCAATCGCACGCTGTCGATCTCGCCCAAGGTCAGCGATCCGGCGTTCCGCGCGGTGCACTGGGCAGAGATGGTCGAGGCTTACGGCGAACAGACCCGCGGTTTGCTGGACGGCGGCTCGGATTTGCTGCTGGTCGAGACGATTTTTGACACCCTCAACGCCAAGGCCTGCCTGTACGCCATCGACCTGGAGCTGCAGCGCCGCGGCCAGAAAGTGCCGGTGATGATCTCGGTCACGATCACCGATCGCTCGGGGCGCACGCTGTCCGGCCAGACGCTGGAGGCGTTTTGGACCAGCATTCGCCACAGCCACCCTTGGTCGGTGGGGATCAACTGCGCGCTGGGGGCCCGCGAAATGCGCCCGCTGATTGAAGAATTGGCCGGGCTCAGCGACTGCCGCATCTCCTGCTATCCCAACGCCGGCCTGCCCAACGCCTTTGGCGGCTATGACGAAGAGCCCAACACCACGGGCGCGCTCCTCGCCGAGTTTGCCCACCAGCGCTGGGTCGACGTGGTCGGCGGCTGCTGCGGCACCACGCCAGAGCACATTGCCGCCATCGCCAAGGCCTGCAATCCAGAGAAGCCGCGGCCCGTTTCGATGTGGCCCCACCCCAATCCCGCGCCGAGTCGCTGGGCGGGGTTGGAGCCGCTGGTGATTCGCCCGGACACCTCGTTTATCGTGATCGGCGAGCGCACCAATGTCACGGGATCCAAAAAGTTCATGGATCTCATCAAGGCCAGCGACTACCAGGCGGCCCTGCAGGTGGCGTTGGACCAGGTGCGCGGCGGCGCCAACATCCTCGACGTCAACATGGACGAAGGGATGCTGGACTCCGTGGCGGCGATGCGGACATTCCTGAATACTTTGGCCGGGGAACCGGAGATCGCCCGCCTGCCGGTGATGGTCGATTCGTCCAAGTGGGAGGTGCTGGAGGCCGGGCTGCAGTGCCTGCAGGGCAAGGGCATTGTCAACTCGATCAGCCTCAAGGACGGCGAGGCGGCGTTTCTGGAAAAGGCCCACAAAATCCTGCGCTACGGCGCGGCGACCGTGGTCATGGCCTTTGACGAAGAGGGCCAGGCCACCGACACCGAGCGGCGCCTGCAAATCTGCGAGCGGGCCTATAAGCTCTTGATTGGCGTAGGTTTTCCTCCTGAGGACATCATCTTTGACCCCAACGTGCTGGCGATTGGCACGGGGCTGGAGGAGCACGCCCGCTACGCTCTGAGTTTTATCGAGACGACCCGCGCGCTCAAGCAGCGCTGCCCGGGGGCCAAAATCTCGGGCGGTATCAGCAACTTGAGCTTTGCGTTCCGCGGCAATAATCCCGTGCGCGAGGCGATGAACTCGGCCTTTCTGTTCCACGCCATCCGCGCCGGCTTGGACATGGGCATCGTCAACGCCGGGCAGATCGCGGTTTACGACGATATCGACAAGCAGCTCCTGGAGTTAGTCGAGGACGTGCTGTTTGACCGCCGCCCCGACTCGACGGAGCGCCTGGTGGCCCTGGCGGACCAGTTCAAGGGCGCCGGCAAGAAGAAGGAGGTCGAGCAGGCTTGGCGCGAAGGCACGCTGGAACAGCGCATGGCCCAC
>JBIKTV010000081.1:0-16960 GCA_044347905.1 Myxococcota bacterium
GGCTTTTCGGCGCTGTCGTCCCCAGCACTTTTGTCCGCCTTGGCCCCGCGAGCGGCTTTTCCCTTTGCTGTTGGACTCTTACCTGCCGCACCTTTGGCCGCCTTTGCCGCGCCCTTGCCTGCCGCCGCTTTTGCGGAGGGCCCTTTGGCGCCGCGGCCCTTGCCAGCGACAGTTTTCCCTTTGGCCGAGCCGCTTTTCGCCGCCACGGTCTTGCCGCTCTTTGCCTTGGCGACCGCCGCGTGGGCTTCCAGCGCGGGAAGGACGCCAAGCGCGCCGAGGCAAACCGCGATCAGCAGCCACATCCGGGTCCAGCGAACAGCTTTGGCGCACACCTTCATCGGCCGCGAGGGTGGCAAAGGCGTACGATCCTGTAAAGCGCCTCGACGCTGAGTGGCCCCATGCTGGCGGACGCGATTTGACAGCGCCGGCGTTTTGCGCGACGCTCTCTTGGCCTTGAACGTTGCCGTGCAGCGACTAGGCGACGCCGGAGTGGTGGAATGGTAGACGCGGCGGACTCAAAATCCGTTGAGCTTGACGCTCATGTGGGTTCAAGTCCCACCTCCGGCACCCCCTCGACAGCACCGTTGGCCGATTCCCGTTTGCAGCCGCTTCTTGGCTCGCGGGTTCGGCCGACTTTGATCGACCTTGCCCCATCCCCAGGCGAAGCGACGCCGCGCGGTAGCAGACCTTGAGCCGCCAGGCCCAGCGGTTTTGCCCCGGGCCGTCCCGCCTGAATGTGGCGCTCCTTGGCCTGCGCTTATCGCTGTTCTTGACGCTCATCTTGGCCCTGGTGCCGGTGCAGCCAGGGAGCGCTTGGGCCACAGAGGCCTCATCGCCCGCCCCTGAGCCCGCTGCCTTTGCGCTGGACGCAGAGATTCGCCTGCGCGGCGCCGATGGTCGCCAGCTGGACACCTTGGAGCCCGGGCTCGCTAGCCGCACCCAGGGCTGGCGTCAGCGCACCCGCTTGCGCGCCACCTTGCGCCGGGCGGCGCTGCAGGCCGTGGTCCAGGTGCAGTCGGCGGGCATGCTCGGAGCCGCTTCTCCGGGCGCCGATCCGATGCCTCTGGGACTGCAAACCGGCTACGCCCAGGCCGAATTGCCCTGGGGGGACGCCACTTGGCTGCGCGCCGGTCGCCAGCCGATCGAGTTTGGCGCGGGCCGCCAAGTCGGTCTGTACGACTTTGACGCGATCGGCCAAGCCTTTGACGGTCTGCGAGGCCACTTTGCCCGCGGAAGCGCCCTTGAAGTCGACGTTTTTGGCCTCAAACTGCGGCGCAATCCGTTAGCACAAGCCGGAGTTAGCGCGCCTGCGACCAGCGTCAGCGAAGACCGCGCCTTGACGGGCGCCTACCTCGTCGGCCGGCCGAGCCCGCTGTTCCGCGCCGACCTGTACTTCTTCTATCTGAGCGATCGCAGCGCCCAAGAGAGCGTGCGCCTGCTGACGATGGGCGCCCGCGCCGTCTACGCCCCGGCAGAGTTCTTTGATCTAGAAGGCGAAGCCGCGGTGCAGAGCGGTTCGATCGGCCTCGCTGGCGCGGTGGAGCCGCAGTCCCAATTGGCCTGGATGGCCGCCGGACAGCTGCGCCTGCACCGCCCCGGACCTTTGCCCATGGCCCTGCGCGCTTTGGGCCAGCATTTTAGCGAAGACAGCCAGCCGGAAGACAAGATCCGCAGCGCTTGGCGGCCGCTGTACCCGTCGCGCGATCAGCTGGTGGGCATCTTGCAGCTGTTTGTGCCCTCCAATCTGCAGCAGGCCGGTCTCCAGGGCTCTTTGGAGCTGTTGCCCGCCAGTCAGCCGCTGCAATTGGCCCTGAGCGCCCGGTATTCTCGCGCCCACGCGGGAGCCGTCTTGCCGGGACTGCCGGGGAACGCCGCGGCGCCGGCCGTGCTCTCTGGCAGCGGTTGGCAGCCTTTGGGCTGGGAGGCTGAGGCCTCTGCGCAGTGGCAACTGCTCAAACACTCTAAGGTATTGCTGGCCTTTGCCGCCTTTGTGCCCACGGCCCAGCTGCAAGGCAATCGCCAACTCGACACAGCGCTGATGGGTCTCCTACAATGGACGACTGCGCTGTAAGCCAAGCCGCCCGGCTCCCCCCTGCACAGCCTCTTTTTGCCGCGAGGAAGCCATGAATGTCCGCCACGGAGGACGCAGCGATGTCGGCGTCGTGCGCACCCGCAATGAGGATAGCTACCTCGCCGACCCGCAATGCCAGCTGTTTGTCGTCTGCGACGGCGTCGGGGGCCGCGCGGGCGGTGCGGACGCCAGCCGCATCGCGGTGGAGCACATTGGCCAGTCCGTGGCGCGCAACCGCAAAGCCCTTGAGGATTTTGCCGACGGCAGCGGCCAAGTGGCCAAGCGAGACATCGCGCTGCTGCTAGAGCGGGCGATTTCCGACGCCAGCCGGCGCATCCGCCACCACGCCCTGGCCAACGCCGAGCTGAGCGGCATGGCCACGACGGCCGCAGCGCTGCTCATCGCCGGCAGCCAGGCCTTTGTCGCCCACGTTGGCGACTCGCGCGTATACCTGATCCGCAATGGCGTCATGCACTTGCTGACAGAGGATCACAGCCTCCTCAACGACATGCGCAAGCGCGGCCGCAGCATCGACCCCGGCAGTGTCGCGGCGAGCTACCAGGAGGCGCTGACCCGGGCCCTGGGCGTGCTGGACACCGCGCGGGTCGACCTGCTCGATCTTGAGATTCTGCCTAAGGATCGCTTCCTCCTAAGCTCGGACGGCGTCCACGCGGTCATCGGCGACGAGCTGATGCAACAGATCGCCGCCACGGGCGAGACCCAGACCGTAGCAGACGAACTCATCGAAGCCGCCCTGCAGCAGGGGGCACCGGACAACGCCACGGCTTTGCTGGTGGATGTGATCGACGAAGTCCCGGACGACCGCGCCATGCGGGTGCGCCGGAGGCTCGAAGCGATCCAGTCGGTGACCGTGTTCCGCTACCTGCCCTTTGCCGATCTGATGCGCGTCGCGGGGATCGCCCAGGAGCTCGCGTGGCCGGCGGGTCAGCTGTTCTTCCGCGAGGGCGAGCAGGGGTCGGCCATGTACATCCTGCTGGAAGGCACGGTGTCTTTGAGCAAAAGCGATGTCGAGCTGACGACCCTGCAGCCCGGCGCCCACTTTGGCGAGATGGCGCTGATCGAAAGAGCGCCGCGCTCGGCTACCGTCACCGCTCGCAGCGACTGTGCCGTGTTGATGATTGATCGCGAGGCATTTTACGGCCTCCTCGCTGAGGAACAGACCGCCGTCAAGCTGCTCTGGGGCCTCGTGCGCATGCTCAACGCCCGGCTCCGCCTGACCACAGAAGAGCTCACCAGCCTCAAAATGGGCCTGCACGGATGAAGCAACCACGCATGAATCAAGAACAACTCGCGCCATCGTCTGCAAACTCTGCGGCGCTGGCTCATGTCCGGCTTGCGATTTTGGGCCTTGTGGCGATCTTGGGCCTGGGCGCCTGTACCCCGCCCGCACCGCCGCCGCCGCGCCCAGCCAAGGTTCAAGAAGCCCCTGACTCCCCAGGCGAACTCGCGGTGGACCCCCAGGCCAAGCACGCCAAGCGCACGGATGGGCTGACGGGCGGCACCCTGGTGTTTGAGGACGATTTTGAGCGCCCGGCCCTGGGCGACAGCTGGCTCGTCAAGCACGCCGGCGAGTGGACCATTGACGGCGGCATGCTCAAAGCCACGGTCGTGCCTGAGGAAGAGGCGCGCAACCAAGGCGTGTGGTTGACCAAGGCCCTGCCGCCCAAGACCCGGGTGGTCTTTCAGTCCCGCTCGCTTTCCAAGGTCGGCGACACCAAGTGCGAAGTCTTTGCCACGGAGCCAAAGCACGAAGCCGGGTACTCGGTGATCTTTGGCGGTTGGAGCAACACGATCAACACCATCGCCCGCCTGGGCGAGCACGAACCGCGGCGCGTGGTGCAGTCAGAGCACCAAAAGGTCGAACAAGGTCGCACCTACACCTGGATGGTCGTGCGGACCGACAACGCCGTGCGCTGGTACCTGGACGGCCGCTTTATGATCGCCTACGACGACGCCGAACCGGTGCGCGGCAGCTTCTTGGGCTTTAACAACTGGGCGACCGACGTGCGCTTTGACAACGTCCAAGTGTTTGCCCTCTAAATCCTTGCTGTCCCCTGCGTGACGGTTGACGCTGGCGGGAGCGACGACTAAATTCGTGGGCCTGCAAGCGGGCGGCCTGACCTTTCTGGCGCGGTTCCCCAAGGCGAGCAGCCGCGTTGTCCCCAAGCCATTTCTGTGTTCTGAGCCGACCTTAGCCGGTGAATCGAGCAACAGACCCTCCAGACTGAGCAGCAGGTGTACCGTGCCCATTCGAATTACCTGCGCTGGCGAGACCAACGTCGGCCGAAAGCGCAACCACAACGAAGACAACCTGCTCGTTTATCCCGAGCGCAATCTGTTTGTGGTCGCAGACGGCATGGGCGGTCACGCCTGTGGCGAAGTGGCCAGTCAGATGGTCGTCGAGACCATGCGCGAGTACTTCAACCGCGCGGCCGACGATCCGGACGCGACTTGGCCGGGGCGCGAAGAGCGGGGCCGCTCGTCGAGCGAGAACATGCTCAACGCCGGCATCCGCTGGTGCAATTACTCGATTTGGGAAAAAGGCCAGGCCGATCAACGCTTTAAGAACATGGGCACCACCGTCGTCGCGCTTCACATCGGCGATGACGGCCTGTTGACGGTGGCCCACGTCGGCGACTCGCGCATCTACCGCCTGCGCGGCAGCGAGCTGCACCAGGTGACGGAAGATCACTCGCTGCTCAATGACTACAAGAAGATGGCGGTGCTGAGTCCGGAAGAAGAGGCGAATTTTCCTCACAAAAACATCATCGTCCGCGCCTGCGGTCTCAAGCAGGACGTGCTGGTCGATCTGGCGCGCGAAAAACCTGAACGCGGCGACATCTATATGCTATGCTCAGACGGCCTCTCCGGTGAGGTCGTCGATCCGCAGATCCGCGAGATCATGCTGCGCGAGAAGGCCAGCTTAGAGAGCATGGCCCACTCGTTGGTGATGCAAGCTTGCGAAAACGGCGGAAAAGACAACGTGACTTGCATCGTCGTGCGCTTCGAAGAGGTCTAGGGCAACACGGACAGGTTTAGGGCGACACGGACAGGTTTAGGGCGACGCTGGCAGGATTTGGGCGACACGGACAGGTTTAGAGCGACACTGACAGGTTTAGAGTGACACTGACAGGTTTAGGGCGACGTTGACAGGATTGGGGCGGCAAAAGCCCTTGGGGTCCGCGGACATGGATTCAAGCACTCCAGCGGCGCAGCTACAGCCTCTGGCCCAATTTGCCCTTGAACTGCATCAACTTGTGACCGATTTGCAGGACCGCCGCGCCGCTGCCCAAGCGATGCCCAGTCTGCGCGAACGCTCGCAGCGCATGGCCAACCGCGCCAAAGAAGCCGCGGCGCAGTGGTCGGCGAGCCATCCGGGCATGAGCGAGCTGCTGGAGCGCACCAGCCAACGCCTGCAGAACTTGGACTTTGGCCGAGGATGGGGCAGCCGGGCCCAGCGCCAGGCGGCCTTTAAGATCGCCCAGTACTATGAGGGCATCGCTCGCCAGCTCCGCGCCAATCCGGCGATCACCGTGGCCCTGCCCGAGCTGCGGCCCAAGAACTACACGCGCAACCTTTTCCACATCGGCAACGGCGTCATGGCCGGGGCGCTGTACACGGCGATCGACGACCGCATGGTCATGTTGGCGATCGCCGCGGCCTACCTGGTCGTCATGGCGGCGATGGAGATCGCCCGGCGCTTCAGCGACCGCGTCAACCAGCTGTTGGTCGACAAGGTGTTTGCCTCGATCGCCCGGCCGTCGGAAGCCTGGCGGGTCAATTCGGCGACATGGTTTGGTTTTGCCGTGGTGCTCATGCTCGCGGCCGGCTTCCCGCGGCTGTCTTGCGTGGCGGCCGTGCTGACCCTGGGCATTGGCGACCCGATGGCGGCGCTGATCGGCAAGCGCTGGGGCAAGCACAAGCTGGTGGGGCCCAAAAGTCTTGAAGGTACCGTAGCTTTTGCCCTGTCCTCTGCTCTGCTCGTGACGGCATGGCTGGCGATTTTCATGGGGGCCTCACTGGTTCCCGGCGGCGGGTTTGGCGCGGTTCTGCTGGCCGCTCTGCCGATTGCCCTGACCGCGGGTGTGGCGGGCGCGCTGGCCGAGCTGTATTCGCACAAGCTGGAAGACAATTTTGCGATTCCGCTCGCCGTTGCCGCGGCCACTTCGCTTTGGACCCTGTGAACAGCGGCCCGGGAGCGCTCGCTAGCTGCCCGAATTGCCCGCAGCTTCAGGCCCGCGTCGTCGAGCTCGAACTCCGCTACATGGATCTGGAGCAGCAGGTAGAAGAGCTGACCTCGATCGTCCACCGCCAAGCCGATCAACTCGATCGCCTGGCCCGCGAGCTGCAATCGACGCTGGCCGGCGACGACGATGACACCGGGATGACAGATTTTCTCTAGTCTCTACTCTAGCATTGCCGCGTTGGCGCAGTTCTTGACGCAGCGCGGGCAAGCGCCCGGCAGTCCGAAGCCGCAAAAAATATTCCGCAGAAAATCGCCGCCGGCTGTGCTTCGCTTGAAGAAGCGTGAAGAAACGGCTACTCCTTAGGGTTCTGGCCAGGCAATCCGCGCCTGATCCGCACCCAAGGGAGCCTATGAAATTCTTACACAAATCCCGGTCCACCCGTCTAGCGATCCTGGCGGCCCTTGCGCTGTGGAACACGGCCTGTGGCGATGGTGCTAAGGATTCCCCTGCTGTGGCGGCCGATGCGGCGGCAGATTCGGACACCGCCGCCGATCTCGCGATTGGCGACGCGGAAGACAAGGACCAGACCGGGAGCGACGCAGTCCCCGGCAGCGACGCCGCGGCGGACGCCGATGTAGCCGCGGATAGCGACGTGGCCAGCGATGTCGACACCAGCGGAGACAGCGACACGGGCACCACCTGTACCGGCCAGACCGGCTGCGCGTGTACCGACAACAAGGGCTGCGAAAGCGGGCTGTGCGGCTACGCCGGCGACGGCAAGCAGGTCTGCCTGGCCTCGTGCGCCAAAGACAACCTCTGCCCCAGCGGCTTTGCCTGCCTAGCGATCGGCGAAGGCAAGGGCTGCGTGGAGCAAAAAGCCCTGAACTGCCTCCCCTGCAAGGACGACGCGAGCTGTGGCGCCAAGGGCGCCTGCGTAAGCGCGGGCGACGGCGGCAGCTTCTGCGGCGCCACCTGTAGCGCGGCCGGCGACTGCGGCGAGGGCTACGACTGCGTCGAGGCCAGCAGCACCAGCGGCACCAAAGGCAAATACTGCAAAATCAAAGATCCCGCCGGATGCGGCTGCACTCCGCTCGCCACCTTGGCCAAGGCCAGCACGACGTGCAAGAACGGCGGGTGCAGCGGCGAGCGCAGCTGTGGCGAGAAGGGCCTGTCGCTGTGCAGCGCCGCCTCGCCGACGGACGAGAGCTGCGACGGCAAGGACAACGACTGCAACGGCCAGACCGATGACGGCGGCCTGTGCGATGACAAAAACCCTTGCACCAGCGATGTTTGCGGCGCAGCGCTGGGCTGCACCAACACCACCGACGACAGCCTGAAGTGCGACGACGGCAACGCCTGCACCGCCGACGCCTGCAAGGCCGGCACCTGCGGCAGCGCGGCGATCACCTGCGACGACGGCAATCCGTGCACCAAAGACGCCTGCGATATCGCCAGCGGCTGCACGGCCACCAGCGACGACAGCTTGCCGTGCAGCGACAACGACGCGTGCACCGCGGACAGCTGCAAGGCGGGCAATTGCGCATCCGCCAAAATCACCTGCGATGACAACAACGCCTGCACCGCCGACGCCTGCGACCCGGCCAGTGGCTGCACCGCCACCGCCGATGACAGCCTCAAATGCAGCGACAACGACGCGTGTACCAGCGACCTCTGCGCGGCCGGCAAGTGCGCGACCGAGAAAGTGCTCTGCGACGACAAGAACCCTTGCACCAAGGATAGTTGCGTAGCGCTCTCCGGTTGCGCCACTGCGGTGGACGATGGCGCGAGCTGCTCCGACGGCGACCCGTGCACCAAGGACAGCTGCACCAGCGGCGCGTGCAAATCCGGCGACGCCAAATGCGACGACGCCAACGCGTGCACCGACGACGCTTGCGATCCGGGCAAGGGCTGCGTCAACAAGGCCCAGCCGGCCAATACGTGCGACGACGGCGACTCCTGCACCAAGGACAGCTGCGACCCCAAGAAGGGCTGCGTCCACAGCCAGGTCGGCGGCTGTCTGCCCACCGTGCTCTACACCACGGATTTTGCCTGCTCCAAGGACCTGGGCTGGACGTTTGACGCAGCAGGCGCCGGCAGCACCGCCGCTTGGGCCATCGACAACACGCCGGCGCCCGCGATGCCGGCATGCTCGCTGAACTTCAACAACGGCAAGGACTACGCCTGCACCCCCGGCGCGACCAGCGCAGACGCGAGCTGGGCACTGAGCCCCGAATTCGATGCGACGGCCTACAAGACCTCGGCGGTGTTTACCTTGCACTTCACCTTGGGCGGCGGCTGGATCAACAGCAACCAGACTGCTCTGGTCCAAGCTAGCAGCGACGGCAAGACCTGGACGAGCGCGGTGACGCTCAAGACCAGCGCCTACAACAAGCCGACCGAGACCAAAGTGGCGATCCAGGGCATGGGCGGCAAGAAGTTCCGCGTGCGCTTTGGCTTTGCCACCGGCAGCTGCTTGTCGACGGCGGGCACGGGCCCGTATATCGACGACCTGGAAGTGCTGGACAGCGCGTGCAAGGTCGACCAAGAGTGCGACGACGGCGACCCGTGCACCCAGGACAGCTGCGACACGGCCACCGGCGCGTGCCTCTACTCGCCGGGCACCGGCCTGTGCGACGACGACAACGCCTGCACCACCGCCGATGCGTGCGTCGATGGCGTGTGCAAGGGCAAGGCCACCAGCGGCACGCCGTGCGACGACAGCAACACCTGCACCGGCGCGGACAGCTGCGTCAGCGGCAAATGCACGGGCAAAGCGCTGAGCAAGACCTGCGACGACGGCTCGGCCTGCACGCAAAACGACGCCTGCACCAGCACGGGCAGCTGCGTGGGCGTCGCCAACATCTGCGACGACGGCAACGCCTGCACCAGCGACGCGTGCGACCTGGCGACCGGCAAGTGCAGCACCTTGATCCTTGCCAACGGCGCGTCCTGCAGCGATGGCGACGCCTGCACCAGCGGCGACGTCTGCAGCGCCGGGGCCTGCGTGTCGTTCTCCAAGTGCGACGACGGCAACGCCTGCACCACGGATAGCTGCAGCAGCACGGGCACTTGCACCAACGCTGCGGTGGCGGCGGGCAGCGCTTGCAGTGACGGCGATGCGTGTACCAGCGGCGACAAGTGCGCGGGCACCACCTGCACCGGCGCGGCGGCGGGCTGCAAAGTGCTGTGGCAAGAGGCGTTCCTGACCTGCGAAGCCAAGGACTGGAGCCTGGACCTCGCTGAAGCGGCCACCTGGAGCGCTTGGAAAGTCGACGGCAAGCCGACGCCGCCGGGATCGTTCAGCCCGAGCTGCTCGCTCAACTTCAACAATGACGTGGACTTCCAGTGCGCTACCGGCCAAAAGGGCGTGGCGGGCAAGGCGGTGTCGCCGGTCATCGACTTGACCGCGGCGGCGCAGGCAAACCTCAAGTACATCGCGTGGTTCCAGACTGGATCCGACACGACCTTGGACCAGCGCACCCTTGAGGTGTCGGCCGATGGCTTTAAGACCGTGCTATTCAAGACCGCGCTTAGCAACTCGGCGACGATGAGCAGCTGGCAGCCGGGCAACCTGGACCTCAGCGCCTTTGTGGGCAAGAAGATCCAGGTGCGCTTTGGCTTCGACTCGCGGAACTGCACCACCAACACCGGTACCGGCTGGTTTGTGGACGACCTCAAGGTCTACGTCGATGGCGAAAAGGCCTGCAGCGTGGGCACGGACTGCGACGACAAGAACGCCTGCACCACCGACAACTGCACGGCCAACAAGTGTAGTTACGTCGCCAAGACCTCCGGAACGTGTGACGACGGCAATCCGTGCACCACCAGCGACGCGTGCAGCGCCGGCCTGTGCAAGGGCAGCAACACCTCTTGCAATGACAGCAACGCTTGCACCATCGACACTTGCGACCCCAAGAGCGGCTGCGTGTACAGCATCGGCCCAGATGGCGGCAGCTGCGGTGACAGCGACTCCTGCACCAACGGCGACGCCTGCAAGAGCGGCAAGTGCGCCGGCCCCGTAGCCAAGTGCGACGACGGCAACCCGTGCACCAAGGACACCTGCTCCACCAGCGGCGTCTGCAGCTACGCGCCCGTGGTCAACGGCGACGTGTGCAGCGACGGCAACCCGTGCACCAGCGGCGACAGCTGCCAAGCCGGCAAATGCGCAGGCGCGGTGGGGGCATGCGGCCTCGTTGGCGGAGACAAGTTCACCTGCGGCACCAAGGGCTGGGTGCCCAGCAGCCCGGCGAGTGCCGATGCACCGCTGTGGAGCGTGGACGGCGCGCCGAGCCCGGGCTTCTTCTCGGCGGCGTGCTCGCTCAATTTCAATGGACCCAAAGATAACTACGCTTGCCCCGCGGGCGCCACGTCTGTCACTGGCACGGCTACCTCAAGCGCGAGCTTTGACTTGAGCGGCGCCAAGAGCGCGGTGATCAAGGTCAAGAGCTACGGCGCGGTCGCCACCGCATCGCACACCGACTTGCGCTACATCGAAGTGTCCGCGGACGATTTTGCCACGGCACCGATCAGCTACTTGGTTAGCAATTACAGCGGCACTGGCAGCTGGCAGAGCGTAAGTGTCGACCTGACCCCGCTGGCCGGCAAGATCGTCAAGGTGCGCTTCCGCTTCGACTCGGTGAACTGCGACAGCAACAGCGGCGCGGGCTGGTTCGTCGACGACCTGGAAGTCTGGGCCGACAAGGGCGCGACCTGTAGCGCGGACAGCGGCTGCGACGACAAGAATCCCTGCACCGCCGACACCTGCGTCAGCGGCAAGTGCAGCTACGCCACCACCCCGGTGGGCGCGTGCGATGACGGCAACCCCTGCACCGAGAAGGAGATTTGCTCCGCCGGCAGCTGCGGCTCGGGCATCGCGGTGACCTGCGACGACGGCAACCCGTGCACCACCAACAGCTGCGCCCCGGCGAGCGGTTGCGTGTTCAACCCCAGCGCCGACGGCGGCTTCTGCAGCGACGCCAACGGCTGTACCACCAAAGACATGTGCATGGGCGGCGTCTGCGTGGGCACGGCGACTCTGCTCGACGGCAGCAGCTGCAGCGACGGCAACAGCTGCTCTGTGGGCGACGCCTGCATGGCCGGCAAGTGCGTGGCCAAGAGCGGTGCGGCCGACGGCACCACCTGCTTTGACTCGAGCAACCCCTGCGTTTCTGGCAAGTTGTGCCAAGCCGGCGTCTGTGCCGGGCCTTCAACCTGCGACGACGGCAACCCGTGCACGCTGGACCTGTGCGAAAAGGTCGGCCTGACTGGCAAGGCCTGCACCTACAAAGCGGCCGTGGACGGCGGCCTTTGCGACGACGGCATCCTGTGTACCGTAGATGACGCGTGCAGCGCGGGCGAGTGCAAAGGCAAGCAATCCTGCACCGTGGCTTCGGAAATGCCGGCCGACTGCAAGCAGGGCGAGTGGACGTTTGACGCGCCCATCGGCCAAGTCGCGTGGGCCTTTGACGCAGCGCCCAATCCCCCGGGATACAAGTCGGCGCCGTGCTCGCTCAACTTTAATGACGGCGTGGACTATGCGGAGGCCAGCACCAAGACTTTTGGTTCGGCGACCTCGCCTGCGTTCACCGTGCCTGCTGGCGCCATGCTCAACTTCCAGAGCTATTCTGACACGGAGACGTACTCCCTGGCCGATCACAAGTTTATCGAGGTTTCGAGCAACGGCTTTCAGACCGTCGACCTATCGTGGCAAGTGACCCAGAGCGCGGCGCAGAAGGTGTGGATCCCCCACGCCCTGCCGCTGGCCAGCTTGGCGGGCAAGAAGGTGCAGTACCGCTTCCGCTTTGATTCGAAGGACTCGATTGGCAACAGCACAACTGGCTGGTTTATCGATGATATCCAAGTGGTTGTGGTACCGGGCAGCCTGCCGCCGCAGCCAGTGTTCTGCAAGTCCGATTTTGACTGCGCCGACGACGGCAACGCCTGTACCGCGCAGACCTGCACGCTGGGCAAGTGCAGCACCGCCAAGCTGGACGGCAATCTGTGCGACGACGGCAACGGCTGCACCCAGGCGAGCACCTGCAAGGCGGGCGCTTGCGTGGGCAGCGATCCCCTCAAAGACGGCGACAGCTGCAGCGACGGCACCGTGTGCACCGTGGGCGACAGCTGCCAGGCCGGCAAGTGCGTCGCAAAGGCCGCAGCGGTCGACGGCACCAGCTGCAGCGACGGCGGTTCGATCTGCGAGACAGCCACCGTCTGCGCCGCGGGCACCTGCCAAAAGAAGAGCGCATGCGACGACGGCAAGGCCTGCACCTTGGACAGCTGCACGGTGGTCGCAGGGGCCAAGAGCTGCGTCTCCACGCCGATGAGCGACGGCAGCCCGTGTGACGACGGCGAGGTCTGCACCGCAGGCGATGCGTGCACCGCGGGAAGCTGCAAGGGCACCCCGGCGTGTACCAGCTTGCCCCTGGTGAGCGACTGCAACGGCACCGGTTGGACGCTGTCGGCCAAGGTCGGCAGCACCGGCTGGGCCTTTGACGCGACGCCCAATCCTCCGGGCTTTACCAGCGCGCCGTGCTCGCTCAACTTCAACAACGGCTTGGACTTTGATGAAGGCGAGCAGGTCATGGGCAGCGCCACGTCGCCGGTGATCAACGTGGGCAAGGCGCAGTTCTTGTCGCTGATGAGCTACGCGGATACAGAAACCTATTCGTTTGTCGACTTCAAGTACATCGACGTCAGCACCGACGGATTCAAGACCGCGACGACGGTTCAGGTGCTGCCATCCAGCTCGGACATGAAGAAATGGGTGCCCATCAAGGTGGATCTGAGCAGCTTTGCCGGCAAGGACATCCAAGTGCGCTTGCGCTTTGACAGCGACGACGACTTCTCCAACACCGGCGCCGGTTGGTTCATCGACGACTTGGCCCTGTCTGTGCCGCCGACCGCGACCACCGCTTGCGCCACCGACGCCCAGTGCAGCGACGGCAATCCCTGTACCAAGGACACCTGCAGCCAAGGCAAGTGCAGCTCGGCCGCGCTCGACAAGGCGCTGTGCGACGACGACAACCTGTGCACCGACAGCAGCGCCTGCATCGGCAGCAAGTGCACCGGCAGCAACGCCAAGGCCTGCGATGACGGCGACCCCTGCACGACCGACAGCTGCGATCCGGCCAAGGGCTGTGTCGTCACCGCGGTGGCCGGTTGCGGCGAAGTGCAAATCCCGTATGGCCAGGACTTTGCCTGCGGCGGCCAGTTGACCAGCTGGACCTTCAAGAATGAAGCCGTGGGTCCAACGTGGAAGGTCGACGGCCTGCCGAACCCGCCGGGCTTCAAGTCGCCGGAGTGCTCGCTGAACTTCAACGATGACGTGGCCTACACCTGCGCGACGGGCGCCAGCAAGGTCCAGGGCACGGTGATCTCACCGACCTTTGATCTGTCCAAGCTCGCCCCCGGAACGCCGGTGGAGGTCAGCTTCTATATCAACGGCGACTGGGAATCGGGCATCTATGACAACCTGGAAGTGGCGCTGTTGCCGATGAGCGGCACGGCCACCGCGGTCACCACGAGCTACGACGATCCGGGCACGGCGGGCTGGACCCTCAAGACCATCGACGCGAGCAAGTTCTCTGGGGCGAAGTTCCGCATCTCCTTCCACTTTAATGGGGACTGCAGCTTCAACACCACGGTCGGCGGCTTTGTGGACGACCTCAAGGTGGCCTCGCTGGCCTGCGCCAAGGACGGCGACTGTAGCGACGGCAACAGCTGCACCGCGGACACCTGCGTCGCCGGCAAGTGCGCCTTTGCTTCGCTCAGCACGGGGACCTGTGACGACGGCAACGCCTGCACCAGCGAAGACGCTTGCAGCGCGGGCAAGTGCGCCGGCAAGCTCAAGACCTGCGACGACACCAAGGACTGCACCACGGACAGCTGCGACAGCAAGACGGGCGCGTGCAAGTTTGACGCCAAGGCCGAAGGATCCTTCTGCAGCGACGGCAACAGCTGCACCTTCGCCGACACCTGCGACAAAGCCGGCAACTGCCTAGCCCAGGTATCGGCCGACGGCATCACCTGCAGCGACGGCAACGCGTGCACGACCAAGGACGCTTGCCAGGGAGGCACCTGCAAGAGCAGCACCAACGCCGCAGACGGCAGCTTCTGCAGCGATGACACGCCTTGCACCACCGGCGACGCGTGCGCAAGCGGCAAGTGCGTGGGCCCCACCCCGGCGTGCAATGACGGCAACCCGTGCAGCGTGGACGAGTGCACCAAGACCGGCACCTCGACGTTCACTTGCGCGTCCAAGGCCGGCCCCGACGGCGTGGCGTGCGATGACGGCTTGACGTGTACCTTTGACGACCTCTGCACGGCCGGCAAGTGCGGCGGCAACGACGTGTGCAGCTACGCGCTGGATGAGAAGTTTGACGACTGCGTCATCCCCGTGGGCTGGGCCGCCGACGCCACCAACACCAACGGCGTGTATTGGGGCACGGACAACAAGCCGACGCCGCCGGGCTTCTACTCCGGGCCTTGCTCGCTGAACTTCAACAACAACGTCAATTACGCGGGGACGGGCAGCACCTCTAAGGGCGGGATCACCACGCCAGAGCTGGATTTGACGAATGCCAAGGCGCCGGTGCTCACCTTCCAGTCCTACGGCGGCATGGCGGAGTCGTACGACAAGCGCTATATCGAAGTGATGCAGGGCACGACGGTGCTGCAGACGGTGACCATGGGCTACACCGGGGCGCCCGATCTGAACAAGTGGGCCGTGACCAGCGTCGACCTCAAGACGCACATCGGCAAGAAGGTAAAGATCCGCTTCCGCTTTGATGCCGACAGCTCGGTGAACAACGGCGTGGGCTGGTTCATCGACGACCTCAAGCTGCAGCTGAGCCCTGCCCCGGCGATCGCCGTGGTCAAGACCTCTGGCTTTACCTTCTCTCCGGACGTGGTGACGATTAACGCGGGTGATTTTGTGGAGTTCCAGATGCCGCAGAATCAAGCGGTGCTGCAGGTCGACCAGGCCTCGTTTGACGCCAACGACAGTACGCCACTGCCGGGTGGCTTCAGCGTGGCCTTTGGCAAGACCAAGAAGGTCAAGTTCGCCGCGCCGGGCACGTATTACTACGTCAGCCCCAGCAGCATCGAACTGGGGATGAAGGGCAAGATCATCGTCAAGTAGCCGATCCCCTTGAACAGCCGCGCCTCTGGTGGACCTCCGCCAGGGGCGTTGGGCTTTTTGGCCGCCAAAATCGGCTTGCCAGCGCACCGCGAGACCGCTACAACGCGCCGCAGAGCGCCCTGCCCTTCCGCTCCCCACCCAGCGAGGTTCCATGAGCCAGACCAGCCCCTCCAACGCCCCCGATCGCCTGTGGGGCGGCGGTTATGAAGAAGCGACCCACCCGCTCATGCAGCGGATGAACGCGTCCGTGGCCTATGACCAGCGCCTTGCCGTCGACGATCTGATCGGCTCGGCGGCCCACGCGACCATGTTGCGCGATCAGGGCATTCTCTCTGCCCAGGAACACACCGATCTCATCGGCGGGATGCGGCAAATCCTGGGCGAAGTGGAGGCAGGAAAGTTCAATTGGCTCATGGAGCGCGAGGACGTGCACATGAACATCGAGGCCACGCTGCGCGATCGCATTGGCGCGGCGGCGGGTCGGCTGCACACGGCGAGGTCGCGCAATGACCAAGTGGCCCTGGATGAACGCTTGTGGCTGCGGCGCAAGCTAGCGACGATCGCCCAGCAACTGGCCCGGCTGGTTCAGGTCCTGAGCGAACAAGCAGAGGCGCACAAGGCCTGGCCGATGCCCGGTTACACCCACCTGCAGCGCGCCCAGCCCGTCACGGTGGGCCACCACCTGCTCGCCCACGCCGAAGGTTTTTTGCGCGACGGCGGCCGGGTGCTGGATGCCCTGGCGCGTCTGGACGCGTGTCCGCTGGGTTCCGGGGCCCTAGCCGGCACGACCTTGCCGATCGACCGGGAGAAAACCGCTCAACTGCTAGGCTTTTCGCAAGTGACGCGCAATTCCCTGGACGCCGTGGCGGACCGCGACCACCTGATCGAGGCGATGGCGGCGGCGGCCCTGGGCGCCGTGCATTTGTCCCGCGTTGGCGAGGAACTGGTGCTGTTTACCTCGGCCGAGTTTGGCTTCTTGCGCCTGCCCGACGCGTTTACCACCGGCAGTTCGCTGATGCCGCAAAAGAAAAACCCGGACATGGCCGAGCTGCTGCGGGGCAAAGCGGGCCGGGTGATCGGCGATCTGGTGGGTTTGCTGGTGGTGCTCAAAGGCCTGCCGCTGGCCTACAACAAGGACATGCAGGAAGACAAAGAGCCGCTGTTTGACGCGCTGGACACCTGGAGCGACTGCCTCTCCGTGACCGCGGACATGATCGGCGCCGCCCGCTGGCAGAAGCAGGCGCTGCTAGACAGCCTGGACAAGGGCTTTTTGCTCGCCACCGACCTGGCCGACGAGCTGGTGCGCCAAGGCGTGCCGTTCCGCACCGCCCACGAGCAGGTCGCAAGCCTGGTGGCGGAGCTGGTCAAGGTCGGCAAAACCTTTCGCAAAGTTGGCGCGGCTGTCATCGCTGAGAGGCTGGGGGTGGGCGAAGAGGGCATCCGCGAGGCCCTGGACGTCAAGCGCGCCCTCAAGCGCCGCGATCTGCCCGGAGCTCCTCACCCGGTTCGTGTGGGCAAGGAGGCTCGGGCAGCGTCGAA
>JBIKTV010000393.1:0-5545 GCA_044347905.1 Myxococcota bacterium
GCTGCACAAGGTGACGATCGTGCCGCGCGGCCGGGCTTTGGGCCTGACCCAGCAGCTGCCTGAGCGCGATCGCCATTCGCACAGCTCGGCTTATCTCAACGACCTGATTGCGATCATGATGGGCGGGCGGATCGCCGAGGATGAAGTGGTGGGCGAGATTACCACCGGCGCGTCCAACGACATTGAGCGGGCCACGGAGCTGGCGCGGCAGATGGTGTGCGAGTGGGGCATGAGCCGCCTGGGCCCGCTGGCGTACGGCAAGAAGCACGGCGAACCCTTCTTGGGCCGCGACTTCACCTCGTCGCAAAACTTCAGCGAGTCTACCGCGGTACAGGTCGATCAGGAGATCAAGCGCATCGTCGATGAGAACTACCAGCGCGCCCGGGCGATTCTGGTGAACCACCGCGATGAACTCGACCGCCTGACCAAGGCCTTGCTAGAGTTTGAGACCCTGGACGGCGAAGAGGTCGACTGGGCGATGGAAGGCAAAGACGTCAAAGAGTTGCGCGCCAATCGCGAGGCCCAGCTCCGCCACCGCGCGAGTCAAGCCGGCGCCGATGCCAGCCGCAGCGAGCCCAAGCGCCCGGCGACGCCGCTGGTCGACACCCTGCCCGGCCTGCCTGAGCCGCTGCCGCGGTAGCCGCTCCAGCAAAATCCCCTTGTTTTCCCGCTGAATTGGATGAGGTAGCTGATGCTGTTGGCCGGGCGCGAGGTGGATCTGCGCCGCCCGCAGCTGGTCGGCATCCTCAACGTGACCCCGGATTCCTTTAGCGACGGCGGGCAGTTGTCCGACTTGGCCGCGGTGTTGGCCCGGGCCCGGCAGATGGTCGCCGATGGCGCAGACCTGCTCGACATCGGCGGAGAGTCGACGCGGCCCGGAGCGGCAGAGGTCTCCGAGGCCCAGGAGCTGGCGCGGGTGATTCCGGCCGTAGCGGCGATCACCGCAGAAATTGCCCTGGCGGTGGCTGTCGACACGCGGCGGGCGGTGGTGGCCCGGGCGGCAATTCAAGCCGGCGCAACAATGATCAACGATGTCAGCGGATTTTCCGATCCAGCCATGGGCAAAGTGGTGGCGGACAGCGGCGCGGCTTGGGTGCTCATGCACATGCCCCACGCAGTCGGTGCCATGCAATGGTCACAGCAGAACGCCGGTTGGCCCGGCGATGTCGACGAGGCCGTTGAGCGCATCGCTTTGGAATTACAGCACTGTATCGACAGAGCCCTGGCTGCCGGGGTGGCCCGCTCCCAGCTCGCCATCGACCCAGGCATCGGCTTTGGCAAGAGCGTAGCGCAAAACCTCGCGTTGCTGCGGCCCCAGCCGGCGCTTGCCAAGTTGGGCTTGCCGTTGTACTTGGGGCCATCCCGCAAGTCGTTCTTAAAGGCGGTGGCGCGCCCAGGGACGGCCGAGGCGCCGCGCGACCGCGATTTTGCGACGGCGGCGGCGGTTGCGGCGGCCGTGTGGAGCGGTGCGGCGTTCATTCGCGTCCACGACGTCGCGGCGATGCGGCAAGTCATCGATACGGCACTGGCTTTGGGGCCAATGGGGTAACGGTTGTTCGAAGTTTGGCCAGACCTGGGCGAGTGGCTGCACTGGCGGCGTCTGCTCGACGTTGGCCTGGTGGGCCTGCTCATCTACCAGCTGCTTCTGGTCATGCGCGGTTCGCGCTCGGGCGCGGTGGTCACCGCCTTTGTCATCCTGTTTGGCCTCTACTATGTCAGCCGCGACAACGTGCTGGATCTGCCCACCGTCTATGCAATTTTGGACCGGGTGATCGGCTCGATCGCCGTGCTGCTGGTGGTGCTTTTTCAGGAGGACATCCGCCGCGCCATGTCGTCCACCCTGCGATCGCCGCTCATGGGCGGTCAGCGCGCCGAACTCTCCAATGACATCATCGATGAAATCACCCGCACCTGCGCCGAATTGTGCAGCCGCGGCTTGGGCGGGCTCGTGGTCGTCGAACAGCAAGCGCCGCTCGATCGCTACGTAGAGGACGGCATCAAAGTCGACGCCGATGTTTCCTGGCAGCTGCTGCTGGCGATGTTCATTCCGGACCATAAGAGTCCGACTCATGACGGCGCGGTGGTCATCAAGAAGGGCCGCATCGCCGCGGCTGCGTGCTTCCTGCCCCTGGCTGGCGGCGCGGGCATCCCGGGGACACTGGGTTCGCGGCACCGCGCAGCGCTGGGTTTGGCCGATGAGACGGACGCGGTCGTCGTGGTGGTGTCTGAGGAAACCGCGACTTGCTCGCTCGCGCACATGGGTAGCCTGGACCTGAACCTGACACCGGCCGATCTCCGCGAGCGCATCAAGCTGCTGGTCGGCGGTCAGCCAGAGATGGCAGCCTGGCGCGAACAGTCGTGGCGGCGGCGGATCAGCTTCCATTCCGCGGCGGATCCTGCGCCGCTGCGGCCTCCCGCACCGCGCGATGAGCCTCTGGCCGTCGCCAATGAGATCGACCACGAACTGTGGCCGCCGGCGCCTCAACTCGACGGCTCGGACCTGGGCCGGGGCGACAGCAATTGGCACCCGACCCCAGACGACGAAGCGGAATATGGCGAGCACCATGAGGATTTCTTGGACGACGAGGGCCTGGTCGACGACCGCGACTCTGCGGAGCACGCGCCGGTCGCGGGCGAACTGATCGCCGCAGTTCCCCCCTACAGCGAGGCTCGCGGACCCGACGAAGGCGACGAAGACCGCGCCGACCTGGATCTCTCCACCCCCGTCGACACCGACGGCGACGACGAGTAGGAGGCAAGGGGTGGTCAGCCGCACATGGCGCAAGCTCCGCGACCTGGTGACGGTCAACGCCCAGCTCAAGCTGCTGGCGATTGGCGCGGCGGTGGTGTTGCAGCTGGTGGTGTACCGGGACAGCGTCCGCGACGTGGAAGTGAGCTTGCCTCTTCAGGTCATTGGCGTGCCGGCCGGCCAAATCTATGTGGGCTCCCTGCCAGACCGGGTGCGCCTGCGGGTGCGCGGACGGCGCGTGGCGTTGACCGATCTGGAGGCCCTGAGGGCCCGGCCGCTGACGGTCGACCTGAGCTCCTATAGAGATGGCGAGCGCTACGTGTTTGAGCCGCGGCAGTTGGAGCAGCAGTCGATGCTGCGCGGCGTTGAAGTGGTGGCCGCCGAGCCCGCCTCTTTGGACGTGCGCCTGGAGGCCCAAGAGACCCGCGCCGTGCCCGTGGAAGTCCTGATCAGCGGTGAGCCGGCCGTGGGCTATCGGGCCAGCGCGCGCACGGCTCTGGTGCAGCCGGCCACGGTCAAGGTCACGGGCCCTGTGAATCGCCTGCGCCACCTGACGGCCGTGCGGACCGTGCCTATCGAATTGGCCGGGCGCGACAAAGACGTGCAGATCAATGCGCGCCTGACCGGCGGCGATGATCGCCTGCGTTTTGAGCCAGAAGAGGTCGCGGTGACGGTGCGGGTCGAAGAAGCGGACCTGGCGCGCGTGCTGGTCAGCCAGGCGGTGGTGGTGCGCAATTGTCCCCCTGATTCGCGATGTACCGTCGATCCGCCGGAGATCAATGTGCGCGTCGAAGGCCTGGGTCCCGCGGTGCGGGCGTTTATGGCGGCGCCGCCAGAGAACCTGTTGGTGGCGGACCTGAGTCAGCCGCTGCGCTCGGGCGACGAAACGGTCAAGCTTCAGGTGCACTTGGTCCGGGGCCTGGTCCTCACCCCAGCCGTCGCGGTTGCCAAGTTCACGGTGTTGCGCCAGAGTGACGGCCCGGTGGCGCCGCAAGAGCCCTGAGGCCAAAAGCGCCAGCGCCCCCCTCGCAAAACGGATCCCATGGCAAGAATCGTCCAGAAATTTGGCGGATCGTCGATGGCCTCGGTCGAGCGCATCCAGCTCGTAGCCCGCAAGGTGGCGGCGACGGCGCGCGCGGGTCATCAGGTGGTGGTGGTGGTTTCGGCCATGTCCGGCGAGACCGATCGGCTGATCAAGCTCGCAGGGCAGATCTCTGAGCGCCCCCGCGACCGCGAGATCGACGTGCTGCTGGCCACCGGCGAACAGGTCTCCATCTCACTGCTCGCCTTGGCCTTGCGCGAATCGGGTCTAGAGGCGCGGAGCTTTTTGGGGCACCAAGTCAGCATTGTCACCGACAGCGTCCACGGCTCGGCGCGCATCCGCACCATCGACGCCACCCCGGTGCAGGAGTGTCTGGCGCGCGGCGAAGTCGTGGTGGTCGCTGGCTTTCAGGGCGTGGACCAGGACGGCAACATCACCACGCTTGGCCGCGGCGGCTCAGATCTATCCGCAGTGGCCATGGCGGCGGCAATCAAGGCCGATGCCTGCGAGATCTATTCGGATGTCGACGGCATCTACACCACCGATCCGCATGTGTGCCCCAAGGCCCGGCGGATCGACAAGATTTCCTGCGAAGAGATGCTCGAACTGGCGAGCCTGGGCGCCAAGGTCCTGCAGGCCCGCTCGGTTGAATTCGCTTTGAAGTACAAGGTGGCGATCTGCTGCAAGTCGACCTTTGTAGACGGGCCGGGCAGCTGGGTTCTGCCGGAACTGGATGGCGCGCAAGGAGAAGCAATGCTGGCAGGTCTTGAAGGCGCAGTGGTCACCGGGGTGGCGTGCGACAAGCACACGGCGAGGCTGTCGGTCACCCGCATTCCCGATCGGCCCGGCGCCGCCGCGGAGTTGTTTGCGCCGCTGGCTGACGACGCCGTCAATGTCGACGTGATCGTCCAGACCGCGCCGCTCGACGGGTTCTGCGATCTCTCGTTCACCGTGCCCAAAGTCAGCGCGCGGCGCGCGGTCGAACTGCTGGAAAACCGCAGGGAACAGCTGGGCTTTGCCGAGGTTCGCGCCGATGAGCGCGTCGCCAAGGTGTCGATCGTCGGTGCGGGCATGCGCAGCCAGCCTGGCGTGGCGCTGAAGTGCTTTCAAGCCTTGGGCGCCGCCGGCATCAACCTGCAGCTGATCTCGACCTCTGAAATCAAGATCTCCGTGGTAGTGCCGGAAGGCCAGGCCGACTTGGCTGTCACCGCGCTGCACGACGCCTTTGAGCTCGATAAACCCCAGCCTGAACGCATGGTTCGCTGAGCTATTCGCCGGCCCACCGCCACCTAGACTCTGCGCTGGAGTCGGGTCTGCCGGCAGGCCGGGGCAAAGCAGCGGACCAATTCGCCCGGCCAACACCGGACCTACGCCGCGAATGCCCTGGGGCGGATGGGCGGCGTCGCACCCTGCCGTTGGGCAATGCGCCGCCAGCGCCAGGGCGACCTTTTTGCCCACGCCGGGGATCGAGCGCCAGTGCTCGGCGGTGGCTGTGCGGGCGTCCAGACAACCCCTTGCAGCCAATGCAGAACCTCTGGCGGCGTGGCCAGGCCAGCGCTGGGGAGCCTGGCGCCCGTGGCTCAGCAGGCCGCTAAGGCCACAGGCCAGGGCCAGGACAGCGACTCGCTGACTCAAGGCGTCGCGCAGTCCCGCGTTCATGCCGGCCTCCTAAGCACGCCGCTATCGCGCAGGCTCAGCCAGCCGCGCGAGGCGATGATGACGTGGTCCACCAGGGCCAATTGCAGAAGAAAACA
>JBIKTV010000082.1:0-16949 GCA_044347905.1 Myxococcota bacterium
CCCAAAAAGGGCTGCGCTTATCCGTTTCAGGATGGCCTGAGCTGCGACGACGGCAGCGCTTGCAGCCAAAAAGACCTCTGCGCCCAGGGCAAATGCGTGGGCAATAGTCCAAAGGACTGCAACGACGGCAACCCGTGCACGGATGACGCGTGCGACCTAGCGCTTGGCTGCACCCACAGCGACAACGCGGTGATCTGCGCAGACGGCGACGCCTGCACGGTCGACGACACCTGCGCCAAGGGCAAATGCGTCATCGGCAAAGCGGCCAATTGCGACGACGGCAACGCCTGCACCCTGGACATCTGCGACCCGGGCGCCGGCTGCTACCACTTGCCGCTTCAGAGCCCGTGCTGCTTGGGCCAGACGTCGATCTGCGACGACCAAAACCCTTGCACGACCGATGATTGCGACCCCAAGACCACCCAGTGCGGCCACAGCGACAACACCGCCGTGTGCGACGACGGCAACGCCTGCACTTCCAGCGACACCTGCAAGAAGGGCAGCTGCGCCGGCGCCGGCAAGAGCTGCGATGACAAGAATCCGTGCACCGCGGACCAGTGCGACCCCAAAAAAGGCTGCGTATTTGCGGCTGTGGGCAGCTCGGCCTGCGACGATGGCAACCCGTGTACCGCCAATGACGTCTGCAATGCCGGCAGCTGCAAGGGCACGGGTCAGTGCGCCTGCACGCCAAGTTTTGCCAAGCAAGTGGAGAAGTTGACCTACATCCAGATCGGCGACGGCGGCAAGGCGGGCCAGGGCCTCGATTTGGACTACAACGCCAAGACCTGCGCGCCGGCCGACAACTGCACCGCGGGCATCGACAACAGCCTGGGCTCCGTGGCCAGCATCGCCAACAAGCCGCTGCAGCAGGCGGTGGACGACGGGAGCATCAATTTCCTGTTGGAGCTCAAGGATTTTAAGCAGGGGCCCGTCAGCCTCGCCCTGTACACCGGCAAGCTGGACCCGGCCAACGCCGCCTGCGACCCGCAGAAAGCCAGCTGTTTGTGGCAGGTGGACCCCAAGATGATCGACCCGCAAAAGTGCCTGGCGCTGGTGCAAATGCCCGGGCAGCTGGCCGGCACCTTGCTCAAGGCCGGCGGGCCGACGACCAACTTCCCGTTTACTCTGCCGATCCAGGGCCTGCCCCTGCAGGTCACCATCTACGGCGCGCGGATCGAGGCGACTGTGGCGCTCCAAGGCGACCAAGTGACCGCGTTCGAGGGCATCTTGGCCGGCGCGGTGCCCAAGGCCTCGCTCATGGCGGCGATTGACGGGCTGCCGGACACGGGGCTGCCGGCGGGGCTCGACAAGGCGTCCATCAAGAGCCTGCTGGAGGTGCTGGTGGAGAGCGACATCGACACGAACGGCGACGGCGTCAAGGATGCGGCGTCGATCGCCCTGAAGATCAAAGGCGTGCCCGCGGCGATTACCGGGCTGTACTGATCATCCGCGGCCGTGACGGCTGGACAATTTCAATAGACTTGAAAGTCCGCTTTTGACGCGATTCTTCGGCGACGGTGCCGAGAATTTAGTGCCCACTATTCAGGTAGTTTTGCTGAAATTTTTTGGTCGTCCGCGCCGCAGCGATCATCTGCCCGGCCTAGAAGGCTTGCCGTGCGGTCCGCTAAAGGGGGCCGCCGTCGCGGGAGTTGGCGGCTGCGGCGGCAGCTATTCCCTGGCGCGTCACGCACCTGTCATGAATCGCCCGCAGGGCTGGCCCAACCATCCCAAGCGGCGTAGGATCGGCGTGCCGACGTGGCAGTCCGGAGACGGTTCTGCTCTGCTACCCATGGCACGGACCGCCTAGCCCGCGTGTGCAGGATGGCTGCTCCCCCCAAGAGCCGCCGCAGAGCCAAAAGGTTCTACCCGCCCTCGCCCGTTCAGTCGCCCGGTCCCGCTTTAAGGAGAATGCTCATGAACTCAGAAAGATACAGAATGCTCCGCCGAGCAGGATGGGCCGCCATGGCTTTGGGCCTAGCGGCGTGCGCGGGCGATCCCGGCGCCGACGGCACCAACGGCAAAGACGGGACCACGTGCACCCTCAAAGACAACACCGACGGCTCCAAGACGCTCACCTGCAGCGACGGGACCAAGGTCGAGATCAAGAACGGCACGGCTGGCAAAGACGGCTCGACCTGCACCGCCACCGATGATGGCGCGGGCACCAAGACCGTAACCTGCACGGACGGCAGCAAATTCACGGTCAAGGACGGCGCTGCGGGCGCCGCGGGCAAAGACGGCGCGGCCGGCAAGGACGGCGCTGCGGGCAAGGACGGCAAGAACGGCGAGTCCTGCACGGTCAAGGACAACGGCGACGGCACCACGTCGATCAATTGCCCCGGCGCGGCCACTGCGGTCACCGTCGAAGACGGCAAGTCCTGCACGGTCAAGGACAACGGCGACGGCAGCAAGACCATCAGCTGCGAAGACGGCACCAAGGTCACGGTTGCCGACGGCAAGGCCGGTGTGGACGGCAAGTCCTGCACGATCAAGGACAACGGCAACGGCACCAAGACCATGACCTGTGCCGACGGCACCAGCGCCACGGTCAGCGACGGCCTGCCGGCTCCTTCGTCGGCCAGCACGGGCCTCAACGTCGAGGTCAAGAGCATCACCAAGACGGTGGCTGACCCGATCAAAGTCAACTTCACCCTGAAGGATGACAAGGGCTACCCGATCGACGTGTGCGGCAACTACTCGCTCAACACGATCATGTCCCCGCGCTTTGGCCTGGCATACGTCAGCAAAGACGCCGCGGGCAACTTCCTGCCCTACACCGTGATGACCCGCTCCGCCTCGACGAGCGCGCCGACCATCGCTAATCCGACGGCACTTAGCCCACTTGGCTCGGACTGCAAGCAAGCGGCCACCGGCGCCGGCACGTTTGTGCAGAACGCCCCCGGCGACTACACCTACACGTTCCCGACGGTCGACAAGGCCGCCGGCCCGAACAAGGTTGTCTACGACGCCACCAAGCTCGACAACACCCACGTGTTGTGGATCCAGGTTTCGCGCCAGACCGACTTGGCCAACACGCAGAACACCGCGACGTTCAAGGCGACCGACAAGGAATACGCCTTTGTGCCGAGCGGCAAGGGCAACCCCGAGCGCCGCGAGCTCGTCGCCACTGCGACCTGCAACAACTGCCACCGCGGCTTTAAGCCCGAGGGCACGGTCTCGGCGGGCTTCCACGGCGCCGGCCGCGTCGAAGCGCCGTACTGCGGCGTTTGCCACACCGATCGCAAGTCCTCCACGGGCGCTGCCAATGAGGCTGCGGACACCATGGTGTTCGTCCACCGGCTGCACGCATCGGAGAAGATCAACCCGGCGAACCTGTTCCACAACATCAAGTTCGCCTTCCCGCAGGACAACCGCAACTGCGTGTCTTGCCACGGCGGCTCGCTGCAGCCCGACCAGTGGAAGAATCGCCCGAGCCGCATGGCCTGCACCTCTTGCCACGACTCGGTTGACCTTGTGACTGCCACGCTGTCCAAGTGCACCAACCCGCCCGCGGTCGACGCGAACGGCGTTGCGGTACCTTGCCAGCACACCGCCGGCCCCAAGGCCGACAACACCTGCTCGACCTGCCACACGGCCGAGAACATCGCCGACGTCCACCAGCCCGTGGTTCCGCCGGATCCGAACAACATCCTGAGCAAGCCGGTGGGTGGCAGCACCAACACCAACGCGGCGTACATGGCCGCGGCCAAGCACGTCCCGGTTGGCGCCGACGTCATCACCTATGACCTCAAGGAAGTCACCACGTTCACCGACGGCGCCGTGCGTCGCCCGCGGATGACTTTCAAGTTCAAGAAGGGTGGCACCGACGTGGTGTTCCAGACCTACGCCGCTGGCAGCGTGACGGAGATGCTGCCGAACTTCATCGGCGCGCCCAGCGCGTACTTTGTGTTCGCGGTTCCGCAGGACGGCATCTCGATGCCCGCCGACTTCAACGCCAGCACCAGCGTCTACCTCAAGAGCGCCTGGAACGGCACGACGACCGACATCAAGGCCGGCACCTGGACCCTGGGCACCCAGGGCACCAACACCTGCTCGGTTTCGACCCCGTGCACCTGCGGCGACGGCCTGAACAACAACCCGGCGGTCTGCAAGGTTCCGCTGGCGACCCTGACGCTCGACGCCGCTACGGGTTACTACACCGTCAAGCTCAACACCGTGGTCGTTCCCGACACGGCGACGATGCTGACCGGTGGCTTGGGCTACTCGTACAACCTGAGCTCGTCGCAGCCGATGACCCAGATCAACCTGCCGGCGTACCCGTACAACAGCACCACCAAGGTGGGCGGTCTGATTGTCGCGGCGCCAAACGTCTGGCTGCCGGCCAAGAACACCAACATCACCACCGGCACCATCAAGACTGGCTACCAGGGCACCCAGCTCTGCGCAGAGAAAGAGTGCACTTGCACCACCGCCGCTCCGTGCGTGCAGTGGGCTCCGCGTCGCAACATCGTCGACAACGGCGCGTGCCTCAAGTGCCACTCGCAACTTGGCGCCGCTCCGTCGTTCCACGCTGCCCAGCGCAATGACGGCCCGTCTTGCTCGTGGTGCCACACGCCGAACCGCACCAGTTCGGCTTGGAGCGCCAACAGCAAGGACTTCATCCACGCGATCCACGGCGCCCGCAAGCGCGAAGTGCCGTTCACCTGGCACGCCCTCTCGGCCACGCAGAACTTTGGCGAAGTCGAATTCCCGGGCCAGATCAATGAGTGCACGGCGTGCCACGTCGCCGGCGGCTTTGACTTCAGCACCACGACCGGCAAGGCCGCCCTCCCGCGCCTGCTGCCGAGCACGGTGGGCCAGGGCAAGTACAACGCCGATCCGCTGACCAACAGCACGTATTACACGCTGTCGCCGTACGTCATGGCCGACAACGTGACCGATTACGGCACCGGCTTCTCGTTCACCGCCGCCACCGGCGTGACCAAGGAAGCGGCCGACACCACGCTCGTCGTCAGCCCGATCACCGCAGCGTGCTCGGCTTGCCACGACAGCTCGGCGTCGATCGACCACATGCAGGCCAACGGCGGTCGCTTCTACGACACCCGCGCCAACTACAAGGCCAAGGGCGCTCTCAAAGAGCAGTGCATGATCTGCCACGCCACGGGCAAGGTCGCGCCGATCGCCACCGTGCACAAGTAAGACACCCCAGGGCGCTGGGTCCTGATCTCGCCGAACTTCGCGAGGTCAGGGCCCGGCTGCCCGGAGTCGCTCCGCAGCGGCAGTCGCTGAATCCACTGACAAATCGCTGAATTCTACGGCTGCGGCAGCGCGGTCCAGCCCTGCTTGACGACTTGGTGCTTGATCACCTGGCCAGTCGCGGTGAGGCCGCCGTGTTCGCGCATGGCGCCGTAGGCCCACTTGGGGTCGCCGCCGGCAAAATGGAAGTTCAGCGCGCCGACGGTCCACTTCCAGAAGCCGTACCAGTCGCCGCCGTCCAACTTGCCGGCGGGCATGGCAAAATCCGCGGCGCCCCCGACCTTGCCGTTGATCGACAGGGGCGCGGAGTGGTCGTCGACCAGCTCTGGCGTCGTTTGCGGATTGGGGTCGTCCTTGCCGGTGCCGTGGAGCACCAACAGCTGGCGCTTGGCCGTGGTCAAGGTGTCGTAAAGCGCGGCGGCGTTGGGCTTTTGCGGGTCGTTCCACGGCGCAATGCTGTCGTCATCGCCGGTGGCCAGGGTGAACCAGGTCGGGGCATCGGCGGGGATGAGCTTGAGCTTGTCTCGGGCATCGACAAACGTGCCCACCGGCGGCGGCTCATTGGACACAGAAAACGCCAACACCGCGGCGGGATCGGCCCACTGCTTTGCCGTGTCGTCGGCCAGCGTCTTCCAGGCCGCGAGCAGGACCACCTTGGCGCCCATGGAGTGGCCCACGTAGGCGACTTTGTCGGGATTGGCGAAGGTGACTTTGTCGAACAGCACCTCGCTGGCCGCCAAGAGGTCGCTGGCCATGCGCACGTGGTCGCCGTCCAGCAGCCCTTGCTCGACCCGCACCATGGCCACCACATAGCCGTGGCTGGCGACCTGATCCATGAACGCCCGGTAGGGGTAGCCGAGCTTGGCCGGAAAGCCGCCGCCTTCATACAGTTGCTTGCCGTGGGCGAACAGGATTGTGGGGTACACACCGGCTTTGGCGGGGCGAACCACCAGTATTTTCTTGTAGTTGTCCAGAATGCTGCTGCCGTAGTCCAAGGTCTCTGCGGGAGCCAGAGCCAGCGGTCCGGGGCCCCCTGGGTGGGGCGCGGCGGGCACCTGGGTATACAGGCAGTCGGGGCAATTGGGGTCGGCGGTACCGGCGCTGTCGGCGACATCTGCGTCAGAAGGGCCTGTGTCCACGGCGCTATCTGGAGCGGTATCGCTGGCGCTGCTGTCGGATGGGCTGTCTGCGGTCGCGTCGGCGCTGGTCGCGTCTGGCGCGGCGGTCTCCGCCTGGGCGCTGTCTTCAGCGCTGGCGTCCGGGGTCGAGTCATCCGTCGCATTGGCGTCGGCCGCCAGAAGATCGCCTGCCGTGTCAAGCCCTTGGGCGCCAAGATCGCCTGTGGCGGCATCGCTTGCCCCGGCGTCGGCCTGCAAGCTGGGGCCGGCGGCTGGGGCTTCTCCGCAGGCGCTGGCTAGCGCGGCGACCGTAGCCAAGGAGGCCTGGGCCAGGGAATTCAGCACGGGGCGGGTCGATTTCACGGGGCCTCCAGGGCGGGATAGGTCGGTCGGGCGGGCAAGGGCGCGGATCCTTGGGGTGCCCATACCTCAGAAGGAGGTAAGATGCGCGGAGTTGGGTTGACGGTGCGCAGGCCGCGGCGTAGCGTCGCAGAACGCTGTTGTCGACGCGCGCATCGCTTGACAGCAGCGGAGGAGAATACCATGCCTGATCATCTGCAGCGCGCCAAGAAGGCCCCCCAGAGTCCCGCCGCCGCGGCGAAATCTCCAGCGCCGTTGGCCAAGGCTAAGGCGCCTGCGAAGCCCAATCCCGCAGCGAAGCCCAGTCCCGCAGCGAAGCCCAAGCCGGCGGCCCAGCCCAAGCCGGCAGCTCAGCCCAAGCCGGCAACTCAGCCCAAGCCCGCTGCCGGATCCAAGCCGGCGCCCGCCAAGCCAGGGGCAAGCCAAGGCGGCTACGGCGCCCAGCAAGCCGCTCAATCGCCGGGGCAACAGGCCAAGCACGTGCGAGGCGCCACGCTGATCAACAACCACTCCCTGCCAGACAAGGCGGCCGCCGCGGGCAAAGGCGACCACGCCGCCGGGCGCGAACAGGGCAAGCCGGGCGGTCAGGCCGGTGCCGGTCCAGCGGCGCAGACAGCCGGGACCTTTCTGGTCAAGGGCCAGGAATTCGCCAGCTTGGCGGAGGTGCAGGCGTGGATCGAGGCGGAAAAGCCCCAGGACGCCGAGCTGGTGATCCAGTGCACCCCCAATAGCGTCGTGCAGGTGGGCGCTCAGTGCCTGTGGACCCACTACAACCCCAACCAGAAGATCGTGCTGGACGGCCAGGGCGCGTCGGTCAATGGCCTGAACCAAGGCCGGCCAACGCAAGGCTATTTCCTGTCGTACCGCCCCACCATTGGCCAGGTCAACACCGCGGCGACGGCGGCAGCGGCCAATTTGACCGTGCGCAACCTCAGCATTCGCGGCTTTGAGGCGGGCGGCATTGAGATTTCACCCCAGGCAGAAGGCGGCAAGGAGCACGAGTGGGACGGCGGCGTGCGGGCCTTTGTCAGCGGCGCGCTGATTGAGGGCGTCGACTTTCGAGACCTGGGCAACAGCAACACCAAGCGCAAGGACCGGGTGTGGAACAACATGCGTTTTGGCGCTGGCGGCGTGGTGATGCGCGGCGTGCAGAATTCGACGATCGACGACTGCGATTTTGAGAACCTGACCAACGGCGAACACACCCGCCACACCGTCGACGAGGCCACGGGCGCGGCCAAGAGCGTCAAAGAGGACGGCAACCACTTGATCCATGCGGTGTATCTGAACAACGGGTCGTCGGGCAACACCGTCAGCAATAGCCGCTTTGACGGGGTCGGCGGGGACCCGATCCGCGTGTCCAACGGCTCCAACAACAACGTGATCGACAACAACCGCTCGCGCAATTCGGGCCAGGACTCGCTGGTTAACAACTGGTTCAAGTCGGGCAAGGGCGAGAAGGACTCGACGGGCACGGTGATCAAGAACAACAAGATCGGCCAGACCTACGGCAGGAAGAAGCAGTTGGGCACCTATGTCCGCAAGGAGTCCCTGGGGGCTCAGGCGCCGGTGAACAATACCGCGGTGTAGGCGCAGATTCCTTGCCAGGGGCCTGCGGCCTGTTGCAGCGCCTCTGGAATTTGCCCAGCGTTGACGCTGTATGAGCGCCGACGTACGCTCGACCCGCCGGTTGGGCAAGGTAATCTAGCGTCTCAGGTTCACAGCTTCCATGGAGTTTCGGATGCAAAAAGCGCGTTCTTTGGGCCTCGCGGCCGTGGCTCTCTTGCTTGCGGTCGCGGCTCCGGCGGCGGCGCAGATCCAGACGGTGCAGATGGAAGGCGTTCTGACGTCTAGCGGCGGCGGCGCGGCGGCGGACGGCAACTACGTGCTGAACGTGCAACTGCTGGACGCCCAAGCGGGCAAAGTCGTGTGGACCGAAGCGGGGTTAGCGGCGAGCGTCAAGGGCGGACAGTTTGCGCTGGCCTTGGGGACGAAGACGCCTCTGAGCGCTGCAGATGTGGCCGGTGACCGCTGGGTGCAGCTGCAAGTCGGCAGTGACCCGCCGCTGCCCAGCGTGCCGGCCCGGGCGGTGATGTATGCGCTAAGGGCCCAGGCGGCCGATGCCCTGGCGTGTACCGGTTGCGTCAAGGCGGGCCACCTCGATCCAGCGGTCACACAGGGGTTTGCGAAGTCTTCGGATTTGCAGGCATATGCCAAGTCCACCGACCTGACGGCCTATGCCAAGACCGCGGATCTGTCGAGTTACGCCAAGACCGCCGACCTGGCCGACTACGTCAAGGCGAGTTCGCTTGCCAAGGTCGCGGGGACGGGCAGTTACGCCGACCTGAGCAACAAGCCGGTGCTGGCGCAGCTGGGCACGTCATGCGGCACTGGGCTGGTGATGAAGGGCATCAAGGCCGACGGATCGTACGAGTGCGTCAGCGGCGCCGTCGATGCCGCGAGCATGCCCAAAGACGGTTTGTTTGAGGTCAGCAACGGCCAGTTGACCACTGAATTTCTTGAAACCTCGGCCTCGGTCAAGACGCCGATCGACATTGCCGACGCCTTTCCAGCTGGGACGACCGACGAGATTACCGTTCTGGACTATGGGATTGCCCAAGGTCTGACGGTGTCGCTCGATTTGGCGAACTCGGACATCAGCAAGGTCAAGGTCACGGTGTATGACCCCAAAGGCAATGCGTATGTGCTGCACAACCAGTCGGGCAGCGGCACTGCGCTCAAGTCGACGTGGCCGGACCCGACCAAGCTGGTCAGCGGCGACCTGAGCACTTGGGTGGGGCAGAATCCCCAGGGAAAATGGTCGATTGCGGTGTCGGACTTGGTCGGCGTCGTGGGCGGCAAGGACGGCAAGCTCAACAGTTGGTCGATTGGCGTGCAGACGCTGTCGAGCAAGAAGGTGGCCGCAACGGGGCTTCTGCAGCTGGCCAATGCCGATACGCCGCCCGCGCCGTGTGCGGCCAACCTGTTTGGCGCGATGTACGCCAGCCCAAAGGACAAAGCGTTCTACGTGTGCAATGGCAAAGAGTACGTGGCGTTTTCGCTATTTCCGCTGGGCACGCTCGACAATCCGGGCAAGGACTGCAAAGACATCTTGGCCAAGCTGCCCACGAGCAAGGACGGTCTGTACTACATTTCGTCTGGGGCATCAGTGCCTTACCAAGCCTACTGCGACATGACCACCAACGGCGGCGGCTGGACGCTGGTGTCGAGCGTGCACGAAGACAACATGAACGAGAAGTGCGGGCCGGGCGACAAGTGGTCAAGCACAAAGGGTTGTGCGCCGCAGTTCGCAAAGGGCGATGGGGCGTGGGAGAATACGGACCTGTTTGGCAGCCACGACGCCGCGGCCAAGGGCGACTTCAAAGCGGCGGCCTATGCGGGCATTGTCGGCAAAGATGTGATGCTGTGGCACGTGCCCAACGGCACCGCCCAGGCCAATTGGCGCGACACGGCGATCCTGCGCTACTTCACAACCAGCGGATTCTTGGGCAATTACGGGGGGTCTCTATACACCCTGTTCAAGAACCACTTTCCCAATGGCCACGGTGGCGCCTGCGGCAATACCGGCCCGGCCGTGGCGGTCAGCTGGGACAAGGGCTCGAACGCGGCCATCGACAGCTTGATTTCGCCCAACGCCAATGGCGAGTCGGATCCCGGCTTTGTGCACTTTCGCGTCTACAACAACGAAGGCGCTTCGTTTGCGGTCTGCCCCGGCTTCAAATATTCGGGCTGCAACAACGAACACGCTTGCCTGGGCTCGTCTGGCTGGGTGCCTGAGGGCGCACCCAAGCAGTGCGGCGACTTTGCCGGTTGGGACTGGGACGGCTACGGCGCAGGCTCCGGCTGGAGCGCCAGCAAGCAGTTGACCGAGTCGGCCGTGCTGTTCTTCATTCGCTAGGGGGTCTCATGCGTACTCGTGCATTCCTAGTCATGTCCCTGCTTTGTGTGGGGATGGCCTTTAGCAGCTCGGCCTTGGCGATCCCGACGTTCAGCTCGGTCGAAGGCGTGCTGCTGTCGAGCGGTGGTGGCGCGGCGGCGGACGGCAACTATGCGCTGTCCTTCAGCTATGTCGACGCAGGCGGCGCGGTCGTGTGGTCCGAGCCGGCCCAGCAGATAGGGGTCAAGGGCGGGCAATTCTCAGCCAAGCTGGGGTCCAAAACGCCTCTGCAGCCTCAGCTTTTTGCCAAGCCCTTGCAGCTGCAGGTGCAGGTGGGCACGGATCCGCCGCTGCCGGCGGTGCAGATTGGCGCGGTGCCGGCGGCTCTGCGCGCGGGACAGGCTGAGGATCTGGACTGCAGCGGCTGCGTCAAGGCGGTGCACCTGGACCCGGCGCTCCTGCAGGGGCTGGCCAAGAGCTCGGATCTGCAGGCGTATGCCAAGGCCAGCGATCTGTCGGCGTATGCCAAGACGGCCGACCTGTCGAGCTACGCAAAGTCCGCGGATCTAGCCGATTATGTCAAGGCGAGTTCGCTCGCCAAGGTCGCGGGGACGGGCAGTTACGCCGACCTGAGCAACAAGCCGGTGCTGGCGCAGCTGGGCACGTCTTGCGGCACTGGGCTGGTGATGAAGGGCATCAAGGCCGACGGCTCGTACGACTGCGCAAGCGGTGCGCTGGACGCGGCGAATCTGCCCAAGGACGGTCTGGACGAGATCAGCAACGGGCTATTGACCAATCAGTTCAACGAGGTGTCTGCTTCAACCAAGCCGCCGATCGACATCTTGGACGCCTTTCCGGCCGGCGTGACCGACGAGATCACCGTCGCCGATTTTGGCGTGGCCCAGGGCATCACGCTGAGCGTGGACGTGATCAACAGCAATATCGCCAAGATCAAGGTCACCATCTACGACCCGCAGGGCAAAGCGTATGTGCTGCACGACCAGAGCGGCAGCGGCACCGCGCTCAAGTCGACCTGGCCCAGCCCGACCAAGCTGGTGAGCGGCGACCTGAGCACCTGGATCGGCGGAAATCCCAAGGGAAAGTGGTCGATCGCCGTGGCCGACCTGAGCGGCACCGTGGGCGGCAAGGACGGCAAGCTCAACGGCTGGAGCGTGCAAGTGCAGACGATGGCTAGCAAAAAAGTGGCGGCCAAGGGTGCCTTCCAGTTTGCCAACGCCACCAGCGCGCCGATCCCCTGTGACAACTCGACCTTTGGCGCTACCTACGCTAACCCCACGGATAAAGCTCTGTATGTCTGCAACGGCAAGGACTGGTCGCCGATCTTCTTGACGCCGTATGGCTCGCAGGAGAACCCGGCGACGTCGTGCAAGGATCTGCTGGTCAAGCTGCCGAGCACCAAGGACGGCCAGTTCTGGGTCAAGGGCAGCGGCGCGGCGTTCCAGGTGACCTGCGACATGACCACGGACGGAGGCGGGTGGACCATCTTTGCCGACGAGGTCGCGGCGGACCCCACCGGGTGGAGCAACACGGCGATCACCAACGCCACCGTCGGCGGTGTGGCCACGCCCGTCCACGGCATGTACGGCGCCGGAAGCGGTTCGACCAAGACCTTCAACTTCCAGGGAATTGTCCACGACAAGCTGCGGGTCCGGGCGCGCTACTACGCCGTGGACAGCTGGGACGGAGAGAGCCAGGGCGCCCGCCTGCTCATCGACGACGTGATCCGCTGGAGCAAGAACAAGGTGTGGAACGCGGTGGGCGATGGCCCGGGCTGGGTGTCGGCCACCTTTGCGCCCGCACCGTGGGGCAACAACAGCGGGCCCAACGGCTATTGGCAGGTCGAGGCGGGGCTGGGCATCATCGACCATGTCGGCGCCGCGGCCAAGCTGCAGTTCGCCACGGGCATTGACCAGGACGTGCCGGACGAATCGTTCGCGTTTAGCCATGTTTACGTGTCGATTCGCTAGTCGGGCAGACATCGCATTCTTGCGCTCGGCCCGCGCCTTTGGCGATTGATTCCCCCAGGTCGACAGAGTGTTCGCCGGCAGGGACTCAAAAACACGCTGGTTTTCGTGTCCTTGGCCTTGATGGCCCGGCGGCATCGCCCTATCGTGCGCCTGCGGCTTGGAGAGGCGCGGCCGGGGCACGGGGCTCCGCAGCGCCATGTGGGGCCGAACGAGGCCAAGATGGCAGGGCAAGACGGCAAAGAGACGATGGATCGCCGGCAGTTGCTGACCGCAGGGGTCGCGGTGGCGGCGGCGCTGACCGGCGTCGCTGTGCTGGAGACGGGGGCCCAGGAGAGCGAAAGGGCGCCGCAAGCCCAGCCGCAGGGGCCGGCGCCGCAGCCCAAGCAGGCGAGACTGCCGGTGGCTTATGTGCCCCACGGCGGCGGTCCGTGGCCCTTTGTCGACCTTCCGCTGGGGGGCAAAGACGAACTGGCGGCCTTGAGCGCTTACCTGCGGAATTTGCCCAAGTTGTTGCCTCAGCCGCCCAAGGCCCTGCTGGTGATTTCCGCCCATTGGGAGGAGCCGCAGCCCACGGTGATGACGAGCGCCCGTCCGCCGATGCTTTACGATTACTACGGCTTTCCCGAAGAGGCCTACCGGGTGCAGTGGCCGGCGCCTGGCGATCCGCAGCTGGCCGCCCGCGTCGTGCAGCTGTTGACCGCGGCGGGGATGCGCCCGGCCACCGACGCCAAGCGCGGCTTTGACCACGGGACCTTTGTGCCGCTCAAGGTCGCTTGGCCCGGCGCGGAGGTGCCCACGGTGCAATTGTCCTTGCAGCGCGGGCTAGATCCGCAGGTGCACCTGGCGATGGGCCGGGCCCTGGCGCCGCTGCGCAGCGAAGGGGTGTTCATCATCGGCAGCGGCATGAGCTACCACAACATGCGCGGGTTTGGCGATCCGCGGGCCAAGGCGGCGTCCCAGGCGTTTGACCAGTGGCTCAAGGCCGCGGTGACTCTGGCGGGGCCTCAGCGCGATGCCCAGCTGGCCCAGTGGGCCCAGGCGCCGGCTGCTCGGCAAGTCCACCCGCGCGAAGAGCATTTGCTGCCGCTCATGGTGATCGCCGGGGCGGCCGACGGCGACGCGGGGCGGGTGGGCTACGCGGGCGAGCTGATGGGCGTGGCGATTTCTGCCCATCATTTTGGCTAGGCGGCGCGCAACTCTGGCGGCGCTGGCGCATCCTACGGAACCGGGCAGCGTGTTGCCCAAGGACCCCTCATGCGCGTTCCCCTCGCCATAGCGCTTGCCCTCTTGGCCGTCACCGGCGGATGTGCCGACGATATCGACCTCTCTGGCCCCGCACCGACGCCGTTTTGGTTGGACGATGCCGATGCTGGCCAAAGTGCGGACGGCGGCCCCAGCGACGCGGCTGGCCAGTCGGACGCCGCGGCACCCGGCGATACGGCTGGCCAGACCGATGCCGCAGCCCAGGGCGACTCTGACGCTTTGGCCGACAGCGGCGGGCCGACCGATGCGGCAGCCGTGCCAGACACGGCGGACGCGGATGACGTTGGACCCAGCGCCGACGCGGCAGACTCCGCCAACCCAGACACAGGCGACGCGGGCGGCTCCGACATCGCACCCGCCTCAGAAGACCAGTACTTTGTCAGCTGGGCCGAGTCCGCGCAGCAACTGCAGGATCCTTCGCCTTTTGGCAGCAGCTGGGCCGAGCAGCGCACGACCACCCTGGGGCTGGTCAAGATTTCGTGGCAGGGCGATAGCGGCACGCGCTGGCTGCAACCGTGCGCCATGCACACCAACACGGTCTTTGGCACCAAAACCCTTTACAGCGCCGGGTTTTTGTCGGCCATCCCCGTCCCCGGCGTGCCGATCAGCCGCGTGGGCAAGCTGTGGAGCCAAAGCGAGGAGTTTGTCGTCGTGGGGCTCAAGGACGGCTATGACGGGGCGATGCCGGCGCTGGGCCAGAAAGACCACGCCGCTTTGGTGGACAGCGACAAGGACGGCCTGCCGGGCGTCACGGTGCACATCGACAACAACCTGTTGGGCAAGCAGAATCTGCAGGTCGCCCAGCGTCAGCGCAGCACCTGGACGGCGGAAGTGCAGGCCAACGGCGAGATCGCCGCGCAGCCCAAGGTGACTTCTGAGCAGGTGGTGGTCGCGGCGAGCATGAATCTGCTGGTGGTGCAGAACAAGACCAAGCCGGTGAGCGGCAAGCCCGGTGAAACCTTGCGGTTTGTGCCGCTGACCGCGCCGATTGACTGCAAAGCGCTGCTGGCGAGCCCGAGCAAGTACGCCGGCAAGACCTGGCCGCCGTAGGGGCGGTCCGTGGATGGCCTATAGATCCTCAGTGGCAGCAAAGGGTCAAGCCTTTCAGGCCTCGGGCTCCAGCTGGTTGACCATGTGCTCCGGCTGGCCGGTCGACTGCAGGACCGCGCGCCACAGGGGGTGGGACGGGTCCAGGTTCTTGCGCCCGCCGGTAATCGCGGCGATGGGCACGTGGACCTGGCGCCCGCGCACCCGGCCGACCAGCATGTCGGTTTTGCCCGCCATCGCGGCGTGGACGGCGTTCTGGCCCATCTCTTGGCAATACACCGAGTCCGAGGCGTCTGCGGGGGCGCTGCGGATGGTGTACCCCGGATCGATGTAGCGCACGGCCACGGATAACTCTTTGTCTCTAAAGTATTTCTCAATGTGACTGCGCAACAGCCGACCGATATCGCCCAGCTTGGCGTTGCCCGAGGCGTCCGTGGCCCCTGCGGGCAGCTCTGTGGCCAGGTACTGCTGGCCCGCGCCTTCAGCGACCACCATCAGCGCGTGCTTGCGCGACATCAGCCGGCGGTGCAGGTGGGCCAGCACGCCGTTGGGGCCTTCGAGCTCAAAATGCACTTCTGGCACCAGCACAAAGTTGGCCTCGCCGGAGGCCAGGGCAGCTTGGGCGGCGATAAAGCCGGCGTCGCGGCCCATGAGGCGCACCAGGCCGACCCCGTTGAAAGCGCCGTGGGCTTCTGCATGGGCGGCGTCAATCGCCTGGCGGGCGAGGCTGACGGCGGTGGAGAAGCCAAAAGTCTGGTCGACATAAAGGATATCGTTGTCGATTGTCTTGGGGATGCCGATGACGGCGATCTCTGTGCCGGCTTCGCGCAGGGCCAGGGCGATCGCTTTGGCGGCGCGCTGGGTGCCGTCACCGCCGACCATGAACAGCACGTTGATCGCCTGGCGCTGCAACGACTTGACGATTTCTGCCACCGGCGGAGTGCCGCGAGACGAGCCCAGCAGCGAGCCGCCCTCGCGGTGGATGCTCTTGACCAGCTCCGGGGTCATGCGAAGCGGGGGCGAGTCTTCGCTCACAAACCCGCGCAAACCATAACGGATACCGACAATCTCGTGGACGCCGTAGTGGTGCGACAGGGTCATGACCAGCGATCGGACCACGTCATTGATGCCTGGGCACAGGCCGCCGGCGGTCACGATCGCCGCGCGCACATCGGCCGGGCGAAAGTACAGGCGTTCGCGCGGACCGGCCAGCTCCAAGGTCGGCGGCTGCTCGCTGCGCTCAATGAAGCCGCGCACGACTTCCCAGTCTTCGTGGAAGAGCAAGCGGTCTTGATCGCTGGTGAATTCCGCCTGACCGACGGAATCGGCCTGGGCCAACTGCAGCGGCGAGACATACCGCGCGGTGCCCAAGGTGCGAATGGTGAAGTCGGAAAGGTGCAGGGGCTGAACCGTCGGCGTAGGCACGGAGGATCTCCCGGAAAATCGCCAATGAGCGGCGCGCTGAACCGGTAGCTTTTCACCTTGCGGCCGGCGCGGCAAGAGCGCGCGGTCTAGTCGGGCGGGCAACTGGGTCAAAACGGCCGCAAGCGGCAGCATCGGAGCCGCCCGGCGCCCGCGGGAAGGCGGATTTCTGTAGCCATTGTGCGCTGCGGGGCGTACACTCCCGCGCGCCCAGAGGCGGGTCCTCCGCCCCGGCAACCCAGGAAATCCATGACCACAGAGCCCATGACCGCCCCCAGCCCAGACGAGGGGGTGATCGCCGCGCCGTTGAGCTTTGCCGAGCTCGGCCTGCCGGCCGAAGTTTGCGCCCACCTTGCCAGCCAGGGAATTACCCAGCCGACCCCTATCCAAGCCCGCGCGATTCCTCTGCTTTTGCAGGGCCGCGATCTGCTGGGCCAGGCCGAGACGGGCACGGGCAAGACCGCGGCGTACGGCTTGCCGATGCTGCAGCGCATCGTCATGGCCCAGGCGCGCATTCAGGCGCTGGTGCTGGTGCCGACCCGCGAGCTCGCCCTCCAAGTGGTCACCGCGCTGCGGTCGCTGGTGGTGGGGCGCGACCCCGGGGTCGTGGCGATCTACGGCGGCGATCCAATTGGC
>JBIKTV010000394.1:0-5469 GCA_044347905.1 Myxococcota bacterium
GGCGCCCGGGGCGGACGTCGCCGTCCGGCGGGACGCAGCACTTGCGTGCGCGCGCAATGGATTAGGGTACCCTGCCCCAGCCGCAGGTTCAAGGCCGCTGGGGAACGCCGGCAGGGCTAAGGCAAGAGCAGCTGGCTTGTCGAGACTGGCCTGCGGCGCATGAACCTCCTGACGCCGCGTCCTTTCTGGCTTCAACCCTCAGCGACCGGCGGCCGGTAGTCCAGCTGGACCAGCAGCAGCCATTGGTTGGACGAGCCCGGGACCACCGCGTGCAGCTCCAGCAAGCGCACGGCGGCGCCCCAGTGGCTCTGCAGCAGCGCCCAGGCCTCTGGCGCGTCGTGGTTGCGAAAATGCTCAAAGGGCGTCTGGTGGAGCGGCAGCGCGTGGGCCCGCTCTAGCTGCTGGCGATCGCGCACAAGGCCAAACACCACGTTGTCCACCAGCAGCAGCCGCCCGCCGGGCCGCAGCACCCGCGCCAGCTGATCTAGGGCCTGGGCAGGGTCGCGCAAGTGGTTCCAGGAACGCAGCAGCATCGCGGCGTCGGCGCTGTGGTCGGCCAGCGGCAAATGCTCCGCCACGCCGCGGACAAACTGACCTTGGGGAAAGGCGGCGGCACTCAGGCGCAGGTGATCCAGGTCCGGTTCCACTGCGATATAGCTCAGTTGCCCTTGATCCACGGCTTGAGCCAGGGTGGCGATGTAGCGCACGGGCCCCGCGCCGATGTCGACCACCAAGGCGCGCCGATCGCCGCCCAGCTGGCAAAGGCGCTGCAATTGCTCCATCAGCAGGCGCTCTTCGCTGGCAAAGGGCGGTTCCGGCACGGCGCGCCATGTCCCGTCGGCGCCCTGGCTCAGCAGCTGTAGCTCCGCGGCAAAATCGCCAATGCGCGCCTCCGCCGACAGGTCGCGGTAGATCTGCTGGCGATGCAAGGCGATTTGCACCTCTGAGGGGTCAATTTGCCCGGACAGCAGCGCCAGGGGCTGCACCACCCCGCCCTCAAGCAATTGCGCCACAGCCGGTCCATCGCCGGCCAAAAGCAGGTCAAACTGATTGGTCACCGCTTGGGGCTGGGGCCGCAGCTGCTGGGGATCGCCCGCGGGCCCAGGGCATTGCGCGGCCAGCGCACAGGTCAGGCAGGGCGGCTGCAGCGACCGGCGCTGGGCCCCTCGCGGCGCCGCCAAGGCCACGTCGCCGTTGGCTCCGCGCCCCTGCGGCAGGTCGCTAGGTGGCAGATGGCACAGCGGCGCCGCCAGGGCCGACCAGCGGTGCAGCGGTTGGCGGTGGCGCGCCAGGGCGGCGATCGCCGCGGTCCAGGCTGTCGACGGCGTCTCAGCCGTGCCCTGCAGCACCAGCAGCAGCGGCACCTGGGGCAGCTGGCCAAGCCACGCCGGGGTGCAGAGGTCGGGCGCCACGCCCAGGGCCGGCACGAGGCCGCGATCATGCAACAGCTTGGCCCACCCAGCCAAATGCCGGGGATCGGCCCCAGGAGCCACCAGCAGCGCCGCGCGCAACGCCGGGGGCCACGCCCGCAGCACCTGGGGCCAAAGCAGAGCGCCGCGCGCGCTGATCGGCGCGAGATCGAGGGGCCAATGCGCCCAAGCCAGCGGCGCGCGCAGGGGCGGTGGACCGGCCAAAGGGCGCGGCTGTAGCGATGGCGAATCCCCGGGCGTGTTTGCGTTTGACACGTTGGCCTGCTGCTCCTTAGACTGCGGGAGAGGGTGCGCCATCCCCCGGGGGTATATCATGTCCGTTTCTCGTCGCGAGTTCCTTACACTGCTCGGCACCTCGTTTGCCGGCGTCGCCGCTGTGGCGGGCTTGGGCCAGCTAGGCGGCTCGGCCAGCGAGACTGCGCCTGCCGGCCAAGGAGCCTCCTCCGCCCAGGGCGGCAACTGGATCGTCGACCAGATCGGCGCGGTGGACAAGGGTGCGGTGCCAGTAGCGCTGCGCAATGACCTGAGCGGCGAGAAGCTGCGGGTCGACGTCTGCCGCAAGGGCTCGGCCAACGCCGTCGCTTCGAGCCGCCACTTTGACCTGTTCTTGGCCAACGCCGGCCAGGGCAACGCGCCGACGCCGCGCCACCACGTGGAAGCAGCCCGCGCGCTGGCTACCCACCTCGATCGCCACGTGCGCGCCGTGCCGGCGACGCTGCAAACCCAGGATCATCGCCTGGCTTCGCAGCTCGACCTGCACCGCACCAATGACGATCTGGCGAGCGCCTAAGCCGTTCGCCCTCGCCTGACCCCCGGGCGAGGCGCACGTCCTGCTACGTCGGTCAATTTCCGCCCTTCGCTGAGAGGGCTGCTGCAAACGCGGTGGCCCTTTTGGTGTTTTTCGCACCCTGCGCCGGCGCAAATAGTCAAACGGTTTATGTACAGGCCCTTAGCGAATCGTGACGTGGCGCAGCAGGTTGTCGTCGTCCAGCGCCATGCCGGCGCCCTTGACGACCGCGCTGACCGGATCGTCGGCGATCAGCACCGGCAGACCCGTCTCTTCTCGCAACAGCTGCTCGATGCCCTGCAGCAGCGCGCCGCCGCCGGCCAGCACCACGCCTTTGTCGACGATGTCCGCGCTCAGCTCGGGCGGGGTGCGCTCCAGGGCCGTGCGCACGCCTTTGACGATCTCGCTCAGCGGGTCGGCCAGGGCTTCGCGAATCTCATCGGCGCCCACGACCACGGTGCGGGGCACGCCGGCGGCGACATCGCGTCCTTTGACTTCCATCGTTCCAGCCGTAGGTTGCGGCCAGGCGTTGCCAATGCGGACTTTGATTTGTTCAGCGGTGCGCTCGCCGATGAGCAGGTTGTACTTGCGCCGCAGGTGGTCGACGATGGCCTGGTCCATGCGGTCGCCGCCGACTTTGAGCGATTGGCTGTGGACAATGCCCGCCAGCGAGATCACCGCGATTTCTGTGGTGCCGCCGCCGATGTCGACGATCATGTTGCCGGCGGGTTCCGTGATGGGCAGGCCGGCGCCGATCGCTGCGGCCATCGGCTCTTCAATCAGGAAGACTTCGCGGGCGCTGGTGGACTCGGCGGACTCGCGGACGGCGCGCTTTTCCACATCGGTGATGCCGCAGGGCACGCAGATGATCACCCGCGGCCGCACCAACGTGCGCTTGGAGTGCGCGCGGTTGATGAAGTAGCGGAGCATCGCCTCGGTGATCTCAAAGTCGGCGATGACCCCGTCGCGCATCGGGCGAATGGCCTCAATGCCCATGGGGGTGCGGCCGATCATCTCCTTGGCGTCTTTGCCAACCGCCAGCACCCGCCGCAGCCCGCGGGCGTCGACCTGCACGGCCACCACCGACGGCTCCCGGCTGACGATGCCGCGGCCCTTGATGTAGATCAGGGTCGTGGCGGTGCCGAGGTCGATGGCGATGTCGTTCGAGAACAGCGACTGGAACCAGCTCACCCGGACCCCAGGGCTCTGTGACCCGCGGCGGTGCAGACACGACCCCACCGCACAGCGCGGAGGGAGGCACCGAACGCGGCAAGGTAACAGCTAAAGGGGCCAGACGACAAGCCCAATGCAGGGTTATCTGTCAACTGTGCCGCCACACAGGCGTCTTGCCGGCCACGCCCACCGCCAGCGCCGCAAATTGTGCTGGCGACAGGCTAAACTGCTGGGTTCGCAGCCCTAGAGCCCTGGCGATCGGCGCGGGCACTGGACCAGCCGGCGACGGGTCGCGCTGAGACTTATACAACAAGCTCAGCTACTTACCCGTGCGGAAATTGGCAGGCGGCAGAATCAGCGAGCGCAGCCCCGCGGTGCTCTTGGTCGTCGCACACTTGTTGGGCGCGGTGCCGGTGCATTCTTTGAGCGGGCCGTCCAGGTAGGGCATGAACAGGTCGTGGAAACCCTTGTAGTCGTCGGCCGAGCCCTGGGGAGCCAGCGCCGAGCCCCAGGAATTCTTGATGCGGAAGAACTGGATCGCCGCCTTGGGGTCGAGCGCGGCCTGGAGCAGCTTGGGGTCGGTGACGTCGACGCCGGCCTTGAGCACGGTTCCGTTGGCCAGCTTGACCTCGTAGTCCTCTAGCACGGTCATGTGGCCGCCCTGACTGCCCGGCGTGGCCGGCGGGGCTTTGAAGGCCTTGTCCGAGCCCATGGCGGCAAAGTCGACAAACCAGAACATGATGACCGGCAGCTTGTTGTGCAAGGCCGTCTGTGCGCTGATCTGGAAGGTGCGGCGCGCCGAGGCGGTGGTCGGGTAGCTCTGCTCGCGCCAAGCGTACGGGCCAGTGCGGTTGATAAAGCTGTAGCTGCTGACCGGCTTGCCGATCGCCTCATCCAGCCAAACGGTGCGCTGCTTGCCGGCCTCTAGCACGTAGCCCACGGGCAGCTCGCGCGGGTGGCGCATGCCGGCGGGCAACTTCTTGGACTTGTAGAGGTTCATGCTGACGGACTTGCCAAACACCAGGTCGAGCTTGCCGACCACTTCTGGGGTGAGCTGCCAGGCCTTGTCCATTTCTGCGCGAACCAGGGCGCGATCCTTGCGGGCCGCGGGGGTCGACAGCGCGCCGCTCTTGAGCGAGGCATTGATCGCCGCAAGCGCGGTGGACTGGCGGCTGCTGCGCGCGGCCTCGGCCTCTTCTGGGATGAAAGCGCCTTCGTCCATCAGGCCATAGCGCAGCATCAGCTCGCCGGCCACGCCCCAAAATCCGCCGGCGTTGATCTGGCCGTTGTCGAGCGCAGCGATCTGCGCGCCGCCCGTGCCACCGGCGATCTCTTCGTACCAGTGCCAGTAGCTGATGTACGACTCGCTGAGATTCAAGGCGTTGGTCGTGTGGCTGAGCACCAGCGACTCGACCCAACCGACGCTGGCGTAGACCCAGCAGTTGCCGATCGACTGGTTCTTGACCGCGGTGTTGGCGACGTTGGTCAGGTCCTCTTCGGCCACGCCCACGCCGTCATCGACCGCGCAGCTGGTCAGAGAGAGCGACGGCAGCGCCAAGGTCAGGGCGGCGGCGGCCACGCGGCGGGTGAGCGATTCCAAGCGGTGCAGGCGGGACATCAGGACCTCCAGGGGCAACAGCGGCAGACAGGGCCGAGATTGTACGCCTATCGCACGCCGGGCGAAAGCAAAAAGCGCTGGCGGCCTAGTACCCCAAACCCGAAATTCGCAGCGGGTTCGCCGAAAGCCAGCGCATGGGTTTGGGGTACTACTGCTGGGTACTTTTTCGTACATCGAACTCGGAATTCGTCAGATCCCGCCGCGAACTTGAGGTTCGATGTACTAGGCTCTGCGCCGATGTCGGACAGGTGCCAGGCTATTGTCTGATTGTTGAAATCGCTGGGTTTTTCTAATCCGCGCCGACCGGCTTGTCCCACACGCTGTCCAGGCCCTTGTCTTTGACGCACTTGACGTCGCCCCAGCACTCGTCGTCGATGACGCGTTTGCCCAGGGAGTGGAAGTAGCTGACGATCAAATTGCGGTGGAACTCCGTGAACGTGCCCTTATAGGCCTTGCCGTCT
>JBIKTV010000395.1:0-5467 GCA_044347905.1 Myxococcota bacterium
CGCAGATTATGCAGGGTTTTCAGACGCCACCGCGACCAGCCAAGCCAGTGTTATCGGCCAGAGCCGGGCCAGCAGAGGCCTGAATGGCCGGATACCGGCCATCGCCGACCGCGAAGGCGGTTGGCGTCATGATAGCCCGCTAATTCATTGGCCGGGCCCCCATTTGTCGACACGACAATCCTATCCAAGCGCACTCCTCCCAGTCAATAGATTGTCCCAACCCTGGCCAGTGCAAGCCTCGCCTAACCCAGGTGCATCGCCAATCTCCATGCCAATGCTCCCTGCCTGCCCTTTGGGCAGCCCGGCCCCGGCGACCGGCGGCGACGCCAAAGACACCGCCGCAACGTCCTTGACCGCGGCCGTCGTGTCGCTGCCTTGCGCGCACCAAGCGGCGCCCATCGCCCGACCCAAGGGTACGGTCAGCGGATCCAGAGGGCGGAAGCGAGGATCAGACTGCAAGCAGCGCTGATCATACCGACGGAACGGCTGATCAAACGCGAAGAAGGGCTGATCAAACCCGCGGAAGCACTGATCAGACGCGACGAACGCCTGATCAAACCCGTGGAAGCACCGATCAGACGCGAAGAACGCTTGATCAGACCCGTGGAAGCACTGATCGATCCCGACGAACCCGTGATCAGACGTGCCCCCCACCCAACCATGTTGACCAAGCGAAACAAGCCGGCGACAGGGCAGTGCTCCGAATAGGCAATCACTTGTCTGGTCATTGACTTTCCACGGGAACCGTCCACCGGGCCAGCGATCGCAACCCGCAGGGCCGAGCCCCGGGCGTCGCGCGGCCACCTAGGTTGCCAAGCCACCAGAGCCCCCCAGCCGCGCCGCGCCCGAGGGCTCGGTCGGCCAGCTGGCAAGCTGGACGATAGAGCGCGGTGCTGCGACGCAGCCGCAGAGCGGCGCGGACCAGGAGGCCCCCAAAGCTGCACCGCCCACAGCCGCGCTCGCCTTGACCCACCTCGCCCCGGCGGGCACACTGTCGCCCCGCCGCACCCTGCTCGGCGGCCTTGGAGGCGCGATGTGCGGCATTTACGGGCGAATTGGCCCGCGCAATGACGATCTAGACCGCAAGGCCACCGCGACCCTGCGCCACCGCGGGCCCGACGACGCCGGCCTGTGGGTCGAGTCCAATGGCCCCGGCGGTCAGTCGCTGATGCTGGGGCATACCCGCTTGTCGATTGTCGATTTGTCGGCGGCGGGCCACCAGCCCATGGAGTCGGCGGACCAGCGGCTGACCCTGGTGTTCAACGGCGAGATCTACAATTTTCAGGGTCTGCGCGCGGAATTGCAGGCGATGGGCCGGCAGTTTCGCTCGCACAGCGATACCGAAGTCATCTTGCACCTCTACGACGCCTACGGCGACGCGATGTTGCAGCGCTTAGAGGGCATGTACGCCCTGGCCCTGTGGGACAACCGCGAGCGCCGGCTGCTGCTGGCCCGCGATCCCGTGGGCATCAAGCCGCTGTTTTACCACCAGCCCGCGGCAGGCCAGCTGACATTTGCCAGTGAGATCAAGGCGCTGCTGGCCAATCCCCAGATCAGCCGCCAGCCGGATGTGCGGGCCTTGGCGGGCTACCTGAGCTACCTGTACGTGCCGCCGCCGGCCACGGCCTTCGCCGCTGTGCAGCAGCTGCTGCCGGGCCACAAGCTGGTCATCGACGACCGCGGCCAGCAGATCGAGCGCTTCAGGCAGTTTTCCGTAGCGCCCAAGCTGGTTTTTGACAACGTCCGCGAAGCCGCCGACCAGCTGGAACAGCGCCTGCTGCACGTGGTGGGCGAGCACATGGTGGCCGATGTGCCGGTCGGCGCGTTTTTGTCGGGCGGCATCGACTCTGGCCTGTTGGTGGCGCTGATGGCGCGGCTGCAGCGCGAGCGCGGCGGCGGGCCGCTCAAGACCTTTACCGTCGGCTTTGGCAGCGAAGGCCAGCACATCGACGAGACGGCTCGCGCCGCCGAGATCGCCCAGCAGCTCGGCGTCAGCCACCGGATCATTCGCATCAGCGGTGATTTGGCGGAGACACGATTTTCGCATATTATCGAGCAGTTTGACGAACCATTTGCCAACCCCACCGCGCTGATGGTCGATGTCTTGTGCCAAGGCGCCCGCGAAGAAGTGACAGTGGCGGTGACGGGCGACGGCGGCGACGAGGCCTTTGGCGGCTATCCGCGCTACCGGGCCACGCGCTTGCTGGCGGCTTGGCGCCAATTGCCGGCGCTGCTGCGGGACCAGCTATTGCCGGCGCTGGCAGCACAGATTCCAGAGAAAGCCGATGGACTGCCGCTGTTTCGCCATGCCAAGCGCTTTCTGCGCGCCTCGGCGGGATCTTTTGCCGAGACCTACCGCGACTGGCTGGGCCACTACACCCGCGCCGAGCTCGCCGGGCTGCTAACGCCCGAGGCCCTAGCGCACCTGGGCGAAGGGCCCGACGGCTTTGGCCCGACGGATCTGGGCAACACCTTGAGTTCACTGGCCGATCTGCCGCCGGATGCCGATCCTCTTGACGCCGCCTGCCTGGCCGACCTGCACGGCTTCTTGCCGGACAATGTGCTGGCCCTGTCGGACCGCATGTCGATGCGCCACGCCCTGGAGCTGCGGGTGCCGCTGGCGGACCGGCGGATTGTCGATTTTGGCCTGCGCCTGCCGCCGGCGATGAAGATGACCGCGGCGGCGCTGGCCGGCTCGTCGGGCAAGCTGGCGTCTAAGCGGGTGCTGCGCGAGGTGGCGAGCCGCTACCTGCAGCCGTCCGCGGTGCGCTTGCCCAAGCAGGGCTTTGTGGCGCCCCTGGGCACCTGGCTGGGCGGGCCGCTGCGGGGGCTGCTGGAGACGGCGACCTCTGCAGAAACGCTAAACAAACGCGGCCTGGTGCGAGCAGACGCCGTGGCGCGCATGAAGGCCGAGCACCTGGCCGGCCGCCGCGACCACACCTGGCACCTGTGGGCGCTGATGGTGATGGAAGCGTGGTTTCAGGGGCGGGTCGATACCGCCGGGTAGAGCAGGACGCGAGATTGGGCCGGTGCGCGAGAGATGCTGACCCGCAAGGGCGGTGTCCGACACCGCTTTTTGCTGGGGCAGGCCGGCGGCGCGCAGCGGCGATGGCAGCCCCGGCAAAAAGTCGCAGCTCGGTCGCCCCTGGCGACGCGCCCATCCAAGCAAAACGCCAGCGATTATGCGACTTCTTGGCGGCTCCCCACCGCGCCGCGCCGAGGACGCTTCAGTCGCCCTCCGCCACCAGCGGATCGACATAGCGGAACACGTCCGCCCAACTCAGCCGCAAACCCAGGGCGGGCATGGCGATCTCACCGCCGCGGGGCACATCGCGCAGCAGCCAGGCGCCGCCGCCCGTGCCGCCGTGGCTGCCCCCCTCCGTGCGCTGGTAGGACTCGACCGTCAGCTCCGCGGGATCAATGAGCAAATACTGCTCCAGCGACGGCAGCTGTCGGTACGCCGCGAACTTGAGGCCGCGGTCATAGCTGGCCGTCGAAGGCGACAGGACCTCGACCAGCACGCGCGGCTCGCTCATCACCTGGTCCGCACTCAAGTCCTTGGGCGAGCAAGTCACCAAGACGTCTGGGTAATAGTACGCGTCGACCGCCTCGACCCGCACCTTGACGTCGCTGCCGTAGGCCCGGCACGGCTTGCCTCGGAGCGCCTGATGCAGGGTTGACAGCATGTTTCGCGCCAATTCCGCGTGGGCTCGGCTCACCCCGACCATGGCGAAGATCTCGCCGCGGTAGAATTCGTGCTTGTCTGGCTGGGTCTGCTCCCAGGCCAGGTACTCGGCGGCGGTGGTTTTGTGTTGCGGTTGGCCCATGTCGCCATGATGCGCGGCTGGTTTGACCCGTGTCAAGCTGGCGATTCTGCAGGGCCCGACCGCCCTGGACAGCCCAAACCCCGGCGCGCTACCCTCGCGCAGCGGCCCGGACCTTGGCCCTGCCAAAACTACCCACCGCTGCGGGCAAATTGCCCCGCTTGAGGATCGCCCATGACCCAGCTCCGCCCGCGACCAACCGCCCGATGGCTGAAGCTGGCCTGCGCCCACGTAGGACTCGCCAGCCTCGCCCTGCTGATCCTGAGCGCCTGCGACAGCGGCACCGCCGACCCCGATCCCAAGCCCGCGGTCGCCGTCGACTGGCAGAGCGCCGGCCCCCACGCCGTGGGCCATGTGCAGCTGCAGGCCACCGACCCGCAAACCGGGCGGAACCTGGCCATGACGCTGTGGTATCCCGCCCTGCCCTCGGCCGCCGCCCAGGCCAAGCAGGGCACCCCGCTGGCGACGTTCTTGCCCGAAGGCCCCACGCGCACCGCCTTTGCCGCGCTGATGGACCAGGCCCCGGCCACCTGCGTGGGCAAGCTGAGCCACAGCGCCCTGGACGCGCCGCCTATCGCCGGGGCTTTTCCGCTCATCGCCTACTCGCACTGCCATGGTTGTACGCGGTTTTCTGCGGTGCTGACGGCGGAGAGGCTGGCGAGCCACGGCATGGCCGTCCTGGCGCTCGACCACAGCGGCAATACGCTGATGGAGGCGCAGGCCGGCGTGACCGCGCCCTTGTCTGGCGCTTTCCTGCAGGTGCGGGCCCGCGACGTGCGCTTTGCCCTGGACATCGCTCTGGATCCCCAGCAGGCGCTGATCCCTGTGGCGCTGCGGGGCAAGCTCGACGCCAAGCGAGTCGGCGTGTGCGGCCACAGCTTTGGCGCCGTGACCGCCGGGCTGGTGGCGCAGACCGACCCCCGCATCCGCGCCGCGTGGTTTGTCGCCGCGCCCATCCAAAATCCCCTGCTGCCGGGCGTAGATGCGGCGCAGATCAAGGTCCCGGCGGGCTTCTTGCTGGCCAAAGAGGACAACAGCATCACCGCCCTGGGCAACGCCATGATCGCCCAGAACTTTGCCAAGCTCCCTGGCCCGGCGTGGCTGGTCGAGGTGGCGGACGCCGGCCACTGGTCGTTCTCTGAGCTGGCGGGGCTGATCCCGGCTTTTGCCCCAGGCTGCGGCGCGGGGACCCGGCAGGACGACTCGAGCCCCTTCAATTACCTAGATAATCTCCTGGCGAGAGAGATCGCTGCCCGCAGCATCAGCGCCTTCTTTGGCGAGCAGTTGCTGGGCGACGCCACGGCCCGGCCCACGCTCTTGGCACCGGGGCCGGGCGCGGTGGTCGGGGTGACGGCCAAGACGGGGCCGTAGCCGGGTCCACTTCAGCGGGCGCGGCGCTTTCCCGGACCGCCGTTGGGGAATTTGGGCGCGTCGCCTGCGGCGACCAGGCTCGGATTTTTTGGCCTTCCGCAGCGCCCCTGCGGGGCTGCCGCGAAAACGGGCCAAAAAACAGCGTCGGACGCTGCCCCTTGCGGGGTCTCGATCCTTCGCGCTTCGGGCCCCGGGCAGGGGCCAAGCGACTGTCTAATCCTTGACTATACAGTGGATTTGCCCGGCGGGCCAGCGACCGTCACCCGGATGGG
>JBIKTV010000003.1:0-44219 GCA_044347905.1 Myxococcota bacterium
GGCGCCCAGGAACTGCTCGCCGCCCACAGCGCCTTGAGCCGCGCCGTCGCTCTGGATCCGCGCCACCAACCGGCGCTGATGGCTCTGCCGCTTGTGGCCAGGGCCTTGCGCAACGCCGGCGATGGCGGGGAGCGCGTGGCCTTTGGCGATTTTGACCAGACGCCGGAAAAGGCCATCGCCCGGGCCCTGGCGGACAATGAATTGGTGCTGGCGCGGCAGTTGGTCCAGGCGGCGCTGCCCAAGCCCGCGGCGAGCAATAGCGCGGTCTTGCTGGTGCTCGCTGGCGAATTGGCCCTGCGCGACTCGGCCGCCGCCAAAGCCCAGGCGCTCTTTGATCAGGCGCTCAAGCTGCACCCCAACCACGACGCCGCGCGCAAAGGCCTCGCCGATGCCTTGTTCCAGCAGGGGCGCAATGCAGAGGCGCGCAAGCTGGCGGGCCTGGGCTTGGCCCCAGAATACCTGGCGCCGGACACGGACTTACAGCTGTGGGTCGCCAAGCGCCGCAGCGAGTTTCAGCACCAGTTGCGCATGGCCCTGGACCCAGGGGTAAGGCCCAACCCGAGCTTGGTCGATCAGGTCGATCAGGAATTGCCCCGCGCCGCAGAGATGCTGCCGGTCAAGCCCACGGCCGCCACGACACCTGGCAAGAAGGGCAAGGGCGCCGCTAAGTCAGCCAAAGCCAAGACGGACAAGCCCAAGGCCGGCAAAGCCAAAGCCGGCTCCAAGGCCAAGAAGCTACCTTGAGTTCGCCCATGACCTCCCGCCCTTTTCCGCAGTCCCCCGCCTCTGGCCAAATCCGCGGATCGGTCCTGCTCCCTTCAGCCGATTTGACGGTCCGCTGGCTTCCCCACGCCCAGGTCAGCTGGCAAGACGGGCGGATCAGCGCAGTTCAAGAGCTTATGGACCCTGCCCCGGCGGAAGCGCCGCTCATTCTTCCCGGATTTGTAGACCTGCACATCCATTGGCCCCAGAGCCACGTGCGCGGGCAGTTCTCTGGCCAACTGCTGCCATGGCTGCGCGAGTCGATCTGGCCAGCGGAAGCGGAATTTGCCGCGCCAGCGTTGGCGACACGCAGGGCCGCGGAGTTCTTGCACGCCACCTCGCGGGCCGGCACCTGCGGCGGACTGGCTTTTGGCCCGCCCTTTGCTTCTGCGAGCGCGGCTTTTCAGGCCCTCGCTTGGCCGGGTTGGCTAGAGGGGCCGGCACTGATGGAGCGCCATGCGCCCGCAGAGATGCTGCAGCCCGTGGCTGAAACCCTGGCCCAGCTTGAGCAATTGCCCGGCTGGCAGCAACGCCGCACGGCTGTCTCGCCGCGTTTTGCCCCCAACGTGTCAGCTGAGGGCTTGGCCCTGTGCGGCCGCAAGGCCCGCGAGGCGGGGTTGGCAGTTCAGTCGCACCTCTCTGAGAATCTGGATGAAATCGCCTGGGTGGCCCAGCTATTTGCCGACGCCAGCGACTACAGCGACGTCTACGACCGCGCCGGCCTTCTCGGCCCCCATGTGGTCATGGCCCACGGCATCCACCTTTCCGATCGGGAGCTTGCCCGCCTGGCTGCCACAGGCACGCTGATCGCCCACTGTCCGACCAGCAATGAAGCTCTGGGGTCTGGCCGCATGCCGCTGGAGCGACTCCGCGGAGCCGGCGTGCCCTGGGTGTTGGCGACCGACATCGGCGCGGGACCGCAGCTGAGCCAGCTGGACACCATGCGGGCTTTTCTGAATATCCACAAAGGTTTAGCGGACGCCACTGCGACGGAAGCTCTCTGCCGAGCGAGCGCGGTGCCCGGGCATTGGCTGGGGCAGTTTGACCCAAGTCTGGCTGGGCTGGGCTCTCTGGCTGTGGGGGCACCGGCCCATCTGGTCGCTCTGGCCCCAGTGCCGGGGGACGACGCCGAAACTGTCCTGCGCAACGTGCTGCAAGCCGCGCCCGCGAATACGGAAACTCTGCCGCGCGCTGTCTGGGTTTGGGGCCAACCCGCCTTTTGACGCGCCGCGTCAGCCGCTCGGCCGATCTTGACGCACGGGCCAATTCCCGCCGACACTACTGGCCGCGACGGCCCAGCCCTGCCCTGGGCGTGGCCCGACCGTACCTCCTCAGTGCCTTAGCCTCAGTGCCTTAGCCTCAGTGCCTTACCCTCACTGCCCCGCCCCTACCGCCATGTTGGCCAAGCAAAACTCCAGTCAAATAGCGAGGATCTTTACCATGAGCGAACGCAAGAAGGTTGTGCTGGCCTATTCGGGCGGCCTGGACACGTCGGTGATGCTGCACTGGCTCAAGTACAACCAAGGCTACGATGTCGTGTGCATGACCGCCGACGTCGGCCAGGGCGAGGAGCTGGACGGCCTGCGAGAAAAAGCCATGTCCTCAGGCGCTTCTGGCCTGTACGTCATGGACCTGCGCGAGACTTTTGTCCGCGATTACGTGTTTCCGGCGCTCATGGCCAACGCCGTCTACGAGGGTTACTACCTGCTCGGCACGTCGCTTGCCCGCCCGCCGATCGCCAAGGCGCTGGTCGAGGTGGCGGTTGCTGAAAAAGCCTTCGCCATTTCGCACGGTTCTACCGGCAAGGGCAACGATCAGGTGCGCTTTGAGCTGGGCGCCTACGCGCTCGAGCCGTCGATCCAGGTCATCGCCCCGTGGCGCACTTGGCCGTACAAGAGCCGCACCGACCTGATCAACTACTGCAAAGAACACAACATTCCGATCACCGTGACCGCGGCCAAGCCGTATTCGACCGACCGCAACCTGCTCCACATCAGCTTTGAGGGCGGCATCCTGGAGGATCCGTGGCGCGCCCCGCCGGCCGACATGTTCCGCCTCAGCGTCGACCCGCGCCAGGCCCCCGATGAGGCCGAAGACGTGGAGATCGCCTTTGAAGACGGCATTCCGGTGGCGATCAACGGCGTCAAGCTCGGCCCCGTGGCCCTGCTGGAAAAAGCCAATGAGTTGGGCGGCAAGCACGGCTGCGGCCGCGTCGATATCGTGGAGAATCGCTACGTCGGCATCAAGTCGCGCGGCGTGTATGAGACCCCGGGCGGCACGCTGCTCTACCACGCCCACCGCGCCGTGGAGTCGCTCGTGCTCGATCGCGAGGTCATGAGCCTGCGCGACGGCCTGGTGCCGCAGTACACCCGCATGATCTACAACGGGTACTGGTTTAGCCCGGAAATGACCCAGATGCTCGGCTTTATGAAGTCGATTCAAAAGGGCGTCACCGGCGTGGCCCGCCTGCAGCTCTACAAGGGCAATGTCACGGTGACCGGCCGCAAGGCGCGGAATTCACTGTACAATCCTGAGTACAGCACCTTCGAGGCGGACAAGGTCTACAACCAGGCCGATGCCGACGGCTTCATCAAGCTCAACGCCCTGCGCCTCAAGCTCAGCACGTATCGCGATCGCGCGGTGCTCGAGCACCCCAACCAGGAAGAAGCCAAGGATCTCGCGGATCTGCGTCAGAACTACATCGAGTAGACGCCGCCTCGTCCTGTCCCCGGTTGCCACATTCCACGCACGGGAGGCCCCATGCAGCAGCGGATCAAGATCTTTGCCGGCACCAGTCACCCCCAGCTGGCCCAGTCCATCTGCGACGCCATTGACCTGCCTCTCTCCAAGTCCGAAGTCGTCAAGTTCGCCAATGAGAACCTGATGGTGCGGATCCTAGAGAACGTGCGGGGCTGCGACGTCTTCTATGTGCAGAGCTCGGCGCCGCCGGTCAATGAGGCCCTGGTGGAGACGCTGATCGCCATCGACGCCCTCAAAGGCGCTTCGGCGACGCGGGTCACGGCGGTGCTGCCCTATCTGCCGTATTCGCGCTCGGACAAGAAGGATCAGCCGCGCATCTCGATCACCGCGCGCCTGGTGGCGGATCTGCTGCAGACGGCCGGCGCCGATCGCGTGCTAACCATGGACCTGCATGCCGCGCAGATCCAAGGCTTTTTCCACGTCCCTGTCGACCAGCTGACCGGCGCGCCGGTGCTGTGCGATTACCTCAAGAACCTGGACCTCAGCACCTGCGTGTTGGTGGCCGGCGACGTGGGTGAAGCCAAGGATATCGGCAAGTTTGCCAACGCCCTCAACCTGCCCGTGGCGATCGTGGACAAGCGCCGCTACGGCAACGACGATCGCGCGGTGGCGACCAACCTGATCGGCGAAGTGGCGGGCAAGCACGCGATCATCGTGGACGACGAGATCGCCACCGGCGGCACGGTCATCGAAGCGACGAATTTCCTGATGTCTCGCGGGGCTTTGTCGGTCAAGGTCGCGGCGACCCACGCGGTGCTATCTGGGCCGGCGGTGGAGCGCATCAATAACTCCGTGCTCGACCGGGTGATCGTCACCGACACCATCCCGCTGAGAGACAAGAAGTCGAGCAAGATCGAGGTGTTGTCGGTCGCGCCGCTGTTCGCCAAGGCCATCCGCCGCATCCACGACGGCGACTCGATCTCCGACCTGTTCTAGATCCCCCGGAACAGCACTAGACCTTCCGGAACTGTTCTAGATCCCTGGAACAAAGCGAGCGTCTGAGCGGTTCTGCTTGACCCGGTTTGGGTGGGCGCATAGCTTGGGGATATGGTCGGTCCTGCAAAAGCATGGCGGCGTTGGTTAGGGGCTGTCGCCGCGGGGCTGGCAGCGGCCCTGGCTTTGCTGTGGAGTCTTGCCGCCTTGGTCCATCTGGACGCGGGCCAGCCTCTGACCCAAAGCGCCGCACAGCGCGCCAAGAAGCCTGGGAAAGGCCAGCCCAAGATCGCTTCTCGCCTGCGCTTTCTTCCTCCCGTGCCGCGGCCGGTCGAGGCCAAAAAGCCCGATCAGCCCAAGACAGAGGAAGAGCTGCTGAACGGCCAGGTGGTGGAGACTGCGCGGCCGGAGCGCGAGCAAGCTCCCAAAAACGCCAAGTATCTGGGCCGTTACGACATGACGGTGCAGAAGGAGACCAAGGCGACCGGCCGCAAGACCCCGGGGCGCGATCTGGGGCGAGTGGCGATCGACAACCCGTCTAAGCTTCAGAGCCCTCAGTCAACCAGTAAGGATCCCACGCAGTTGCCATCGATGGCGGCGCGGGCGGCCAAGTCGACGGGCGGGCCGGCTCAGGCAGCCGTTGAAGCCGCCAAGGGCCCCGGCGAGGGCCAAGCGCCGCAAGAGGAGCGTCAGGCCGGTCAGAGCGGCTCGGTGGTGGTGCGCGGGGCCGACAACGGTCTGCTGCTGCCCTCGACCTCCCCCGGCAACGTGCTGCGCAATCTACAGGCGCTGTCTGGATCGCCGGGGTCGAACGACTACCTGCCCGACGTGGATGACGAAGGCGACACCAACCTACTGAACACGCGCAAGTTCCGCTATTGGGATTATTTTCAGCGGGTTAAGGACCGCGTATCTCAGGAGTGGGAGCCGGGGCGGGTGTGGCGCGAGCGCGATCCGACCGGCCAGCGCTTTGGCGTCAAGAACCGCCTCACCATCGTCAAGGTCACTTTGAATCCCGAGGGCGCGCTCAAGCACCTCAAGGTCGCCAAAGATTCTGGCCTGGAGTTCCTTGACGAGGAGGCCCGGCGCGCCTTTGCTGCGGCAAGTCCCTTTCCCAATCCACCGGCGGGCCTTCGCAACGGCAACGGCGAGATTGAGTTTCAGTTCGGCTTCCTCTTTGAGATCTCTTCGCAGCGATTCAAAATGGGCGGCTGGCAGTAGGGATAGCCCTCGAACCCAGGATGAACTTTGCAGTTTCGCGTTTTTGGACCCCGCCGCTGGTTGGGGAAATGGCTCCTGCTTTGCTCGCTGCTGTTGGCGTTGCCGGTTTGGGCGCAGCGGCCCGCGGAGAAGGCCCCGGCGGTAGTGCCGGCGATCCCTGCGCTTTCTGTGTATAGCGGCGGCCTGGAGCTGCGGCTGCGCCTGCACGACGTGGACGACGATCGCCGCGAGCCCCTGGCCAAAGCGGTGAAGGAAGCCGCGGACAATGTACAGGCCTATCTCCGCGGCGGGCTGGATGGCGCGGTCGATATCGACCTGGTGGGCAGCGAGGATGCCTTCTCGCAGGTCATGGCCGACCACGCGGTGCAAGGGTGGGACGAGCGCTGGCTCGCTGGCCTGGCCATGCTCGACCAAAGGCGGATCATTGTGCATGTGAACGGCACCCGCGCCCTGACCACGCGCGAGACGTTGGAGCACGAATTGGTCCATGTCGGCTTGCACGCTGCGAGTCGCGGGCGGTTCCTGCCCACGTGGTACCAAGAGGGCGTGGCGACGCTGCTGGCCGGTGAAGCGACTTTTGAGCGCCTCCGCGATCTGGCGGGTGCCGCGCCGCTGGGCCAGCTAGAGAGCCTGCGCAACCTCAATGAGGGCTTTCACGGCAGCCAGGTGGCCCGCCAGCGCGCCTATGCCACGGCCGCGGGGTTTCTGCAGTTTGCCACCCGGCGCGTGGGCGGGATCAGCGCGATCGGCGACGTGCAGAAGCGCCTGCAAGAAGGGGCGACGCTGGAGCGGGCTTTTGCCATGACCTTTGGCGCCCCTCCAGAGGACTTGTACGCGGCCTACGCGACGCAAATCCAGGCCAGCGCCTCGGCTTGGGCAGTGCTGTTTTCCGACAGCGCCATTTGGTCCGTGGTGTCCCTGCTGGGGATGTTTGCCATGCTGCAGGCCCACCGCAACCGACCGCGCGCAGAGCCGCAGCCGAGCGGTGATCCAGAAGACGACGAGCCGATCGACTTGGAGGCGGTCGCCGCTGCCGGCCAGCAGGCGCTGAACCGGCCGTGGCAGCGGGCCCAGCGGCCGTTGCTAGAGGGCGATGCCAGCGGAGTGCTGGGCCAGCGGGCCGATGCCGCGGTGTTGGCGATGCTTGAGGATCCGCTGATCCTTGGGGAATCGCCGCAGACCATGGCCGATCTCCCGCAGGATGCCAAGGCCGACGAACCGTTGGACCCGGCGGCGATCGCGCCAACGCTGCCGGGCGATCGTCCGCTGCGCCCGTGGCAAGTCCGCGATTTTACACTGGAGCCTCTGCGCGTCGCCGCGGAACAGGCCGATGACGCAAATCAGCTGGAACCCTCCGAGTCGCCAGAGATAACTATGGACACCGCCGCAGAAGAGCGGCCCACTTTGCATTGACCGCCTTGCAAATGCAGACGTATAAGCCGGGGGCGACCACTCGAGCACCGATGCCCCCGACCTCTCTCCACCTCCACCAACTGCGCCGCGACCACATGCGCATCCTGGTCCAGGTGGTGGAGTATGTGCAGAATCAGCTGGCGGATCCCATTGTTCTGGATGCTGCGTCGGGCTGGTTTCGCACCCGCCTGACCAGTGGCGCCGCGCTGGAGTCGCTGCTGATCGATCGCGGCGCGGACGTGGAGTTCTATCCGTGGTTGGCTTGGGACGCGCCGCTCGACAAGGGTCCGCTAGGCCAGCAGATCGCTGAACAATTTGCCGCCGGCCGCGATCAGCAGATCCTGCAGGCGCTGGTGGATAGCGCGCCTCAGGCCTACAAAGTGCTGCGAATCCTTGAGGATGGTGCGGTGCTGGCTCCGCTGAGTCGCTTGCCTGGACCCGCAGAGTTGAGCGTGCGCGAGCCCGTGCTGGCCAAGTTAGCGCCCGTGGGCGAGCTGTTGGTGGCGCGCTTGCCCTGTGTGGACGGCCTGTACTTGATGGACGCGGTCCACGCCACCCTGCCCGCCCGCTGCCTCCGCGCCATGACTGCCGCCCAGGCCCAGGCAGAAAACCTGCCGCGCGCAGACCAGTTGCGCTGCCTATTGACCGCTGCGCGTCGCTCGCTCGCGCGGGCGCCGATCCTGACTGCCGCGCCCATGGCGGAGCGCAGCCGCCGCACCACCTTGGTGTTCCGCGTGGAAGATCACAGCGGTACCCAGCGAAAACTGGTTCAATTGCAGGGCGCTAACGTTCTGCAGCAGCTCTCGCCCCAGAGCTTCTCGATCTCCCCTGGCGGTCTGGCCCCCGCCGGTGCGGTGTTGCGCCTGCACGGCGCGCGGCTACATGCCAGCACCGTCCAGCCAGAGAAGCTGGCCGATCTGCAGGCCGCCGTGGCCCAGTGGCTGCCGCAATTGCCTCTGCAGATGACCCTTCACCGCGACCTGGGGCCGCTTTTTGAGGCCCAGACCCAGGTTCGCGGCGACGCCGATCAGTGGCGGCGGCTGGCGAGCGACTGGCTGTGCGAAATGCTCGCCGGCTTCTCTGAGACGCCCCAACCGGGCCTTGGGGGCGCCACGCCTAAGCAGCTGATCCGCACCGCCAAAGGCCGCCAGAGCGTGCGCGCGTGGTTCAAAGTCGCGGCCCAAGTCGCCGAGCTGGCCGAGCCACGCTATCGCCACCTGCTGGAGCGGGTCAGTTCAGAGCTGTTGCAGGCTTAGCGCTCGATCAGCCGTCGTCTGGCTCAAACGCTTTGCAGAACTGAGCGATTCCCTGCTCATCAACGACTTCAAAGTCCTCTGAGCGCAGGGCGGCGTTGGGCCAGCCGAGCGAACAGCGGCCATCGGCGCACACAAACACGCACTCGCGGCAGCGAAACGCCAGCTGCCAGCGCTCAGCGTCGCGGAGAAACGCCCGGTTGACTTCGCTGCGATCGCCGCCCTGCAGCAGATCGGGCTGAAACGGCGGTCGGCGCGCAGGCTGCAGCGGCTTTTGCGGCTTGGGCGGTTTGGCTGGCCTGGGAGGCTGAGAAACGCCGCTCATGGCTGCCCCACCGCTTTGCGCACCGCGGCCAAAAGCTCTTGATCAGCGCCGGTCTGCAGGTGCTTTTCCGCCACCCCCAGCCAGTGCTTGGCCTCCTCTGGCTTGGCCAGGGCCCGAATCAGCGCCACCCGCAAGCTGTCGCGACTGCGCGCCGCGATCGCCGCCGCCGCGGTCCAGCTGCGCTCCACCTGGGCCCTCGCCACCGCCAAAGCCACGACCGCCGGGCCATCGCCAGCCAGCGAGGCGCTCAGATCGACCATGCGGATCGCTTCCTGGGGCTTGTCAGCGCGCATGCAGGCGTCCGTCGCCAGCGACCGCCAAGCCATCGCCGGCACAAAGCCCTCCCCCGCGACCTCCAATTCCGGCTTGTCTCCGCGAACGTGGCTGTCCAAGAAGCGCTCAATCGCCTCGGTGTCGGCCTTTTTTCGCTCCATGCCAAAGAAGATCCGCCCTGCGCTCAGCATCAACTGCTGGTGCCGCGCCGTGCTGAGCGCGCAGGCCTTGGCCCACTGGCGCTTTTTGTAGGCGGCCAGCATGGGCCGCAGGGGCTGGGAAAACCACTCGGGCCGATCGATCGCACCGCGCAGCGGCTGCAATTCCACCGCCAGAGCGGGCGAAAATGCCACGGGCGCCGCCCAAAGCGGGGCCAGCGGTACGACCGCGCCACAGAGCGCCAGCACGGCCGCCAGCCAACGCCGCGGCAGGGGGAATATTTGCGTGCGCATCGGACTCCACAGCGCAGCCACGGGCGGGACGCCTTGACAGCCGCGCAGCCCATCCTACCGTGGCGGCGCCGTGTGCGACAGGGGCCCCGCCAGCCGAATCGAGCTGGGCAGGACCTGACCGGCGCGCCGGCTCCCCCAAAGGATCGACCGCTTTGGCGGTGGATGGGACCTGAGGCGGCTGACGATGCCGCCTTGCCCCGCCGACAGGCGCCAGCGAGTGCACCTAGACGCACAGAAACTGGGAACAAAGCCAGCCCAGAGCCAGTGAACGGAAGCAGTGAACGGAAGCAGTGAACGAGACCCGTGGAGGACAATGAGCGCCAACACCATGATTCGAGTAAGCGATCTCGTCAAGCAGTACGACACCAAGACCGCCCTTGCGGGCGTCAGTTTTGACGTGCACGGCGGCGAGATCCTAGGTCTGCTGGGCCCCAACGGCGCCGGCAAGTCGACAACCATGAAGATCCTCACGACTTTTCTGACTGCCACCTCAGGCAGCGTGGTCGTAGACGGCGTGGATGCCAATGTCGATCCGGTCGCGGTCCGGGCCGGTATCGGCTATCTGCCTGAGTCAACGCCTCTTTATGCAGACATGGTCGTCTACGACTACCTGCAGTACGTCGGCTCGATGCGCGGCTTTGCCAAGGCCGAGCTGCACAAGCGCATCGCCGAAGTGGTGCGGATGGTCGGCCTTCAAGAGTACGTGGGTTTTCAGATCGCCAATTTGTCCAAGGGTTACAAGCAGCGCGTCGGGCTGGCCCAGGCTCTGTTGCACAACCCAAAAGTGCTGATCCTAGACGAGCCGACTTCGGGCCTCGACCCCAACCAGATCATCGAGATCCGCAATCTGATCCGCGAGCTGGGCAGCAACCACACGATCATTCTTTCCAGCCACAACCTTGCGGAAGTTCGCCAGATTTGTGACCGGGTTGTGATCATCCACCGCGGCAAGGTCGTGGCGGACGGCACGCTCGACGAGCTGGAGGGGCGGGTCGCGGCGACGCACCGGCTGGTCGTGGGCGTGCAGGCCAAAGCCGGCAGCGACAAGCAGCAATTGACAAACGATCTCAAAGCTTTGCCAGGGGTCGTGTCGGCCCAGCTGTCCTTTGAGTCGGCGGCGCCCGTGGCCCACAGCACCTTTGAAATCGAGGCGAACACGGATCTGCGCGCAGACCTGTTCCGTTGGGCGGAGAAGAACGGCCACACCCTCTTGGAGCTGCGCCGCAAAGCCCTTGATCTAGAAGGCATCTTCCAATCACTCACCCAGGACGCCCAGGCCTAAACCGGAGACCAAAGCATGAATGCCGTCTTGACTCTGGCGCGCCGCGAGCTGGCCGCCACCTTCGATTCCCCCATCGCCTATATCGCCGGATCCGTGTTCTTGGTGGTCACGGGCCTGCTGTTCTTCTTTGGCTACGACGGCTCTGCGGACTATTTTGCCGCCCGCGAAGCGACTTTGCGGCCGCTGTTTGTCTATGCGCCTTGGGTGATGGCCGTGATTTTGCCCGCGGTGACCATGCGCTTGGTGGCCGAGGAGAAGAAATCCGGCACGCTAGAGCTGTTGGTGACCCTTCCGGTGACCGATTTGCAGATCGTCCTGGGCAAACTCCTGGGCGCCGCGGGCTTCTTGGTCGCCGTGTTGCTGGCCACCTTGGTGTTTCCCATCGCCATCGCCAGTGTCGGCCACCCGGATCTGGGGGCGGTGGCGGGCGGCTATGTCGGTTTGCTGCTGATCGGCCTGGCCTTTTTGGCGCTGGGCCTGCTGACCTCTACCTGGACGCACAACCAAATCGTCGCCTTTATCGTCGGCCTGCTGCTCTGTGTGTTCTTTTGGACCGCCACCGACGCGCTGATCAAAGTCGCCTTTGACCGGCCGCCGCTGGCGCTGCAACTGCTCAGCTTTAAGACCCAGTTCGATGACTTTACCAAGGGTGTTATAGACTTGCGCAACGTAGTCTATTTCCTCTCGGTGACGGCGGTGGCGGTGACCGGCTCGGTTTACTCGCTCCAGTCGCGCCATTGGAAGTAGAGGCCGCTCAGGCCACCTGCATTCGCTTCGTCCGAGATCGGTTGGATTTCGCCCCTGTCCCTAAGAGGTCGATACATGGCTCAGACTCCCCAAACTTCCAAGAAGGGCTCTCGTGCAGACGCCCTCATTACTCTGCTGGCGGCGCTTGGCATCGCGGTGGTGCTCAACGCGCTGATTAGCCAGACCAATATCCGTGCGGACCTGACGGAGCAAGGCATCCACACCTTGTCGCCGGCCTCGGTCAAAGCGGCGAGCGATCTGGAGGGCGTGACCATCACCGCGTACATCTCCAAGAAACTGCCGGAGACGATTCCGCTTCCGGGTGGCAACAAAGTGGCCCTCAAGGGCATCGAGCGGGCCTTCCGCGACAAACTGGAGGAATACGTCGCCGCGAGCGGTGGACGGGTCCGTCTGGTGTACGCAGAGGACAACAATCCCGGCGTTGGCACCGTGGAGGAGCAGGCTGAAGCGGCAAAGCTGGAGCCTTTCTCTAGCTCGGAAGCACAGTTGGCGGGCAGTGAGCTCAAGTTCTCTCGCTACGTTCTGGGCGCCACGTTCCACTACCAGACGGTGCACGAGATTCTGCCTAAGGCGCTGGAGCCGGGCTTTCTGGAGTTCGAGATCACCAAAATCCTGTTGCGCCTCAAGGAAAAACACGAGGCCGCGCAGATTCAGAAGCAGCCGTTGGCCCAGGGCAAAGCGATATTTGATGCCGTCAAAGCCTGCAGCGAGCTCGTGCAGAAGAAGGGCAAAGTCGAAGACGCCAAAGACGATGGCGCCGCGGGCCTGTCGCTCAAAGGCAGCACCGATCCGACGCAAAAGCGCCTAGAAGCGCTGCAGGCTGCTCAGGACGATATCGCCAAGACTTGCGGCCAGGTGGCTACGGCGCTCTCTGCAGCGTCCCAGCTCAAGGGCAAGAGCCAATTTGGCGACCAACTGCTGTCCAACGCGGAGCAGTTCAAGGCCGTGTCGGACGAATTGCTGCAGTTCCTTAGCGGAAAAGCCGGTGAAGACAAGGAGAAACCCAAGCAAGCGGCGATGGCGGTGACGCAGCTGTCGTCGATGCTGGAAGGCTTCTTTCGCGAAGTGGACCGCGCCCACACGAACCTGACCGACAGTCCCGGGCGCAAGCTCGTTGGCTTTCTGTGTGGCGACGACGAATTCTGCCCGTTTGCTGAGGGCCAGCCGCTGGTGCAAGAGCAGATGGCGGCGATGATGGGCCAGAATAACCCGATGATGAAGCAGATTGTCCAGGCGGCGACGCAGATCGCCCAGGGGATTGACGACACCAACGCCCGCATCGGCGACAACCTGTTTACCCGCCGCGGCTATTCGATCCGCCGGGTGGATGGCGATCAACCGATTCCGGCTGAGGTTTCTGCGCTGATCGTCTACGCGCCGCGCAAGGCCCTTTCTGACTACACCCGCTATCAGCTGGACCAGTTCCTGCTCTCTGGCAAGCCGGTGGCGCTGTTTGCCCAAGAGTGGGATGCGGCGGTGCTCAATATGGCGCCGGCGGAGGACATGGCCCAAGAAATGCGCTTGGATTACACAAATCTGAGCGCCACCGGCTCCAACCTTCAGGAATGGCTCAAGCCCTATGGCGTCGAGCTGAAGCGCGAAATGACCTTGGACAGCAAGCATGTAGAGAACGTGCGCCTGATGAAACTGGTGAACCGCGGCGGCCTGCAATTCCAGACCCAGCAAGACTTTCCGCACGCGGCGATCCCGGTGGCCACGGGCTTTGATCGCAGCCACCCGCTCAGCAAGTCCCTAGAAAGCCTGCCGTTGCCCTACCCCACCAGCGTCGAACCCAGCGCGCAGTTGGCCAAGGACAGCCGCTTTGAGGTGGTCAAGGTGCTGCAGAGCTCGGACTCTTCGCTCAAGAAGAACGCGCCGCTGCCGTTGCTGCCGCCGGCGCTCAAGGAACTGGTCCTCAAGGAACAACCGACGGGGCCCCACACCCTGGCGCTGTACGTGCGCGGGCCGTTCAAGTCGGCTTATGCGGGCAAGGAACTGCCCAAGCGCCCGGAACCCAAGCAGCTTGACCCGACACGGCCACCCGAAAAGCTCGATGCCAACGACGCCGAATTGCAGAAGCGCACCTTCAAGGCGGAGGGGAGCGGCAAGTTGCTCGTCGTCGCTTCAAACTTGGGCATTGAAGGGCTCTCGCGCGATGCCGTGCTCAAAGGCTTCGACATGGCCAAGATGGCGCAATTCTCCGCCGAAGTGATCAAAGACTATCAGGCGTGGAATGCCAACTTTCAGAATTGGCAGATTCGCATCGGCCAGGTCTCACACCTGCTGGCGGATAACCTACAGTTCCTGACCAACGTGATCGACTGGGCTACCTCCCACGAAGCCTTGGTGGAGATCCGCTCCAAGGGCGATACCCGCCGGCCGCTTCGCCAAATGGAGGAGGGCGAAACCAAGAACCTGCGCCTGGGCGCTCTTCTGGCTGGACCGCTGCTGCTCGTTGGGGCCGGCCTACTGCGCTGGCGCCTGCGCAAGGCCCGCCACGCTGCACTCAAGGTGTAGAGCCGCCCGCGCCCCCCCACAAGCATCCAACCTACCGAGGGAATCATGAAGCGTTCAAGTTGGATCGCCGTTGGCGTCTTTGCCGTGCTCCTGACGGCTTGGCTGGCCAAGGGCATGAAGAGCCCGCCGACTGCGCCGGCCCCCCTGTCGATCGACGGCTACGTGGGCGCTGTGAGCGATGACGAGATGCGCGCCCAAACCAAGGACAAGCTTTCGCCTGTCAAACAACTGACCGTTAAGTCGCAGGATAGCGAGCTGATCCTCGCACAGTTGCCCCAGGATCCCCCGGCCGCAGCCACGCCAGACAAAGCCGATGCCGCCAAGCCCCCGGAAGCCAAGTGGTCGGCCAAGCTAGTGCGCAAGGGCCGTAGCAGTGAGGCCAAGGCCATGCCCTACCGGGCGAACGCCATGGCCGAAGTGTTTGGCCGATCGATCAGGTCGACGTTCTCCAGGGAGATCAAGGATTCAGACAAGGCCGAATTTGGCCTCGACACCGCCCAGGCGATCGACGTGGAGGCCCAGTGGGCCGGGCGCAGCGTCAAAATGCGCATTGGCAAGCTAGATAAGGGCAGCGAAGGCACAGAGCCGACCACCTGGGTGCAGGACCCGGCGCGGCCCAGCGTTGTGTTTCAGGTGGCGGGCCGCGACCTGCGTTCGCCCTTTGAGACCCGCTGGAGCGATCTGCGCGATCGCAATCTGCTGGTCCTTGATCTTGGTGCCATCGACAAAGTGGAGGTGGAAAATCCGGCGGATCCGCGAGCGGTGCGTTTCTCGCTGAGCCGGCCTCCTTTGGCTTCAGGCGCAAAACGCGAAGCTGGAGAGGGCTGGGCGATCACTGCGCCGGTCGGCTATCCGGTAGGCGATGTCGGCGAGTGGCTTCGCAGCGTGGAGCGCCTGAGCGCCGCCGACTTTGTCGATCCTGCGGATGCAGCCGAGCGCAAGCTTGCCACGGGTCTGGACGATCCCAAGATCGCCGCGAAACTGACGATCATGGCGGGGAGCTCCAAGACCGTCTTGGTCTTTGGCGCCGTTGACGCGTCCAGCGAAAGCAAAGACGTGTGGATGCGTATCGAAGGGCGCGATGAACTCTACAAGATCGCCAGCTATAGCCGCGACCAAGTGCTGACGCGCTTTGATCAATTGCGCCAGCGCGCGTTGCTGGGCGGCGCCAAAGCCAAAGACGCCACAGAGGTGCGCGTGGTTGGCCCCGCCGGAGAGTTGGCCATGCGGCGCAATGCCGGAGTTTGGCAGTTGACCTCGGGTCAGGCGGTTGCAACCAGCGCAGTGGACAGTTACTTGGGAGATCTGGATGGCGTGCAAGTGGATTTCGCCGCAGACGCGACGCCTGGGAGCGCCGGACTGTTGACTCCGGAGTGGACCGTGCGCCTAACTCTGGCGAATGGCGAAACAATGGCTGTCGAGTTGAGCAAGGAGGTCGATGGCCACGTGTTCGGCAGCGTCGTTGGAGCGGCAGGACGCGGCGACATTTTCAAGCTGCAGGCGTGGAATGCAGGTAAACTTCGCAAGACCTCAGCAGATTTTGCCGACAAGCGCCTGATCCCATGGGCGAAAGACGCCATCAGCGCAGTGGAAGTGCGGCCTGTTGAGGGCGAAGCTTTCAGTGCAGAGCTCGGCGCGACCGGCTGGAATCTCAAGCGCGGCAGCAAGATAGAGACCATTGAGCCTGACATTATGGCTGGATGGTTGACGGCCCTGACCAGCATTGAAAGGGGCGCCGCCACCGAAAAATCCGCCGCCGATGCGGGGCTCGACAAGCAATTCGACGTCCTTCAGATCAAGGGCAAAGACGCAAAGATCTTGCAGATCGCCATCTCCAGGCAGAAATCTGGTGAAGAAGTGTGGGTGTCGACCCTGCAAAACGGCAAAGCGGCGGCGATCAGTGCAATTCCCCAAAGTTCAGCTGCTCTGCTGCAGAAAACTGCTGATTCTCTCGCAAAGAATTCTCCGGCCGATCCAGGGGCTGGGGCGCCGCCGTTGGGCAAATAGGTTTCGCCCTTTCCTCATCTGCCGCAAAAAACTGGCCAACTCTCTCGAATTGCTCAACCGGTGCCCGCTGGGCATTGGGCAGGTACGGGGCGCAAACATTTGGAACCCTTTGGCTTTCCTTGAGCGGCCGCGCACCTCCGTGGGCCTACCCAAGCCGGCTCGCGGCGATGGACCTCCGATAAACCAGTCAATTTGATGCTCATTGGGCCTTGCGCAGCTGCCGTCACCACCAAATGCCGTCACCACTGAATAGGGTCTTTCGGCGCCGCATCAGCGATGCTATCTTCAGGATCCGCGTTGGCCGCCAGGGCTGCGTGAGAACAAATGCCCAGGACAGAATTGCCCAGCGCATGGAATGCAATTAATATCTGCGGGTTAGCCACTGTAGCAGTGGGGCAGTTCCCGAGTTTCCAAGGAGCAATGGCATGAGAATTGAGATCAAGATCGGCGATTTGCGCATTGTCGCTGAAGGCCAGGCGGTGCGTTTCAGCTGCCCGGATCTCGCCGTCAGCGGAGAGCAGACCGAGCTCATCGCTAGGCTGCTGACGCTCCTAAGCGAGTCGCTTCGTACCCCTTCCCTGCCCCAGATTGGCCCGGCGACAGCGGAATTGGCTCCTGCCGCGCAGGTCAGTTTCGCTTCAACCCCGCTCGTTGCCGCGCCGCGCTTCGCCGTGCGCTCGGCGGTGTCGGCCCCTGCCAGCCAAGCCGTCGCTTCCGCCCCAGTGGCAGATGCCCCGCCTGTGCAGCTTGAGCAGGCCGCCGCAGCGCCTTCGCCGAGATTCGCAGTCCGCTCACCTGGCGTGCCAGCCGCGGTTGTCGGCACAACGGCGACGCGAGTTCCTGGCCGCACGGCGGCGCTGACGCCCTCCACACCTGCGGAAACGACCGAAGCGCCTGTTGACAGCTCTTCGGCCCCTGCGCGGCGGATCCTGGGTGCAGCGCCCGCGGCTCCCGCGACCCCCTCTGCTCCGGCGGAGGTCGCCGCGCCTGCAGCGGTGGAAACTCCGCCCGTTCAGACTGCGCCCGTTCAGACTGCGGCAGTTCAGAGCACGCCCGTTCGGACCGTGCGAGTGGAGGCCGGAGCGGTCAAGACCGATGCGCCGACTGACGCGCCCCAAGCACCGGTCGCCGTCCGCAGAGTGATGGCGGCAAAGTCCCTGCCCTCAAGCGAGCCGGCCGACAAGCCCACCCTTGACGCCACGGCCGATCAGACCACCCCTGCCCCGCGCCGCGTCCTGAGGCCGTCGACACCAGCAGAGGCAGGTGCCGAGTTGGTCGCTACGCCAGCCCCTGTGGCAAAGACCGAAGGCGAAGCTGCCCCTCGCCGCGTGTTGCGGCCAGTGGAGGCGTCGGCAGATTCTGCCGCCTCGCCCGCCGCGCCGACTTCCAGCTCGGCCGCCCCTCAGCGCGTGGTTCGCCCGACGGCCCCAGCGGAATTGCCGGCCGCCGTGACCCCTCCAGAACCGGCGCTGCGCCGTTCGGTGCGGCCGACGGGAGCCAAAGAAGTGGCAGTCGAGGCCGTTCAGGCTGACGCCGACAGCGCGGTTCGCCGCCCTGGCCGGCCGCGTCAGACGCCACTGAATGGCCAACTGAGCAAGGACGCCGCACCGGCGTCTGACGAGACCCAAGCAGAGCCGCCGGTCCGCCGCAAGCCGGGTCGTCCGCTCGGGTCGCGCAATCGAGTGACCAGTGAGACTGCGCCCGCCCAGGCCCCGGGCCGTCCGCGCAAATCGCCGCTGAATTCGCCCGTGGCGGAGCCAGCGCCACAACTCGCCGCAGCCCCCGCCGCTCCGGCCAGTGAACCCGCCCCCAGCGAAAGCCCCGCCGCCTCGGCCGACCCCCAGGGCGAATCCAAAGGTCGCACGGTGCGGCTCGTCGATCGCTTGGACCAGTGGATGCGCGAAAACCCCGGCCCCAAGACCCGCGAGCAGTTGCTGGACGTCTCCATCGCCAACAGCTGGGTCACCGGCCCCGACCCGGGGCGGATCTTCTCTATGTGCATGAACCGCGAGAAGAACCTGTTTACGCGCATGCCCGACGGCAACACGGAAATCTACCTGCGCCGCGCCGAATTGGCCCCGCCCAACACCCCCGGCAAGCTGATTCGCCGGCCGGGATCGGGCAAGCCGACCGTTTAGTCCGCTGGACGACGTCAAGGAAGGTCCCTGCCGAGTACCCAAGACCCTCTCGACGCCCGCTCGCACCACGGTGGCAGGCAGTCGGTCTTGGGTGCTCCTGCCGGGCCTGATTTCGAAAACGCAAGCTAGAATGCGCAACTACACTCGGCATACCTGAGGGCCAAAGCTCTAGCGCAGCCGCCGCCGCCCCAGCCGATCTTGGAGAGCCTGTTCGCGGTGTTGGGCCACCAACTGGTGCAAGCGCTCTTCGGCTTCACTAGTCAGTTCCTCAAACATAATGCCGAGTTCATACCCATCCACCACCCGAACACAGCGGACCACGCGACCACCCGCCCGCACGGGGTCCGCATCGGCGCTGTCCGCCAGACGCACCATCACTGCGCTCGCCAGCGCCATGGGCTCGGGCATCACAGCGCTCAAGCCGGCGGCAGACACGTCTAGAAGCGCTGGCCGCATCACGGGTTGGGCGGTCTCTGCGGGCCAAACAGCTGCCCAGACGCGGATCTGCGCTCGGGCAAAACTGCGGCGCTCCCGGCGATCGTGCGGCGACGCGGCCACCAAATAGCAGCTCGTTGGCAGCAATTCCTCAACGATCATCCGCCAAAACTGCAGGCGCCCGTGCAACTGAAACATCACCGTCAGGTAGTCGCCCGGGGCCATCGCCAGCGCCGCGCCGCCAAAGCCAGACACCAGCAGCGTGTGTTCGCCGACCCGACCCGCACGAGCCCGAAGGGCCGCCGGCATGCCTTGGCCTTCCAGCAACAGGGTAATTGGATGGCCCTCTTCTGGCCGCGGCATCGCTTCGGGCACGCTCAGTTGCTCCAGCGGTTAAATCCAAGAAACCGGCTTTCGCTTTGCCGCGGTGAGCATGTCCCAGAGAGCAAAGCATCCCATACGCACAGATCAGATCGACGGCCTGAGGGGCGGCAACGGCCCGCTGCAGCTCACACGTGGCAGCCTCCCGCACTGGGGCGAGCGTCCGGCAACCGGCGTATCGCCAAACCCCAAGAGATTCATCGCGATCGGCAGCCTGTTGCGGCGGCAGCCTAGTGCGATCTTGGGGTGCAAAGACCTAGTTGCCTTCAACCGCCGACTTCAGATCGCGCAGCAGGTTCTTGATCTCCTGGCTCCGCATCGAACAATTGTCCAGGCTTTCCGTCATCTGCGCCATGCCCTCGTCTCGCTCGGCACCGTCGTCGCTGCGGACTTGGTCAAAAGCGTCCACCACAGCGGCAAAATCGTTGCGGAAGCTCGACACGACGCCGTTGAGGTCGCTCACCATGCGCACGACTTTGGGATCTGCCCCACCACCTGCAGCGCTAGGAGGCGCCGCCTGGAGTTCGCGCACCTTGGCCTGCGCGGCGTTCAACTCGGCCTGGAGGGTCGCCAATTGCTTCTGCAGCGCGTCGCTGTCACCGCTGGCCGATGCCTGAGCCGTAAGACGCTGAATGCGCTTGAGATTTGCGCTAATCGTGTCCTGCAGTTCCTTGTTGCCGACCTGCATCCGGGCGATCTCATCGCGCAGCGTCGCCACTTCACCGCTGTCCGCGGCGGGTGCTTGGCGAGCCTGAGCCAGCTCGGCCTGAAGCTTGTCGATCTGCGCCTGGGCAGCGGCCACCTCAGCCGGATCCGCAGCCGGTGCAGCCGACGCCGTGCGGGCGCTCTGAAGCTCAGCCTGAAGTTCGGCGCTTCTGCCCTTCTCCGCCTTGAGCTGAATGCGCAAGCGCGCCAGTTCGGCCTCGCTGTCGCCGCCCGCCGCCGGAGCAGGGGCCGCATTGGCCTTGGCCTCAGCCTGCAGAGCCTTTGCCTCCGCCGCCGCGAGCTTCGCCTGCAATTCGGCCACCTGCGCATCCGCCGAGCCCGCGTCAGCCTGCTGGCGAACGGCCTGGGCCTTGAGGCTCATCAGCTCGCGCTCAGCCTTAGATGCGCGTTCCTCGGCCTCTTCTCGCGCTGCGACCTGGGCGTCGTATTCTTCTGCCGAGACCGTCTCGCCCTGGGCCACCGCGTGGGCCTGCTGCAGCCTGGCCAGCTCGCCCTTGAGCAACTGCACCGATCCATCCGCGGTATCTGCGCGAATACGCTGCAAGTTTGCCAGCTCTTCGGCATTGCGCCGTCCCGCTCGGGCCTCTTCAAACTTCTCTTGGGCCGCCGACAAGCCGTCTCGCAGCACCTGCAGTTCCGACTGCAGCGCCGCAATGTGCCGCTCATCTTCCAGCCGCGATCCTCCGCCACTGGCCTCTGCGAGCTGCCGGCGCAAATCCTCTAGCTGGCCATCGGCGTCGCGGAGCCTGCCCTCCAGCTGGCCGACTTGCCGGCGCAGTTCATCCCCTTGGCTGAGCGCGTCATTGGCGGCGCGACGGGCGTTGTCCAGATCTTGCTGCAGCTGCCCGCGCTGCGGATCGTTGCGGGCTTCCTCAAGAAACTGTGTCAATGCCGATACTTCACCGCGAAGCTCGCCGATGATCTTGTCTCGCTGGGTCACATCGGCCCGCAGGCCTTCGATCACCGGATCCTCGCGCATCGGCGGCGGCACTTGGCCGGTCGAGCGCTGACGCGGCGGCTCTGCGTAGGCCGGCACGGGCGGCGGAGGAATCTGCGCCGGAGGCGGCGGTATCTGCTGAGGCGGCGGCATTTGCGGCGGAGGAGGGGGCGGCGGAGGCGGCGGAGGCGCAGCCGGCGGATCGTAATAGCCGTCGCCATACTGGTCGGAAAACCGCGTGCTATCCGGGTCTTCTTCCGGCAGCGCCTCTTCATAGCCGCCGTCGAGCCGGGCATGGTCGTCGTCGTCGTAGTCAAAGCGCAGCTCAAAGTTGCCGCAGAGCAGGTACTTGCCGTCCTCAAGCATCACGGGGTCGCCGGGCCCAAGGCGCTCATTCTCGTAGAACGTGCCGTTGACCGACTCGTTGTCCTGCAAGTAATAGGCGTTGCCGTCAAAGAAGATTCGCGCGTGGTAGCGAGAAACGCTCTGATTACTGGTGCGAATGTTGCAGGTGCGGTGGCGTCCGATCACGATGTCGGGCTCGGCTTCCCCCACCCGGTAGGTCGTCTCCACGCCTTCGTCGCTGATGAAGGTGATGATGGCCACGTGTAGCTCCCAGCGGGCATGCGCCCTGGCATCGCGGCGCAGACCGTATCACGCCGGCCGCCGCAGAGACAACTGGCCGCCATCCCCCCCCGGCGATTCCTGTGCCGATCGCAGGGTTGGCGGCAATCGATTGCAGTGGCCCGTCCGCGCTTGAGGCAGATCGCCCCGCTGCCCTTGACACACCTGCGGCGCCTCCTTTCTTAACGGGGACGGCGACAGTCGCGTAGGCCGTCACGAATCAAGGCCATCCCCGGGGACTTCAAGGCGGCTGCCCGCGGTCCCCAAACACTGCCACAAACTGCCCGGGCCGGGCAGCCAGCGGTCGGGCCTGTGCTCGGCTTACTGGACGCCGTGCACGGGATGCCGCGGTGGCTCAAAGACTTTCTTGCGCACCGGCCACGGGGCTATGTGGGTGCGCCGCAACGGGAGATGAAGCATGGGCAAGATTATCGGCATCGACCTCGGCACCACCAATTCCGTGGTCGCCATCATGGAGGGCGGTCAGCCCAAAGTGATCGCCAACCAGGAAGGCGGGCGCACGACTCCGTCTGTGGTCGCGTGGAATGACAAGGGCGACGTCCTCGTCGGCCAGATCGCCCAACGCCAGGCCGTCGTCAATGGCCGCAACACGGTGTACTCCGCCAAGCGGTTGATCGGTCGCAAGTTCACTGAAGTCACGGATGAAATCCGCCGCCTGCCGTACAAGGTTGAGGCCGCGGACAACGGCGACGCCCACGTGCTGGCCGGCGGTCGCAAGATGAGCCCGCCCGAGGTGTCGGCCAAGGTGCTCGCCAAGCTCAAGGCCGCCGCCGAAGCGTATTTGGGCGAGCCGGTGACGGAAGCGGTCATCACGGTGCCCGCCTATTTCAACGACAGCCAGCGCAATGCCACCAAGGACGCGGGGCGGATCGCGGGCCTGGAGGTCAAGCGCATCGTCAATGAGCCCACCGCGGCGGCGCTCGCCTACGGCCTGGACAAGAAAAGCGACGAGCTCGTGGTGGTGTTTGACCTCGGCGGCGGCACTTTTGACGTGTCGATCCTGGAGATCAGCGATCACGTGGTCGAGGTGAAGGCGACCAACGGCGATACCCACCTGGGCGGTGACGACGTTGACAATGTAATCATGGACTTCCTGGTGGCGGAGTTCAAGCGCGACCAGGGCATCGACCTGGCCAACGACATGATGGCCCGCCAGCGCCTGAAAGAGGCGTCGGAAAAGGCCAAGATCGAGCTCAGCCAGGCCAGCGAGACCGAGATCAACCTGCCGTTCATCACCATGGACGCCACGGGGCCCAAGCACCTGCAGGTCAAGCTCACCCGCGCCAAGATGGAGTCGCTGTGCGAATCGCTGTTTGCCCGGGCCCTGGAGCCGTGCAAGAAGGCGATGCGCGATGCGGGCGTGCAGGCGTCGCAGATCGACGAAGTGATCCTGGTCGGCGGCTCGACGCGCATCCCCAAGATCCAGCAGCTGGTCAAGGACTTCTTTGGCAAGGAGCCCAACCGCTCGGTCAATCCGGATGAAGTCGTGGCCCTGGGTGCGGCGGTGCAGGCCGGCGTGCTCGCGGGTGAAGTCAAAGACATGCTGTTGCTCGATGTGACGCCGCTGTCCCTGGGCGTCGAGACGCTGGGCGGCATCATGACCGCGCTGATCAAGCGCAACACCACGATCCCGCACCGCAAGACCGAAGTGTTCTCGACTGCCGACGACATGCAGACCGCCGTGACCGTCAAGGTCTACCAGGGCGAGCGCGAAATGGCCCGCGACAACAAGCTGCTCGGCCAGTTCAATCTTGAGGGGATTCCGCCGTCACCGCGCGGGGTTCCGCAGATCGAAGTGACCTTTGACATCGACGCCAACGGCATTCTCCACGTCACCGCCAAGGACAAGGCGACTAGCAAAGAGAACAAGATCACCGTGCAAGGCGGCTCTGGCCTGAACAAGGACGAGGTCGACAAGCTGGTGCGCGAGGCCGCGGCCCACGCCGAAGACGACAAGAAGCGCCGCGAAGAGGTGGAGACGCGCAACCAAGCGGAGTCGACGATCTATCAGCTCGAGAAGATGCTGAAGGAAAACGGAGACAAGATCTCGGCCGACGACCGCGCCAAGCTCGAAGTCGCGATCACCTCGGCCAAAGACGCGCTCAAAGACGGGGACATGGAGCGCATCAAGGTCAGCCAGGAGGCGCTCAAGCAAGCGGCGTTCAAGCTCAGCGAGGCGATGTACGCCCAGCAGGGTGCGGCGCCGGGGCCTGAGGCCACCGACCAGAGCGCACCTGCGGATGCCCGGCCGGCGGGCGGCAAGAAAGACGACGTCATCGACGCCGAATTCGACTAGCCTAGAAAAGCCCTGAGATCCGGCGGTGCCGGCCGAGGTAGCTCCCGATGGAGACTGACCTTGGCCGGCGCCGTCGCATGCGAGACCCGCCAAGGCGCCCGCTAGGCCCAAGCTGCAGCAGCCGGCCCTCCGCCGTCAGGACCGCAAAGAGGACAGCATGAAGTCGGACTACTACGCCTTGCTTGGGATCCAAAAGGACGCCACGCCGGAAGCGATCAAGAAGGCCTACCGCAAATTGGCCATGGAATTCCACCCGGATCGCAACCAGGGCAATAAGGACGCAGAAGAAAAGTTCAAGCAGATCTCAGAAGCCTACGCGGTGCTGTCGGATCCGGAGAAGCGCCGAAAGTACGACTCGTTTGGCTCTGCGGAGGCTTTCAGTCAGAACTACTCGACGGACGATATCTTCAAGGATTTCAACGTTGATGAGCTGTTCTCGATGTTCGGCAAGAGCTATTCAGGCTGGGGTGGCTTTCGCAACAGCAAGCGCGGCGGCGCAGGTGGCGTAGGGTCGATGTTTGACGACCTGTTTGGCATGGGCGGCGGGCCGGGTGCTCCCAGTGCAAGAGCGCGGAACGCGGCGGGCCAACCGCCTCCCCAGGCCGCTGTGAAAGGCCGCGACGCAGAAGTGCCGATTGTAATTAGCTTTCACGAGGCGATGCACGGCGGTGAGCGCCACCTCAAGCTGCACATCGACAACCAGGAACGCGACCTCAAAGTGCGCATTCCGGCGGGCATTGCCACGGGAAAGAAGCTGCGGGTGCGGGGCGAAGGCCACGGCAACGCCACGGCCCGCGGCGATCTCAACCTCCTCGTGACGGTCGAGGCCGATCCGCGGTTTGAGCGGCGCGGCGACGATCTGCACACGGTGGCCCAGCTCAAGCCCAGCACGCTGCTGCTCGGCGGAAGCGTGGAGATCGCTACCCTGGAAGGCGTCAAGCACGTCAAGGTGGCTGCGGGAACCTCTACGGCCGCGCTGGTGCGGGTGCGCAAGCACGGGGCGCCGCTGCTGGGCAAGCCCGGCGAACGCGGCGATCTCTACGTCAAGCTTGAAGTGGCGCTGCCCGGCGCGCCCAGTGACGAGCAGCGCAAGCTCGCCGAAGCGTTGCGCGATCTCGGCCTGTAGCAGCAACGGGCGCCTGCCGATCGGCCCAAGCGGCGGCTGCGTCATCGAATCGCCACGGGCCGTCGTGCGTCTGCCCTCGCGACCTTGACCGGCCCCGGCAATCTTGCCATACCGTGCCTGCCATACCGTGTGCGCCCCTCCGCCATCGCGCGGATGCGCCCCCCAGGAGTCAACCCATGAAGCGCAAGAACTGGATTCGCCTCGCAGCCTCGCTTGCGGCGGGCGCGATCGCTGTGCCGCTGGCTTTGGCCGGCGATTTCAATCTGACCCTGCTCGACCCCGATGGCGATGACCACGGACCGGGCAGCTACAAGTACCCGACCAACCCAGAGTACAAGAGCAAGTCTTTTGACCTCCGCAAGTTGGAGATCGCTGACAAGGGCGACGACGTGGAGTTCCGCGTGACCCTTGGCGCGTCGATCGAAGACCCGTGGGAGTCCAAGAGCTGGCCCGACGGCGGCGGCAACGGCTTCTCTTTGCAGTTTGTGCAGATCTACCTCGACACGGATCACCAGAAGGGCTCCGGCTTTACCAAGCCTCTGCCGGGCCTGGGCGGCGCGCAGTTCGCCGATGACGAAGCGTGGGACAAAGTCGTGCTCATCAGCCCGCAGCCCCGCGCCAAGGTTTCGGCCGAGCTCAAGGCCAAAGCCGGGGCGATGCGCGGCGCTGCGCTGGTGCCCAAGTCAGTCCGAGTGAGCGGCAAGACCTTGATCGCAGTGGTCAAGAAGAGCGACCTGGGTCAGCCGGCGGCGACCTGGGGCGTGCAGGCGGTCGTGCAGTCCAATGAAGGCTTCCCGGTGGGCAAGGACATCTTGACCCGTCCGGTCAATCAGACTCCCGGCCCGCACCGCTTTGGCGGCGGCGACGACGGCGATTGTGATCCGCATGTCATCGACATCTTCGCGGGCAAGGCCAAGGGCGAGGGCGGCGAAGTCGGCGAGCAGCACAAGGCGCTCAAGTACGCTTGCGGCAGCAGGATTGCCACACTGCCGATGATCTACCAGGCGCCCTAGCCTCAGGCAGGTGGCCGGCAGCGTCCTTTTGCTGCGCCGCGTCCTGGGCTATCGTTCGGTCCGCGCACGGATGCGCTGCGGCCCACCGCCATGCTCCACAGCTCCAGTTCGGGTTTTGTCCGCCGGCTCGCGCTTTTGTCTGCAGCGGCGGCGCTGGTCGCAGCTCCGGCGGCCGCGGATCTGGCCAAGTTTGAGATCGACGGCCGCATCTACACCAAGCACCTGTATCAAAACGACGACTCCCAAGGCCTGCTGACCTGGGGCAATCCGTTTTGGCCAGAAAACTACGGCGGCCACAACGGTGTCGGCAGCGAAGTCGAGCTGATCATCCGCGGCAAGGTCAGCGAGTTTGCCGAAGCCGGGGCGCGGCTGGCCTCGCGATTTGGCGAGCGCTGGCACGACTGGTGGGAATCAGGGCAAGAGAGCTACGGCGGCGTCGAGAATACCTCTGGCGACTCCGCCGGCATGAATCGCGCCAGCTACATGAAGATGCGCGGCAGCTATGTGCAGCTGACGCCGGACATCCCCGGACTGAACTATGTCCGCATTGGCGCTCACGATTTCTCCCTGTTCAACCCCTGGACGATTGGCAAAGTGCGCTACATCGACCGCGACAATGGCCGCGGCTACTTTGTCGGCGGCAAGTTCGGCGATGACGCGGTGCAGTGGTTTGCCGGCGCGGTGGCCATGCCCAAGCTGTTTGTCGGCCCCGGGTGGTCGACCGGCATTGGCGATCCGGCCCTGGCCAACGCCTTCTGGTCTCGCGATTGGGCCTACGCCGCGGCGGTAAAGGTGCGCCTGGGCGAAGCGACGAGTCTGCGCTGGGTCGGCGACCTGACGCAGGACTTGGAAGTCGATCGCGCCGATCCCGACGCCGTGGGCAGCTTCAACCCGACCTGCAAGGACGCTCTCAACCAGGCGATTCCCGGCTGTACGCTCGATCACGCGGTCGATCTGCGCACGCGCTATTTTTCGGCCAACACCACCATGGAATTGGAGTCGGATCCGCTGGATTGGCTGCGGGTCCAGGCCTTGGTCGGCTTCTCCATGCAGAAGATCGACCCGCGGCTGGCGAGCAACGGCGTCGCCCTCAACCAAGGCGTATTTCCCTTGGTGTATCGCGATACTCAGGACGTGGCCGGCACGCTGCGCCTCAGCGCCACCGATCCCCTGGGCAACGGCCTGTCCCTCCAGGCGGAGTATTTCAACATCGGCGCGGAATGGAACAGCGTCTTTGGCGCGCGCCGCGAAGCGGATGTCCTGCTGACCGACGGCCTGATCGGCACGGGCGGCCAGCTGCCCACGCTAAATTTGGCCAACGAATTCATCGATTTTGACGACACATGGGTCGAGAGCTGCATCGGCTGGCACGGCGGCACGGGCGTGCTGAGCTGGGACGGCAGCAACACCTCGGTCAAGGCGGAATACACCCACATTGAGTACAACACCAACCGGCAAAACCGCGACGTTGACACGGCGTTCCCGGACTTTCTGCACTCTGACGGCTGGACGGACACGGGCCTTTACGACTACGCCAATGTCACCGATCGCGGCCGCGATCCCCGTTCCGTCTACCGCCGCAACCAGTTCCGCCGCACCAACCTGGGGGTGCTATCGCTCAAGCACCAGTTTGACGTGGGCCGCGGCATCGACGTCGAGGCCAAGGCCAAGTACGTCCACGATGTCGACTATCGCCAGCTGGAATCGGCCGCCCCCGGCGAGGACGACTACACCGGCAACATCGCGATTGGCCGAATTAAAGTGTCGTCGCCCGTCGCGGATGGCCTGCGGCTCGGCCTTGTGGGGCAGATCGAAAACTGGGACGAAGAGAATCGCCGCGGCACGGCCGAGCTAGGCTATGGCGACGACACGACCGCGCGGCAAATGCTCGGCGCCCAAGCCAGCTACAGCTATCAAGGGGTGCGCTTCAGCTATTACCTTGAATATACGCACAAAGATCAGAACCGCGAGCGCGAACCGGACCAGCAGTGGAATGTCTGGCGGTCCAAAGCGGTGGTCGAGGCGGCCTGGTAGCTCGATCGCCCTGCGGCTCACCAAGCCCGCAACCTCCTCGCTCTACTCCAGAATCATGCGCATCGCCACGCCCGCGACGATCACCCAGACCGGCTTGGCCTGGGGATCCTTGAGCGGATCGGCGGACCAAACGACCAGGTCAGCGCGCGAGCCGCTGCGGATCGCCACTTCGCCTGCCGCCGTGCCACCTGAGGTCAGCGCGGCCAGGGCGAGCTTCTCCGCGCGATCCTTGGGCATTTGCCCAGGGGCCGTCCGCAGCAGCGCCAAGCGATCAGCCAACGGGTCGGCGCCCAGCACGGGCATGTCAGAACCGACGCGGATCGGGCAGCGCTCGGCCAATTCCAGGCCGCGATAGGCCCAGGTCATGCGCTCTGCCCCCAGGCGATCTTGGGCAAAGGCCTTGTCCATCTCCGCGTGGCGCGGCTGAATGCTGCACTCCACGCTCCCAGGCTCAAACCCCCGCAAGGTCTCGGGATCGACCACCTGGGCGTGCTCTATCCGCACCGGCCGAGCCTGTTTGGGCCGACTCATCCCCTTGATCACCCTAATGATTTGCACAACGGCGGCGTCGCCAATCGCGTGCAGGGCCACCTGTAGCTGGCGTCGGTCGGCGCGCTCGATGACCTTCTGCAACTCCTCGTCACTGTACAGCAATTTTCCCGATTCCCCTGGCCGATCGGCGTAGGGCTTGGTCAGAGCAGCCGTTCGCGCGCCCAAGGTGCCGTCCAGCCACAGCTTGACCCCGGCGATCTCCAGCAAGCCCTTGTACGGCAAATTGAATGTCCCATCCAACAGGCGCTTTCCCTCGGGCCTCTCATAGTCGAGGAACAGCTTGACGCGCATCGGAAGGCGCCCTTCGTGCTCCAGCTCGGCCAGCACGGTCGCTACCGTCGCGGATTCGCCCATGGCGTGGACTTCCGTCAAGCCGACGCCCTGCAATTTCATCAGGGTTTGCCGCACCAAGGGCCGCAAACGCGCCGCCCGCAGCGACGGCAACTCGCGCCAAACCTTCTGCGCCAGCACCTCGTCGATCCGCCCGTCCGCGGCGACGACTTGGCTGCGCACCTCGGGCGTCAACCACGCGTGCAGCGCCGCCGTCACCCTGGCGCCGTGGCCGTCCGCGCGCGACAGATACGCGGGCTTGCCTTCCAGCGCGGCTTCTAGGTCGGCACTGGACAAATTGTCATAGGTTTCCTGGGGCATGCCAAAGCCCCACAGCCACTCGTCCGCCGTCGCCAGGGCCACTTGCACCGCCGCCGCTAGGCTTGCCCGGTCGCGCACGCCGCGCAGATCGGCCGCGTCCATCAGCTGGGCCACGCCCTGCAGGTGCACGTGGGCGTCGACCCACCCCGGCATGACCACCCCGCCCGGCACACTGACGAGTCGCGTCGCCGGCCCCAAGGTCGCAGAGATCTCCAGCGGCGTACCCACGGCCAGCACCTGATCGCCGCGCATGGTCACGGTCCGCGCTCCTGGCACGCCGTGTACGCTGGCGGCCACCAGGGCAAGGTCGGCATGGCTCGGCTCTGGCTTGGCCTTTGCGGCGCGCTGATGCGCCTCTGGGGTCGGTGGCGGCACGAGAAACCTCCTGACCGAGGCGCAGTGGGTCATGGCAATCGCCACGGCCATCCAGCCCAGCGCGCGCAAGGCGGGGCGATAGCGCTGGGGCACGACAAGGCGAGAATTCACGGCAGCTCCAGGGGTCGCGGGCCTCGCAAGCGCAACCGCTCGGGATCCCCCGGCCAAGGCTCCAGCTCATAGGCGATGCCGGTGCGCCGCCTTACCTCAGCGATCAGCGCGTCGCGATGGACGTAGATCGGCACGCCCCAGGAGCGCATTTTGCGCAGCATCTCAGGCCAAACCCGGTCAAATTCATCATCCGGAAGGCGGACTTTGCCCAGGCCAGGCGGCGTACCGTAGGGGCAATCGCTGGCCAGGTAGCCAAGCGGCGCGGCCTCATCTGCGTGGTGGCACCAAGGCGCGCGGGCAAAGCGATCCAGGTAGACCGTGCAGCCAAAGCGGCCGTCCGGCTCCTGCTCCAAGAATTGGCAGCGCAAGCCGGGAACGGCCACCAAGCCGTGGCGGTCCGATGGTATGGCCATGTGGCAGCTGATACCGCAGCGACGGCACTTGCCCTCGTGGTCAGCGTCAGCGCGAAAGACAGTTGCTTCGCGGAGTTCTGCTTGGGGGACGCCCTCGCTCAAGGCTGGCCGACCCCTTGGGCAAGCTGGCGCGCCGCTGGGCTGGCCGGAGCTGCCGCGCTGCTGGAACCGCCGTCGCGGACGAACAACAGGTAGCTGGCCACCGCCGCCCCGGCACCCACAAGCGCGTAGGTCGAGCCGAGCCAATGCTTGTTCGTGCTCTTGACGCCCCGCGGATCATCCATGTCTACCAGCAGATACGAGCCAAGCCCGTACATGCCGTAGCCAAAAAGCCCGGTTCCCACCGCCATGCCGCCCCAACCCGCCGCCTTAGCGCCGCTAAACGCTGAAGCGGGCGGCTCTAGGCCCATGCACCCGGCCTCGACGGTCTGATCCGAGCCGACTTCAACCGTCACGCCGACTTGGCGGCCATCGCGCATACACACCACGCTGTGCTTGCCGGGCTCCACCATCTTGGGCGGAGCGCGATCGCCCAGGCGCTTGGCGTCGTCGATCTCAAAAATCGCCCCGTCAATCGTGATGAGCGCGCCCTTGAGCCCGCTTGGCACCACCACAATCAGGCGCCCCTCTTTTTCATTGAGGTTGATGTTCAATTCCGCGGTTTCGCCAATGCGGATCTCGACATCGCGGGTCACAGGCCGCTTGCCCGGAACGCCGGCCTCAACTTTGTGGCGACCTGGGGCAATCCACTTGGTAAACGGCAGGGGAATATCCGCGCCGTCGAGCATCGCCCGGGCACTGGCTGGCTCGGCGATGACCTTGAGCTCGCCCTTTTGGCGCATCTCTTCGCCGGTGCCCAACAGCTCATCGGTCAGGATCTTGACCAGCGGCTTGGGCAGTTGCGCCAGACCGTCCTTGACCACCTTGTACGCGGACTCCGCCTCGCGCAGTTTGCCCAGCGCACGCAGCGCCCGGCCCTTGAGCAAGGTGATCGCCGGGTGACCGTAGATGCGCTCGGCTTGCTCGGCAAGGTCAGCCGCCTTGTCGAACTCCTTGGCATCAAACCGATCCTTGGCTTCCTTGTAGATCGCGTTGGCCCGCACCTCGGCGTCGCCCGCCCATGCCGGTGTCGCGACGAGTCCCGAAGCGAGCACGACCGCGCTGCACGTCAGCGCCAACGCCCTCTGCACAGCCCTTGGCAAAAGCGCTTTCACCATTCCACCTTGGGTTTAGCCTTCTTGATCACCGACTTGGCTGCCGTGAGCGTCACGGGGTACACCGGCTTGGCCGGAGCCAGCAAGTACAGGTCGTTGTAAACCAGCTCAAATGTGTCGTGACCGGCCTTCTTGAAGGTCACTTTCTGGCCGCCGTTGGGCTTGAGCTCGACCTCACACGGGGTCGTGCAGCTCTCCTTGCCATCGACGAGCACGGTCGCTCCGGGCGGCGTTGTCTCCAGGCGGACCTTGCGAGACTCGCCAGCAGGCGGCTGACCCGCGGCGGCAACTCCGGCTTGGGAAGGCGTGGCTGAACCGGGCAAAGCGCTGGCCTTTTCAGCCGCAGCCTTGGCGGCAGCTTCTTGATCAGCCTTTTCCTTGTCGGCCTTTTCCTTGTCGGCCTTTTCTTGGTCGGCCTTGGCTTTTTCTGCCAATTCCTGCTCGGCCTTGTCTTTCTCAGCCTGGGACTTGTCTGCAGAACCGGCCCCGCCACCGCGATCGTCGTTGGCAATCTCTGCCGCTTTCGCCGGGCCCTTGGCGTCTTCCTTGCCGCTCAGCAAAGCGATCACCGCTCCGCCGACCACGAGCACCGCAATCGTCAACAGCAACAACAGGTTGCGCACAGAAGGGCCGCTCTGGGCCGGCGCGGCACTTTTGGCCCCGCCGCTCGCCGCCGCTTCCTTGGCGCCTTTGCCCTTGCCACCGGAGGAATTGTCTTTACCGGCCTGCAATTGCGCGCGAGCAGCGTCGAGGTCGAGGGCCATCGTCGCGGCGTTTGCCGTAGCCGATCCTGAAGTCGCGGAGGTGTCGAGCGCCATCGTCCGCTCGGAGTCCATCCCGCCGCCCGAACCGTACTGCACGTCGGCCACGTCCAAAGCGCGGGTCGCCTCGGGCTCAGCGCTCTTCGTCACGGGCATCTGCTGCGATTTGCGCGACGGCGGCGGCACGGTCACCGGCTTGCCCGGCGTGCGGTTGCCCAGCGCGGCGAACTGCCCAGACGGATAGCGACCGCCGTGCAGCATCGCCATCACCCCGTCGATCGCCTCCAGCACCTCTTCTGCCGACTGGTGCCGCTGCACTGCCTTCTTGGACAGCATCTTGAACACGAGGTGATCGAGCTCGTCGGGCACGTAGAGGTCCGGATCGACATCGGCAAAGCGCGGCGGCGGCTCCTGAACGTGCTTGATCGCCACGGCAATCGGATCTTCGGCGACAAATGGCGGCCGGCCGGTCAGCATCTCAAACAGGATTACGCCCAGCGAATACAGGTCGCTCGCCGGCGAAAGCGGCAGGCCCTGCGCCTGTTCCGGCGACAGGTAGCGAGGCGTGCCAAACATCTTGCCGGCCTGCGTCAGCTCTGCGCCGCCCGCTTCCAGAAACTTGGCGATGCCAAAGTCGATGACCTTGATGAAGTCTTTTTCGCCGTAAATGTCGCAGACAAAGATATTGTCGGGCTTGAGGTCGCGGTGGATGATGCCCTTGCTGTGGGCTTCCGCCAGCGACTTGAGCACCTGCCGGACCATGTACATGCAGCGCGTCGTGTCGAGCCGCCCGCGCTTGAGGACCGCCGTCAGGGTCTCACCCGTCAAGAATTCCAGCGCCATATAGATATGGGCATCGGAGCGGCCAAAATCGAGCACGCTAATCGTGTTGGGGTGGCGCAACTGGTTGGCGGCGCGGGCTTCCTGCTCAAAGCGCAAGACCTGCTTTTCATCGGAGACCAAGTGGGGGGCGAGGATCTTGATCGCCACGACCTTGTTCGACATCTGCAGGTCTTGGCCCTGAAACACCGAGCCCATGCCGCCTTGGCCGATCATCTTGATCAGCTTGTAGCGGCCTGCGAGGGTTTTTCCGACCAGGTTGCTGCCGTCCATGCGCTCTTTTGGGACCAGGTTGCGGCGTCGCGGCCGCTCGGTCCCTCCCTAGGATGAAGATGCTCGACGCCCCAAAGGGCAAACTGCACACCGATGTTCGCGCCCTTGAGCCGGGCAAGCGGATCGCGTTCCGGGTCAACGGCCTCTTTGGAGAACCGCTGTCGGACAACTGTGCAGCATAGCAGAAGCAGACCTGCGAGCAAGCCAACGCCGACCTTGCCGTGGGCGCGGCTCCAATTGAGGCGTCAAGAAAAGACCCCAGAAAACCTGGCCTGACTCCCTATTGGGAACGCCACAAGCGCTCCGGCCCCGCAGAATGTCGCCCTGGTGGCCCGGTCAATCTGGCTGAAGTCTCTGCTTCCATGGCCGGAAGGGCCGCGGCGAGCCCTGGCCCCCCTTTTTGGATCCTCACCCACCGGTGTCTCTGGGGGTAGAGCTTGGCCGGGCGGCGTGCTAGGCTCCCCAATCACCTGCGGTTGGGCCATGGTCGCAGGGCCGGGCGCGCTGCCCGCACAACTGCCGTGCCCAAATTGACCTTGGGCGTTCGATCCGCACCACAGGCGGGCCACGCCGGCGCAGATAGACCAGAAGGAGCTGCCGATGCCAACCTGGGCCCCCCGCTGCCAATCCCCAACCGCCAGCGCTTTTGGGCCCGTTCGCCTGAGGCACCGATCGTCCTGGGCGGCGCTGGTCCTGGCGGCGCTTGTGAGTGTGGCAGCGGGCAGCGGTTGCCGGCCGACCACGACGGTGGGCGCCAGTCACGCCGTCGGCGACTCCAAGAAGGCCGCAGAGCAGACGGTTTCTTCTAACCAGCTCAAGCAAAAGGGCGGGCTCTGCGATCTCAACAAGCGCGTCACCGGCCCCACCGGTCCAGAGGGCGTCATTTGGCGCATGTACCAGGTAGCGCAGGAACCCGACGGCGAAGAGAGCTTTGCCCGGTTTGCCGCGCTGTTCCCTTCGACCAAGAATGTCCGCGAAATCCGCGAAAACTATTGGCAACGCGTGCGAACCAATGTCAAAAAATACTTGGTCGAGCCGCCCAAGCCGGACTTTGTGATCTGCCGCACCGCCTACCGCGACGATGGGACCATGTACTACGTGGTCACCTCGGACCCGCGGCAGTCGCCCCCGCCGATCACGGTTGGCCCGGCCGATGGCACCGACAAGATCGTGTTCTTGACGCCTTTCTGATAGGCTGAGCCCGCGTTTAGCTGGGATCGACCGGGGCCACACCTGCGCCAACCGCCGCTTGAGAGCCCCCCCGGCATCGCTCCTGACCTGAACCTGACCTGCTAAAGCCGCTGAACCTGACCTGTTTCTGCCCCTGGCCCCGACCGTCAAGCGGGCCTAGACTGCGACCTCGCCCACAGGGAGTCCATGATGCGCTCGCCCTTTTCTGCCCTTCTCCGCCGCCAGTCGGCCGCCCCCGCAGTCATTGCGAGCGCGACGGCGATGTTGACCTTGCTGGGCACCGTCCTGGCCGGCTGCGAATCGCAGGACCTGCCCGCACAAGAGACCGGCGGCGTGGCAACCCAGGTGGCGGCGCTGGCGACCTGCGGCGGGCAAGTGGCCGACCCGTTTGCCGCCCTCAAGACCCTGAAGCTGGTGGTGCGTGAACCCGGGGCCAACGGCTTGGTCGTCGCCGGCTCGAGCCCGACCGCTTCGTACAGCACGGGCAAAAGCAGCCTGGTCTTCAGTGACATCAAGGCGGGCAGTCCGTTTGAAGTGACGCTGATGGGCTTTGGCAGCGGCGGCGGAACGGCCCAGTGGTTTGGCCGGCGCACCGGCGTCAACATCAAGAAGAATGACACGACCTCGCTGGATATGGCCTTGATGGCAGTGGAGAATTTCACTTGCGTCGGCACCAAGAACATGGCCAATGCGCTGTTTAGTTCGTCTGTGGTCATGGACAACGGCCGCGTGCTCATCACCGGCGGTTTCACTAACGCCACGCCGGATGGCGGCCTGGTCCGCCTGGAGTCACCTAGCGACGCCGCGTACATTTTTGACCCCAATACGGGCGCTTTTGCCCGGGCTAAGGGCCTGATGAAAGAGGCGCGGGCCGGTCACTCGATGATCTACCTGCCCAAGCTCAATCAGGTGCTGGTGGTGGGCGGCGCTAAGAAGATGAGCATCGCTGCGGACGGTTCGGCCCCGCCGATGTGGAGCGTGACCGACGGAACCAGCCTGTCTTATGAGGTCTACGATGTCGCCACGGACACGTTCATGGCCGGCGCCGACAACGGCCTGCACGCCAAAAAGCGGGTATTTCCCAACCTGATTGCCCTGACGGACGACTATGTGGTGGCGCTGGGCGGCGCGCCGTGGCCGATTTCCAACAGCGACGACTACGCCAAGTCGGACTTGTTCAACTCGACGCGGACCCAGGGTCAAAAGACCGGCAAGTTTGTCGCGGCGGAGAACACGTTGCAGCTCAACGCGGTGCGCGCGGGCTCGGCGGTGGCCTACATCGGTCCAACCAGCAACGGCACCAACCGCTACCTGATCTGGGGCGGCACGACCATCGACCAGGGCTACGATCCGGGCAACCAGCTGACCACGGCGATCAAGCACGCGGAGCGCTTCAAGGAGTCGACCGAACCCGGCACCGGCGAATTCTCTTCGGACTACAAGCTGGAGGGAGACTTCCCGACCGATTTTCCGCTGTTCTTCCCCACGCTGACCCGCATCGGCAAGACCACGGAGAAGAGCGGAGAATACTACCACTTTCTGTCGATCGGCGGCGTGCGCTACGACCCCAAGACCAAGACTTGGCTGGCGCCCAAGGCCGATGACGTCTTCCGCATTTCGCTCAAGGAGGCCACGGAGTCGACCAAGGGCCGCATCCTGACCACTCGGGTGCCCGGCCTGAGCAAAGGCGTGTATTTTCATCAGTCCAATCTGGCGGGTACCGGCCATGTCGTCACGAGCGGTGGCTTCTCTGCCCACGCCCAGCAGGTCAGCCAGACGATGCAAGCTTTTACCCTGCCCTCGGCTGGGCCGTTCTACGTGGACGACACGAAGCTGACCGTCGACAAGGCCAAGCTCCCAGCGGTAGTAGCCCTGCCCGCGGCCAAGAGCTTTGTAATGCGCGGCGGTCACAGCGGTCTAACCCTGCGCAATGATTGCGTGCTCATGTTTGGCGGCACTTCGGTCCTGGGCGCCGGCGGACTGTCGTCGACCCAAGCCGCGACGGCCGACATTTACTGCCCCAAGTTCCTGCTGCCCAACTAGCAGGGGAACGCTCCGGGCCTGGCCACCGGGCCAAGCGCCGCGACTGCAACCCTGCCCACAAGTATGATTTGCCAGCAATTTCATAACCCTGCGAGCCATCCCATGCACCAGCCCGCCCTTTTTGCCACCCTGCGCCGCCGCTCTGCCCGGGCTCTGTTGGCCCTTGTGGCCGCGTCGACGGTGACCGATCCGCATTTCTGGTCGATGATCGGCGGGCGCGAGTACTTGGCTTCGGCCCAAGCGCAGACCGCGGTCAACTCGACCCTGGCCGTGATCGTGGTGCCGCTGGCCAAGAAGGGCGGCGACGACGCGGAGGCCCTGGAGCGCATGCTGAGCGAAGCGTCGGCGCGCCTCGATACGGTGCGGACGTTTGAGCTCTCCCCTTTGGTGGGCATTGAAGCGGAAGAGCAGGCGGCCGTTGCGGTGGAGGACGCCCTGCGCGCGCTGTTGCTGCGGACCCCAAAGCGCGCCCAAGAGCGCCTCCAGGTCGCGGTGGCCAAGCTCAAAGACGCGCCCATGGCCGGCGATGAGCGGCTGTACGCCCGGCTTTTTAAGGCGCAGGCCCTGGCACTGCTGGCGGTGGGCGAGTTAATTCCGGCTCGCGACACCCTGGTCAAGTCGCTGGTGCTGATGCCTGGGCAGACGGAAGAGGAGTATTCGGCCTACGGCTCGCAGGCCAAGGACCTGTACAGCCAGGTGTCTTCGTCGGTCAACGGCGGAGCCAAGGCCGATATCAAGGTCGCAGTGCGCGGCGGCAAGGCCGACATCTGGATCGACGGCATTTGGCGCGGCGCGGGGACGGCCCAAGCCAGCGGTTTGCCGGCCGGCAGTCACCGCATCACCGTCAAGTTGGGCGGAATGGTGGCTGAGCGGCGCTTCGTTGAGGTCGCGGCGGGCAAGCCGGGATCGGCGGAATTTGACCTCAAGCCAGCCACTTTTGGCCCCGACTTGGAGCAGGGTCGCGCCGTCCTCGCCTCCAACTTCAAGCAGCCCAGCGTGGTCGAAGATCGCATGCGCGAGCTGCGCAATCAGCTGGGCGCCGATCAGATGCTGGTGGTGCGGCCGGCCTCAGACGGCAAAAAGGCCACCACGCTGTCGGGCTATTTTCTGGGCGCCGATGGCGTGTTCCGCAAAGTCGAGCAGGCGATCGACAAGGATGAGAAATACTTTGATCGCCTGGGCAATTTTGTCGCGGAGCTGACCGGCGCAAAGCTGGGCGCGGATGTGAGCACCCTGCCGCTGGACCTTCGCCAGTCGGTAGTCACCCAGAGCGCGGGGCGCAAGGCCGGCACGGAGCAAATCGACCCCAACGCGCCGCTGTTTGACGACGACAAAGCCAAGAAAAAGGCCATCACTTCGCAGTGGTGGTTCTGGACTGCGGTGGCCAGCGGCGCAGCGCTCATCGGCGGCGGCCTCTACCTGTTGACCAGCGGCGAAGACACGGGTTCGACGGAAGCCGTCGGCAAGGTGCAGGTCAACCTGAACAAGGTCGGCACGCCTTGATTCGCGCCAAGCGCTTGGGGATTTTGCTCTGCAGCTGGGCAGTGTCGCTGGCTGCTGCGCCTCAGTCCCAAGCCCGCGACTGGCTGGATCTCCGCAGGGCCGGTCCGGCGGCAATGCTGGCCGATGCGCGCCGCGGCTCTGCGCCCCAGCCCTGGCAGGCCGAGTACGCCGTCAGCCTGCCTGCCGATCACCCTCTGGTGCCGCTCAAAGGTACCGGCGGTTCGCCCATAGAATTGCGCTTGACTGTGCTGAGGTTGCCCGTACCTGCAGCGAAGGCCCAGGACTCGGTCGCGGGCAAAGCTGTGGCCACGCCGCTTGGACGGTGGATGGTGCGGTTTGACTCGCCGCCGCAGCTGGCGGGGACCGGCGTGGTCTCTGACGGCAGCAAGCTCTGGCTCCGACTCCCCGGAAGCAAAGCAGAATTGGCCACGCCCGCCAAGCTCGCCCAGGTGATACCCGGCCTGCAACTGCCGCTGCTGCTGTTCGCGCTCAGCGACCTAGTGGGCGAATACGACTATGAACTGGAAGGCGAATTTGGCGACGCCGGGGTCATCCGCTGCCGGCCGAGCTACAAAGCCTCCGCGGGGGTGGCGCCGGGCAAGCTGGGCGTCCACAAGCGCTGGGCCAGCTGGACCCTCATGGAAGTGAGCGATCGCGATGGCAAACGCCTGGCCCATGGCGAGTGGTTGGAGCTGGAAGACCGCGGCGGCGTGCCCGTGCCCGCGGCGCTGCGCCTGCGCCCCACCAGCGGCGACCAAGGTTCGCTGACCCTGACCCGCCGCAGTATCCTCATCGGCGCTGGCGTGGCCAAGGAAGTGTCGGCCAAGCTGCTGCGCTGAGACCTCGCCACGCCCTTGCGGCCTGCAAGTATTCTGCGTAGGCCCAAGACGGCAAGTGCCGAGCCGGCGCCCCTTGCCGGAGCGGGGGCTTGCAGCTATCCTCGCGGCGTCTGAGGTTCGGCGGTTGGCCGCGTCCTCGCTCGATTTGGGAGGCCCCGATGATGCGTGCGCACTGCTCTGCGATTGGCCGGCTGCTGGTATTGGCGGCTAGCTGCGGCGCCCTTGGGCTGGCGGCACCCGCGGAAGCCGTTGAAGTCACAGATGTCCTTGACGCTTTTGACGACGACAATGGCGACGATTTTGACGGCTCCGTGCGCCTGCGCTTTGCCAGCGAGTCGCGCAAGTCCACCATCGCCCGGCAACAGAGCTGCCTAAAGAATGACGTCCTGGGGACCAACTGCCCGGGCGGCAACGGCTTTGTTCTGGCCAAAGAGCTCGAGTACGAGCGGGTGCGCAACACCCTGAACATCGACGTGCGCATCGGTCTGTACAAAGACCTTGAGCTGTACGGCGTCATCCCCGTGGTGCTAGGCGATGATTGGAAACACGAATTTGCCGCCGGCGTCAGCAAGGCCAATTCGACGATTCTGCCGCCTTCGCCCAAAGAGGCGCTGTTCAAGGTGCCCTACCAGTCCACCAGCCGCTCGGGCTTGGGCGACCTACAGCTAGGGCTGAAGTGGGCGCCGTTCAACTACTTTCGCGACTCCGGCGACCCCACTTGGGTGTTTGGCGTGGAGTACACCGCCCCCACCGGCACAGCCATGACCGCCAGCAACAGCGGCGTGGGCTATGGCCTGCACGAGCTGACGCTTTTCACGACGATTTCGCGGCGCGCTCTCAAGGTCATTGAGCCGTTTGTGAACTTCCACTTTACGCCCCTGCGCTCAGGGGCCGACAGCGGCTTGTTTGTCAGCCATGGCCAGACCCAGAAGACCGTCGCCCCCGGCATGACCGGCGGCACCAACTTTGGCTTGACGCTGGTGCCCTGGGAGAATCTCAAGAAGGACGAACGCCTTGAAATCGAAGGCGGTTTTGGCTTTGACTACATCGCCCGCGGCCGCGAGTACTCGGAAATCTGGGAGGCCCTCGCCTCGCCGAGCAACCCGTGCAAGCCGTCCGAGGGTTGCAGCACGGGCCTGTACGATCGCTCCGAGGTCGACCCCGTCACGGGCAAGCCGCGCCACAGCGACGGCATCACCGAAGTGGAAAGCTACGCGCGGTTCAGCGGTTGGGCGGCACTGCACTACCAGCCGATCCAGTACTTTCAGCTCAGCGCCAAGCTCGGCTGGATGAGCGAGACGCCGCACTACATCACCTTTGGCGAAGTGGGCAAGGACCTCGACGGCAATGCCAACGTTCAGCAATTCAACAAGAATGGCCAGAACGAGTACAGCCCCGTGTTCCTGTGGTCCGTCGACCAGCCCGGCCAGCGCCTGCGCGCGACCCAGATCAGCGGCATGACCCTGATGTTCTCTGCCAGCGGCAAGTTCTGATTCGCGCTGGAGTTTGCCCTGCCCTTGATTCCCGCTCTCCCCGCCACAGCTCGAGCCCGCTGACGCTGTGTCGTGCCGCCTCTTGCCTGCTTGCGCTCTGCTGCCTCTTTGATGGGGGCCTGCGCACCTCCCGACTGCATGTCGCGGTCCAGGCCTGCGGATTCGTATTGCTCTGGCCCGCAGTGTCCCCTATGCTGATCGGTTTGGACGCTGCGCCACAGGTAGCGCCCAGTGGAAGACCAACATGACTCGCCCCTCTGCTCCCAGCCTGTTGCGCGCGTTGTTTGCTGCCTCGATCAGCTTGGCCGGCCTCGTTGGCTGCGCTTCCGGCGGATCGGCGGGCGGAGGCACGGCTTCTGCGTCCATTCCCTGCGCGATAGAGAGCGATTGCCCCGACGAGATGACCTGTTCGTTCAACGTCTGTAGCGCCAAGACCTGCACCACGGTCGCGGACTGCAAGGGCTTGCCCTGTGTGGGCGGCAAGTGCGTCACAAGCCAGACGAGTTTTGGCAAAGACGCTGGCGACGCCAGCACGGGCGGCAGCGACTCCGCCGGCGGCCCATCCGGCTCGGATAGCAGCGCGGCCGGCGATATCGCCAAGAGCGACGCGGCTTTGGACGGCGGCAGCACCGGCGGCAAGGCCTGCACGCTGAACAGCGAGTGCAATGACGGTGTGGAATGTACGGTCGACAAATGCGTCGCCGGCAGCTGCATCCACCCCAAATCGCCCGGCCCCGGCTGCGGTTGCACGGGCACCAAGGACTGCAAGGACGACAACAGCTGCTCCGCCGACGTATGCAAGAACGGCACCTGCAGCTACAGCAAGTACAACGACCCCAACAAGCCCGACAGCAGCTGCTGCGCCAGCAACGGCGACTGCCTCGCTTCGCCCGGTGGCAAGTGCGCGGAATTTCGCTGTGTCTACCCCATGACCGACTGCGCGACGGATGCGGGCTGCAACGACGGCCTGGGCTGCAGCGTGGACAAATGCGTAGGCGGAAAGTGCAGTTACAGCGCGGCGGGCGCAGGCTGCTGCAGCGACGCCAGCGGCTGCGATGACGGCATCGCCTGCACCGTGGACAGCTGCGACAACTACGAATGCAAGCACACGGCCGGCGCCGGCTGCTGCCAGAGCGACGCCGAATGCAGCGACCAGATCGACTGCACGACCGACAAGTGCACCGCCGGCCAGTGCAGCCACCAGCCCAGCAACAGCGGCTGCTGCACGACCAACGCCGACTGCAACGACCAAAACAGTGCGACGACCGACAGCTGCATTGCCGGCACCTGCCAAAACAGCGTGGTCGGCACCGGCAAGAAGTGCCAAATCAACTTGGAGTGCGACGACGGCGATGACTGCACCGGCGACAGCTGCAAGGGCGGCTACTGCGACAACGCCAAGATCGCTGGCTGCACCACGGGCGGCGGCGGTGGCGGTGGCGGAAGCGCGGGCAGTTGCGCGGGCGTCTGCGGCTCTGGCCCGGCCGACGGGAGCTGCTTTTGCGATGACACGTGCGTCGATTTTGGCGATTGCTGCGGCGACTACAAGAGCGTTTGCGGCGGCGGCGGCGGTGGCGGCGGCAGCACCGGTAAGTGCGGCGACTTCATGTGCGACAAAGTCACCGAGACCTGCGGCAATTGCCCGTCGGACTGCGGCAAGTGCCCCACCACACCCAGCTGTGGCGACAAAGTCTGCGCAGCTACAGAGAATTGCCTTAGCTGCCCGGCGGATTGCGGCACGTGCGGCGGCGGCGGCGGTGCGGAGACCTGCAAGGGTTCTTGCGGCGGCAAGTCGGCCACGGGCGCCTGCTACTGCGACGATATGTGCACGAGCAGCGGCGATTGCTGCAGCGACTACGCCAGCGTGTGCGGCGGCGGCGGTGGGGGCGGCGGCGCCAACAGCTGCGTGGGCAACTGCAACGGCCAAGCGCCCGGCGGCTGCTACTGCGACACGGCGTGCACCGGCGCCGGCGACTGCTGCGCCGACTATGCCAATGCCTGCGGCGGAGGCGGCGGCGGTTCGGGCAGCCTGTGCGGCAAGAACCCCGCGGCGACCTGCAAAAGCATGTGCGGCGGCGCGGGCAAGGGCAGCTGCTACTGCGACGATTTCTGCCAGACGGCGGGCGATTGCTGCCCGGACTTTGCGGCCTGCGGCTGCTTCTGAGATTGGCCAACGCCATGGACAATCGGCACGTGATCGGCGCGAGGCATAGAGCCCGCGAAGCGCACGGGCCGGCGAGGAAGAGGAATGCTCAATTTACTTAAAGATATCGCGGCCAAACAGGTCGGAAAAGTGCTGGCCTCAGAGGCGACGATGCGCGTGCTGAACAGCGCTGAGCTGCGGCATGTGGTGGTGACGGCGATCAACATGCGCGCTGGGGCTCGCGAGCTGTTGGAGACGCGGGTCAAGGATCTGGCGGCGACCTTGGAGCTGGTGACGCGCGAAGACATGGCCCACATGCGCCGGTCCATGCGCGATCTGGAAGACCACATCGCCGAACTGCGCGAGCAACTAGACCAGGCGCAAGAGGAATTGGCGGCCAACAAGGCGGCGGATGAGCTCGCCAGGGCCCAGGCTGAAGCGAAGGCGGCGGAACAGGCTCCTACGGCAGAGACCGCGGAACCGGTGGCCGAGCAAGGCGCGGAGGCTGCAGCGGCCCCCAAGAAAGCCCGCAAGGCCAAAACGAATTAGGCCGCGCGAGCCGCAAAGGCCCGTGCCGAGCTGGATAGGAGAAGGACCGATGGCGTTGCTGGAAATTCGCACCTACCCCGACCCGGTGCTCAAAGAACGCGGCCGCGAGGTGACCGAATTTGGTCCGGAGCTGCACCAATTGCTGGACGATATGGCTGAGACCATGGCCAAGGCGGAAGGTCTGGGGCTGGCGGCGAATCAGGTGGGCGAGGTGCTGCGGCTGTTCCTGATGGACGTGCCCGATGGCGAAGGCCAGCGCACCGGGGTGATTGAGGTGATCAACCCGCGGATTCTGTCCCGGCGCGGCGAGGTGAAGTACGAGGAAGGCTGTCTGTCCTTCCCCAACCTCTATGAGCCGGTGATTCGCGCCAATGACATTGAGGTGGCCTATCAGGACCGCCACGGTCAAGAGCAGAAAATTAAAGCCAAAGGTCTGGCGGCGATCTGCTTGCAGCACGAGATGGACCACTTGGACGGCATCACCTTCTTGGACCGGCTGAGCCCGCTCAAGCGCCGCGTTGCCCTGCGCGACTACATGCGCAACAACCGCGAAGAGATTGAAGACAAGCAGTTCAGGACCAAGGCGGCCCGAGCCAAGCGCGCCGAGCCCCAGGTGGTGTCGCAGTAGGCGTTGCGGCGGCATCTGCTGGAGGAACAGCGCATGGCGGTAGTGTTTTTTGGCTCGCCTCCTCTGGCGGCCACGGTGCTTGGCGCCTTGCTGGACGCGGGCATTGAGGTCGTGGGCGCAGTGACCCAGCCTGACAAGCCAGCCGGCCGCGGCAATCAGCTCAAAGCCCCTGCGGTGAAGGAATTGGCGCTGCAGCGCGGGGTTGAGGTGTACCAGCCGCTCAAAGTGCGCGATGGTGCCCTGGCGGCTTGGCTGCGCGAGAAAAAGCCGCGTCTGGCGATCGTGGTTGCCTATGGCCGCATTCTGACTCAAGAAGTCTTGGACGTCCCGGAGCTGGGCTGCATCAACCTGCACGCTTCGCTGCTGCCGCGCTGGCGTGGGGCGTCGCCGATTGCCAGGGCGATCGCCGCGGGGGACTCGCACGCCGGCATGTGTCTGATGCAGATGGACGCCGGGTTGGACACGGGTGCGGTGCTCGACCGCGTAGAAGTGCCCATAGCAGAAAGCGATACCACGCCGGATCTGGAGACCAAGCTGGCCGCGGCGGGGGCTCAACTCCTGCTGAAGCGCTGGGCGGACCTGTGGAATGGCGCGCTGCAGCCGCAGCCCCAGGGCACAGAGGGCCTGACCTGGGCGCCGCCGATCGAAAAGGGCGAAGGGCGGCTGGACTGGCGGCGCAGCGCCCAGGAGTTGCACTGCCAGATTCGGGCGATGCAGCCGTGGCCGGGAGCGTTTTTTGCGAGCCTGCTGGCCCCAGGAGAGGACTGGAAGGTGTTTCCGGAAGGGCTGCAGCTCTCCGATCGGCAAGCCGAGCCGGGGCAGATCGCTGCGGTTGAAGGCCCGCTGGTGTGGATCGGCTGTGGCCAAGGCTGCCTGGGTGTCGCGGCTCTGCAGAGGCCAGGCAAAGGCCGCGCTGTGGCGGCGGACGTCCTGCGCGGTGTGC
>JBIKTV010000396.1:0-5439 GCA_044347905.1 Myxococcota bacterium
TGGGCAACTCAGACTACGTCGACGCCGAAGCCCCCGCCGGGTTCTCATCTGAATTCGAAGACCTACCCGGCGCCGCGGCCGATGCGAGCGCGATGGCCGGTTCGCTGAAGGAGCGCGGCTTTGAGGTCGAGCACCACCAGAACCTCAACGCCACCGGGCTGCGCAAGGCCTTGGTCGGCCGCGGCCAAGACCTGGTGGGGGGCGACGAGCTTGCGGTTGTCTACACCGGCCACGGCATCAAGGCGGGCTTGCCGGGGGTGCAATCGATGCGCAGCCTGGCCACGACAAAGATCACCGACGTCCTGCCCCACAGCGAATTGGCGGGCGAGGCGCGCAATGCGGTGGGCCGCGGCTATCATCTAGAAATGATTATCGATGCCTGCGAGTCCGACGCCCTGGCCAAGGCCACCCGCATCGACCTAGAGGGCAACGGCGCCAAGACCGCCTCCAAGGACCTGATCGACAACGGCTACTCGCGGCTGCCTACCGACGAGCGCGCCACGGCGCTGAACAAGGTCTTGATGCAAAAGGGCCACTCGGCGGCGAGCACCGATGCCTTTGCCCAGATTCTTGAAGCGAATTCGGAGCTGACCAACCGCTGATTTGGCCCATCGCCGCAGCCAAGTCGGCCCAGCAATTTACAGAGGGTCCGCCACCTGCACCAGCAACGGCTGGTCGCCCGGCCGCAGCCAGCGGAGCAAGGTCAGCAAATCGCCGCGCTGCAGCGCCGTACAGCCCTGCGTGGGCGACCCGCTGGCCAGGTGCAGAAAAATCGCACTGCCCGCGCCCGCTTGCACCGGCTGGGCGTTGTGCAAGACCACCAGGGCCAGGTCGTACAGGCCGTCGCCGCGCGCCAGCACCTCAGCGCTTGCCCCGGCCAATTGCCCTTGCTTAACCCAGCGGTTGTACAGGGGCGAGGCGGGATCGTCGACCCAGCGGTCATCGGCCTGAGCGCGCTGCCACGGCCACTGCACCCCCGCGGGTTTGGCGTCGCGGCCAAAGGCCACCCCTAGGGCAAAGACCCCTTGCGGCGAGCGGCCGTCGCCCTCGCGTTTGGCCGGCAAAGCCTGCGGCAGCAGCCCGCGCCCCCAGGCCAGTCCTGCGCGGCCCAGGTCGACCGCCACCGGCGCCCCCACCTGTTGCCAATCGCCCGCGCGGCGCTGCCACCGCGTCAGCGTGCCCTGGGTAGCCGCAGCGTGGGCGGCCCGCACCAGCACCACCTGCCGCGTCGCCGCCGGCACCTGCCAGCCCAACTGCCGCTGCACCTGCGCCAGATCGCCGGCCATGTCTTGCGGCGCGCGAAAGCGATGGGTCACCGGCACAAAGGCCAGCAGGTCCATCTCTGCGGTGCTGTAGCCGTCGGTCCAACTATTGACAATCAATGGCTTGCCCGACGGGCCCAGCTGGTCTGACACCACGCCGATGTGGTCGGGCCCGCGCGCCGCCAGGGTGTCCATGAACACGATGTCGCCGGGAAGCCAGTCGCCAAGCCGCGCCGAGCTGGGGTCGCGGGCGTGCCAGTGGCGCACAAAAAACGGCAGCAGCGTCTTGACCCGCCGATGGTCGATATGCGGATTCGCCTTGCGCACCATGGGATAAGCCTGCGGTGCCGCGGCAATGTCTTGATGCAGCAGCACCTGCAGGTCGATGCCGGCGTTGCGCAGCGCGCGAATCACCACGTCCGTGCACACCCCTTCGCCGCGCGGCACGTCGCCCCCCGGATACGCCAAGGTGCGATAAGGGCTGCCATAAGGCGCCGCATCCAGGGCAGTTTTCTTGGCCCCCAGCAGGATATCCCACGGATCCGCCAGGCCGTCGCCGTCGCTATCCAGCAGCGGTGGACACGCAGGAAGCGCCGCGCCGGTCTCCGCAGGGGTCGCAAACACCAGCGCGCCCAGCACCAGCTGCAGGTCCAGGCCAGCGCGCCGGCAGCGCTGCACCGCCAGCCAACTGGGCTGAGAGAGGCGCACCTTGGCGTCCAAATCGCCATAGATGCCGCGATCCACCGCGGGGATCCGCCCTTGAGCGGCGTGGCCCAGCACCGGCTCCAGCAGCAGAAACAGCGCCAGCAGGGCCCAACCGGCCAACAGAAGCGCCCGAGCGGTCAACCACAGCGGCGGCGTAGGGGCGTTGCAGGGCTGGTGAATTGGGCAGGGCTGGTGAATTGGGCGGGGCTGGTGAATTGGGCAGGGCTGGTGAATTGGGCAGGGCTGGTTAATTGGACGGGGCTGGTTAATTGGACGGGGCTGGTACATGGGGCGACCGTGGCGCGGCAGTGCGGCAGCCCGTCTTGGACGCGCGAGCGAGCGGTGGGATCTGCGGGGCGCCGTGCAAGGGATGCCCGGGGGGTGCCGTCGTCGGCCGGAGAGGGGCAGCATTTGGGGCTGTTGGAGCGCGGTTTGGGCGCGTCGCCGATGCGGCGACCGGGCCGGGACTTTTTGCCGCGCCTGGGCGCCACGCCGTGGCGCCGCTGGCGGCCGGCAAAAAGCGGTGGAGGCCACCGGCCTTGCGGCTCCTAGTCCCTCGCGCGGGGGGGGGGGCTGGCGGGAAGTTCAGTCGAAGTCAAAGAGTAGGTCGGCGCAGTCGGATTTGGCTCTCGACGGTTGCGGGTTGCGCGGCGCAGCGGTTCACAGCGTCGAGAGCAGTGAACCGCTCAGACCACCCCAAGCCGTCCCCACCGGCCGCGGCTGGCTTGGAACGCGGAAAGCCGTGACCTGTCGGCGGGCCGGCCCGTGCAGCACAGTCTGGCGTCGAACATGCCCAGGGCCAAGCCGCGCCCAGCCCGGCGGAGGCCGGGCTTTGTTGTTGTTGCCCGTGGCTTTAGCCGCCTGGGCCCCGCCCTGCACCGCCCGGGCGGCCCGTTGGCCCGACCGGCCCACAAGCCCATCAACCTGAAACGGATGGGTATTTGCAGCTTCGAGGGGCGCGGGACTGAAGTCCACGCGCTTGGGTCAAGAAGTCCCTCCGGGACTCAGCGCAAGCCGGCGCAAGGCGTTGCGCTATCTGACGGATCCTCCCAGGGCGGCGGTAGCCTGGACTCCTGGTCATGGGCCGTCGTGAATTCCGCCTGCGGAGCGGGACCCGCCTACTGCTGCCCAGCCGCCGGCTCGGCCTCCAGCTGCGCGACCTCAGCCTTGAGCGCCGCCACCGCCTCCAGCGCCCGCTTGCGCTGTGGCCCGCGCAGCTTGCTCGCGTCGACCGTGCCCCAAGCCTGCCGCCACGTCTGCAGGTCTTCGCCGGCCTTTTGGCTAGGCTGCCAAGCCCGTTCCGCCCTGTCGTGCTTTCAAGTCTTGCCAGAGGGCATCCGGCGCCGCATCAAAGCCGTTCGGCCAAGCCAAGGCGCCGAATTCATCGACCTGGACCGCCGCGAACAGCGCAGGATCGCGCAGGGGCTCGCCCAGAGGCCCCCACAGGTCTGGGCCCAGGTCGATTTCGCCGCTCAAACCGTCGGCAAAGCGCAGCCACAGTCGGCTACCCTCCAGCACCTTCAGTTCAACGATTGTCCACATGTCGACCTCAATCCAGTGGGGCGATCGCCACCGTGGGCTCATGGCGTTGGGCGCGATGCCAGTTGGCAAGAAGCTCTTCGCGGTGTTGAACTGCCCACTCCAAGACTAGTGCGTGGGCGCGTCTGGGCAAGCTGCCCTCAAGTGTGCTCAACGTCTCGATGGCCAGCGCGGCCTGACTATCGCCGTAGTGCGCGTGGAAATGCGGAACCCCGTGCTCCCTGGCGTAGATGCGGATGATGATGCCGAAAAACCGGCTAACTGTCGGCATGGGCGGCGCTCAGCGTGCGGTCCATCGTCTGGCGGCCGCACGGCCAAATTGCGCGAAGGCTAGGCGAAGATCAAGACCTTTCAGCCGGTGAGTTCTGCCAGGAGAAAGATGCCAGCGAACAAACAGTTAGCGCAGCAGTGAGCTGTGCGTTTGGGCGCGTCGCCGAAGCGGCGACCGGGCCGGGACTTTTTGCCGCGCCTGGGCGCCACGCTGTGGCGCCGCTGGCGGCCGGCAAAAAGCGGTGGAGGCCACCGGCCTTGCGGCTCCTCGTCCCTCGCGCGGGGGTGGGGCTGGCGCGAAGTGCTGGCGTTTGCGATTCGCGAAGGCTTTCCGCTGTCGCCCGGGCAGACGCCGGTCATCACCAAGCGGCTGGTGCCTTGGTCTGGCCAAGGCCAGTCTGCCAAGCCAGCTCGACAAGGCCGAATACTCTACGCGAGCAGCCCCTCGACCCAGCCGCGAAGTACCTGGGCGGCCGCAATTGCATTGCGTCCGTCGCGTTCCGACGCCGAACCAGCCGGGCTCGGATAGCGCGGCCCCACGCCATACGCGCTCAGCAGTAGGGCAGCATCAAGGACGGCGCCAGCTGGCGCCGGCAGCCTCTCTACGAGCAAGACCAAGTCATGAGTGCGCGGCACGGGCAGTCCGCCGGCCTCCATCGCCGCCTTCAGGGCCTTTTCGGCTGCTTGCTGGGCCAAGAAGCATACCAGGTGCCACTCGGGCGGCTGCAACTCGGCCACCACCGCGGCAACGCGGATGTCTGAGTTGGACAGCGCCCACCAAGCAAGCACTTCTGGCCGCTCAAGCTGCATCATCCATCCGTACAGCGTCTTGGGTAATCTGACGATGAAACCACGCCGGTGATGAGCGCATCTTCTGCCACTCGTCGGCCTGTAGGACCAGCACATCGAAGCCCAAACCAATGCCGATCAGGCTCCGGCGCGCGGCTACCGCCGTGGCGATGCGGTCCGCGCCGTCGGGCACCACAAGCAAGAGGTCGATGTCGCTGTCAGGGCTGGCGTCGCCGCGGGCCTGGGAGCCGAAAAGCAGCACCTGGCGGACTTGCGGCACCGCCTGGCGAACGCGCAGGGCGATTTGGCGGCGGGTTGCGAGGTCGAGAGTCACGGGAGCCTCCCTTGGCAAGTCGCAGTAGCATATCACGCACGCCGCGTGGTCGGCCAGTCCGCGGGTGTTGCCAGATCCGCCGCCTCCAGCGTTTTTGCGTGCTTGGATGAATGCGCTGGAGGAGGGGTGGCTTGGGCGCGTCGCCGATGCGGCGACCGGGCCGGGACTTTTTGCCGCGCCCGGGCGCCACGCTGTGGCGCCGCTGGCGGCCGGCAAAAAGCGGTGGAGGCCACCGGCCTTGCGGCTCCTCGCCCCTCGCGCGGGGGTGGGCGCGGTCGGGTAAGCGGGTCTCTGGCCCGTCAGGTTCGCGGCAACGAGGGTGTGAACCCACCACAAAAAGGAACCCAGCCAATGAATTGGCGGGCTGTCATTGCCCCGTCCGCCTGCGCGGACGGGAATCGCCGCCTTGCGGCGATGGTGCGAGAAGCGGGCGCGCCGGCGATGGCCCGTGGCGCCCGGCCTGGCTGGGTACGCCTTGGGTAAGTCCGGGTACGAGCAGGCCTCTGGCGTGCGACCTACGGGACTTTTGCCAGCCCAAGC
>JBIKTV010000397.1:0-5437 GCA_044347905.1 Myxococcota bacterium
GAAAAAGCGGAAAGTAGAGCACGGCGCTCGTGGCAGGCAACTGGGCCACCTGCTGCAAAATCGCCGGCCAGGAGGGTTGCGACAGCTCGCTGATCCGCACCTTGCCCTGTAGTTGACGCTTGAGCAAGGCGCTGTGCACGAGCGAGCGCTGGTCATCCGCGCCCACGCCGTGCACTACGACGATCTCGCGGGTCTGGGGCCGGACCTGCCGCAGCCATTCGACCGAGCGGGCAAAATCGTACTCGCCTTCCATGATCAGCACATCGGCCGGATAAACCTGGGCTTTGCGGTCCAGCGCAGAGCTGTCAAAGGCCACGACCGGCGCCGACGGGGCGATTTGCGGGCGCTGAGCCAGCCACAGGTCCAGCAGCCGCGGCGACTGCACGATCACAAGGTCGACACGGCGATCGCCATAGCGGCTGGCCAAAAGCTTGAAGTAGTGGTCAGTGGCCTCTGGGGCGGGAAAGCGCCGAAGGTCCAGGAACTCAAAGAAGAGCTCGCTCTCCAGGTCGGTCGCGGCGGCAAACTCTTCGCGGGCGGCGGCGACGACTTGCTCGCTCCCCAACATGTCCATCTGGAAGGGAAACAGCAGCAGCACGGCCTTTTTGGTCCGGCCCGCCGCCGCTTCAGCGCTGCACGGCTGGGAGGCAAGGAGAGCGGCCCAAAACGCAGCGAGGAGGCACAGTCGCAGCAGAATTCGGCTCAAGAGCGGCCCAAACCGCCTGCCGCGGGGCGCGTCCACAGCAGGTGCAGACCGCAAGCGCGGCGGTGGCGAGAATACTGGCATGGTCGCGATGCCCCCACGGCGCCCGGCCCCCCGGCCCGCACGGAGGCTACCCCCGCGGTCGCCGCGCGTCAATCGCCTGACAATTCTTGATTTTGGTCAATTCTTGGCCCGGTCCTTGAACCTCTGTGGGCGATTGCACCGGCAAAAAAGCCCGACTTTGCGGAGATCCCCGCGGGCAAACGCCGGCTGCCCCTGGGCCAACCGGGCAATTTCAAGCCACTGGCTAGTCGGCACGTTCTTTGCAGAACTCCAAATGGGCAACTGCCCAAAGGGAGGTGGAGGATGCTCCGCACAACCATTGGTTCGTTCAAGAATTGGCTGCTTGGGGGCCTGGGACCGCTGGTGTGGATGCTGCTGACCTGCAACAGCCCGCAGGTGGCCGTCGATGAAACCACGGTCAGTGGCCACGAACAGCAAGCCCAGCTGGAGCGCAAAAAGGCCCAGGAGCAGCAGGCTGCCTACGATCCGCGCCAGGAGCGCCGCCATGAATTGCCGGCCGCGGGCCCGCAGGAAGGCCGGGCGACCATGCTGATCACGGTCAATCCGACCCAGGGGCACCAGAGCCGTGCGGAAGCGCACCGCAAACACGCCCTGGAGCACGAGATCGCCGCGATCAAGCTGCAGGCGTTTGAAGACGCGGCTTGCCAGGCGCTGACGGCCGCCGAGCGCGGGAGCTGCCCTACGCTCATTGCCACGGCGATCGAGAAGCTGCCGCAGGGGATTCGCCTGCGCTGCGCCCCGGAACAGGTGGACAAGCTGGTGGCGGAGATGCGCTGCCACCTCGCCTTTGCCAAGGCCCGCGGCTATGACAGCCCGTACCTGTGCCCGTTTGCCCTGCAGGGGGTCACGGCGACGGCCGCGCCAGAGCGCCAAGGGGTCGACCTGAGCGCGGACAATCCGGCGACCGTGCGGATTCTGCACGCCCTGGACCTGCAGGAGGTCGGCATGTAGCGCCAAGCGCGCGAAGGGATGACGGGCGGGTGTGGATCCGATTCTGGGATCCTCGCCCATTCAGGGGGTCACCCCTTTGCGCCGGGTCGGGGCCGCAGTATCTTGGGGCGGTGGGCCCGCTGCGGCCTTTAGGCTAGGCCATGCCCGTTGCCGCCACCGCTTGGGGAACCTGCGCGACTGCTGTTGTCGCGGCCCTTGGGCGTGGGGCAAAGCGGGGGCACCGCCGGCAATTCCCCAAGGTCTGGGCCAGTTTTGGGAGCCTCACGCGGCCCCTGCTGGCCACCTTTGTTTGGCTGAGTCTTTGCGCCTGCGGGCCCGGCAACCCCAGCGATAGCGACGCCAAAGATGCGCTGGCGGACTCCGATGCGGCCGATGGGCTGGGCACCGACGCCGATGCGCTGCTGCCGCCGCCGTGGCCTGTGGACGCCGGGCAGCCCTTTGCCGACGGCCTGGACTCCCCGGACGCCTGGCCGCTGCCGCCCGCGTGCTCGCCGACGCTGCCCGGGCTGGCCAGCGAGTTTGCCGTGCCAAAACTGCCTAAAAGCTTTGGTCTTATCAACATCGACACCCCCTCGCGCATGGCCGCGGTGGGCCACACAGAGACGATGCCGCTCTACGTCTACCTGCCCAGCGGCGCGAGCATTGACGCCGATGCCAACGGGCCGCTGCAACTGCAAACCGATGAAGGGACAGAGATTTTGCAGGCACCACAGCTGGTGGATGGCCGCGCTTCGCTGCAGGTGCGCTTTGCCACCGCGGGACCGCACAAGATCAGCCTGGCGCTGGCCGACGGTCGCCAAGGCCAGCACTGGTTCTACGCTTATGTCAGCGCCCTGCCCGCCGTGCAATTGACCATGGATCCCGAAGCACTGGCCGAGATGATGGCCAAGCCCTATGAGCACGCCTACTACCCGTGCAGTGTCCAGATCGACGGCATCCAGCACACGGGGGCGCAGATCCGCCTGCACGGCGCGTCGAGCTCGGACCTGGTCAAGCGCTCGTTTCGCGTCAAGCTCGCCAAGGGCGACAAGTTTGCCGACGGCGGAGAGAACCTGATCCTGCGCAGCGAGTACATTGACAAGACCTTGCTGCGCACCTGGCTGTCTTATCAGGCGATTGCCATGTTTACCTGGCTGCCGGCGCCGCAGACGCGCTTTGTCCACGCCCGGCTCAACGGCAAGTATTACGGGGTGATGCTGCATGTGGAGCGGCTCGACGAGCTGTACCTCAAGAAGCGCGGCCTCAACCCCAACGGCGTGCTGTATGAGGCGGATCCGCCCACTGCCCTGGCCAATCCGGGCGGCAGCCTGACACCGCTGTACCCCCAGAGCGACTATCCCCTGGTTTTTGCCAAGCATTTGGGCCAAGCCTCCTATGCCGATCTGATCAGCCTGATCGAAGAGACGCTGCAACTGCCCAATACCAAGCTGTTTGCCCAGCTGGACCGCCACATCAAGGTCGGCGACTGGCTGCTGTACGCGGCGGTGATGACCGTGCTGCAAAACCAAGAGCATCTGCGCAAGAACTACTACCTGTACCGCAATCCGGCCCACGTGGACGATCGCTTTTTGATGCTGCCCTGGGACCTGGACCTGACCTGGGGCCACCTGTGGACGCCGCAGAATGACGTGTTTGACGAAGCGATTTTCTCGGCCTTGCCGCCGGACAAGGGCTCGTACAAGGTCGACGCGGGGTTCTTTAACCAGATGTACCGCGCCCTGGACCACCCGCCGTGGCGCCAACAGTGGGCGGCTTGGGTGGAGAGGCTGGCGGGGCAGATGCTGGACCCGGCGTTTATGGAGCCGCGCATTCAGTACGCGCTGTGCCTCATCGGTCCGGACTTGCTGGCGGACACGCGCAAACGCACGCAGGCCGGGGAATACCTAGAGCGCCTAGATGAGCTGCGCCAATACGCGATCAAGCGCCGCGAATTCTTGAAGGCGGCGACCAAATGATCAGCGTTCAAGCGGTGATGGGACAGCTGATGCGTTGGCACATGCTGGCGGCTGTCGCGCTGGTGGCGGGGCTTACTCAAGGGGTGCAAGCGGCCGCGCCGGAGCGAGGGCAACCGCCGGCTAAGTCTGTGGAACAGCAGCGACTGGCCCAGCTCAGGGCCCAACTGACGGCCAGCGGCAAGCGCACCGCCGATCCCCTTCGCTGCCTGGCCGGGGCGCTGGAGCTGGCGAGGCTACTGCCCCTGGTGCCGCCTGGGGAATTGCGCGCGACCCTCGCCGACGTGCAGAGCGCTTGGGTGCACCGCGGCGAGATGCTGGGCTCGCCGGCGCTGAGGGTGGTGCAGCGTTTGGCCGATGCGCTGGGCGCGCCGCGCGGCGATACCGTGGGCTATGTCACCGCGCTGAGCTGGCTGGGGCCTTTTGGCGATGAGCACGGCACGGCGCTGGCCCGGGTGGGCGAGGTCGAATCGGAGGCGATGACCCAGCCGATCAGCGCACCGCAGGCCAGTCGCCGCGGCCGCAATGGCGAATTGCGCTGGCAATTGCTGCCGGCGGAGGCCCTGCGGCCCGGTCGGCCCCTGGCGCTGGACGAGCTGGTGGACCGCCCGGATGACGCGCTGATCTACGTACAGAGCTGGATTCGCCCGCAGAAGCCCGAACAGGCCGGGCGCGTGCGGCTGCGCTTGGGGGTCGATGGGCCTGCGCGGCTGTGGCTGGGCGGCCAAGTGCTGGGCGGCGAGCTGACAAACGAGGCTGGAGCCGCGGGGATCGGCGAAAAACCTGAGACTTTTGGCATTGATCCGGCGGTGCCGCCGCTGCCCCCGGTCGATGAGGTGGCGGCGGTTCTGCGGCCGGGTTGGCAGCGCCTGCTGATCAAACTGGCGCCGGCGGGGGCGAGCTTGCCGCTGAGCGTGCAGGTGGTCGACGAAGCCGGGCGGCCGCTGGCGATCGACTGCGTGGCCCTGCCGGTGGGCGCTTCCGCAGTGGCAGGGGAGCCGCCCGCGCCGCCGCCGCGCCCGAGCGATACGGTGGAAGGAATCCGCTGGCGCGAAGCGACTTTGCTGCAGGGTCCCCCCGCATCTGCGCTGCTTCAAATGGCCTGGCACGGCTGGCCCATGCCCGCGGCGCTGAGCGAGAGGTTGCTGGCGGTCGGCGTCGATGAGCTGCCGGCCGATCCGCAGATCGCTTTGGCCCATGCGATGTTGGCCGGTGAAGCGGGCGATCGCATGGCGCGGCTGCAAGCGTGGCGAGCGCGCCTGCCGGCGGAGCTGAGCCTGCTGGTCGCCCACGCCCGCGCCCTGGATGAAGCTGGCCAAACGGCGGAGGCCCACCGGCTTTGGCAGAGCTGGTCAACCGCACAAAAGCGCATTCCGGAAGATGAAAGTGTCGACGCCTGCCGCACCCGCGTGGCGATCTGGAGCCACATGGCCGCCGACAGCGCCGCCCAAGGCCTGCTGCTGCGCTGCACCGAGCGGTGGCCGGGGCTGCCCAGGCTGCTGCGCGACCGCGCCCAACGCCTCGCCGCGGCGGACCATTGGAAAAGCGCTGCCCAGCTCCACGGCGCCGCGGTCAAGCTGCTGGATGTGGCGGAGACGCGCGGCGATTGGCTGACCGCCTTGGCTGAAGCGGGGCAGCTGCAGCGCGCCCAGGCAGAGGCGGAAAAGCTTATCCAGCAGGCGCCCTTGCGCTCGCGCGTTTGGGAGGCGCTGGCGCGCTATCACCTAGACGACGGCGACTTAGCGGC
>JBIKTV010000083.1:0-16699 GCA_044347905.1 Myxococcota bacterium
GGCGGGAACCCAGGCGAATGGTTTGGTTTTAGCCTGGGCCCCCGCCTCCGCGGGGGTGACGAAGGGGGCCAATTGGACCGCGCGGTCGTCTTGTAACCGCAGATCCATGCTTCTTGCGATAGCCCTGGAAGGCCCGGGAAGGCCGCCATTTGGCCGGCGCGGCGATGGGGTGACCACCTACCTAACGACCTGCAGAAACTACACTTTTTAAACTCTTGCTAGCCCCGCAACAGCGTGCCCAGCTCCACCAGCAGCGCGACCCAGGCCAGCTTGGTGTTGGGATTGAGGCTCAAGCGCCCTTCAAGGCGCTGGCAGAGCTCAATGCCCCGGGCCAAACGCGAGGGGTCGACGCGGGCCGCCATCTGTCGCAGCGCCAGGGCATGGCGGGCGTAAGGCAAGCGCTGCATGTCCTGGCCGCATTGCACCATCAGCACGTCGCGGAGCACGGCGCGCAGGGCATCCAGCGCCAGCACCAAATCATCGCGGCCCAGCTCGCGCTTGACCTTCTCATCGCCCGACGCCGCACCGATGTGGGCGATCAATCGGTCGGTAAACGGCGCCGCCGCAGCCGGCGGATCAGCGCCCAACCTCAGGGCAAATTCGGCGACGAGGTCGGCAAGCGCCAGGCGCCCGGGATCGCAGAGCTGCTGCGCCTGGGTCAGCGACCCCTGGGCCAGCGCCGCCGCGGTGAGCGCCATCGCTTCGTCCGCCCCGCCCGCGACCAGCAGCGCGGCAATGTCGGCTTCCGGGAGATCGGTAAAGCGCAGCACTTGGCAGCGCGAGCGAATCGTGTCGAGCAGCACCTGCGGCTTTGAGGTCACAAGCACAAAAACCGTAGCGGGGGGCGGCTCTTCCAAGGTCTTGAGCAGGGCATTGGCCGCTTCTTCGCGCAGGGTGTCGGCACCGTCGATGATAACCGCCTTGATCCGGCCAACCACGGGCTCATAGCGCAGGCGCTGCACCGCTTCGCGCACCTGATCGATCTTGATCGACGCGCCGTCGCGCAGCAGCACGCTCAGATCGGGGTGCTGATCTCGCTCCAAGGCCGCGCAGGAGCGGCAGTGGCCGCAGGGATCCGCGTCGCTGGCCGCAGCGCCCCAGCAGGCCAAGCGGCCCACAAAGGCGCGGGCGACCGTGAGTTTGCCAATCCCTTCAGGGCCTTCAAACAAGTAGGCGTGGCCATGGCGTCCGGCGGCGATGAGGCGTCGCAGCAGGTCCAGCTGGAGGCGGTGGCCGCGGATTCGGCTGTGGCGCGGGTAGTCCATGCGCGGATGGTGGAGTCCGGTCGGCCGTTGGTCAAGGTTGCGGTCGCCGATCCGAGCCGGCAGCGCTTGAAAGCAAGCCTGGACCTGCGAGGGGACCAGCGCCGAGCAGGTCAGAGGCCTGGGGTTTTGGACCTGAGCCCGGGCGCTTGTGTCAGCGCCGCCCCCAGCGCACAATCGAGCCTGTCTACGGTACGTTCAAAGGACCGGTCGCGTGGGGCGTCCGGTGCCGATCGCCCTCGGGAGTCTAGGGATGTGGGAAGATCGCCGCTCACAGGCGCGCTATCCGTGCTTGATCACTGGAGAAATGCGCCCGATTGCGGGCGGCTTCAGCGAAGTGGTTTGCACCAGCATCAGCCGGGGCGGCGCGTTCTTGTCGTGCAAGAATCCGCCACCTGCCGGGGCCAAGCTGATCGTGGAACTGCGGCCCCAGGGAGCGGAAGGACCCGTGATCGAGGCGAGCGGCGAGGTCGCCTGGTCCAGCCCGCGCGGCGCCGTGACCCCGCCCGGCTGCGGCGTGCGCTGGAATTCGCTGCGCAGCAGCACTGGTGCGGCGGCCCTGAGGGCGTTTGCCGCCCAATACCTGCGCTGGAGCGAATTGGGGGACCTGCCGATCGACCCCATCGGCAGCGCTTGGCTGCGCCTGGACCGCAACGGAAAGCTGTCTGGGGCGTTCATCGCCGAAATGGCAGGCGGATCGGCAGAGGGGGCGGTTTCGACCTCGGTCGCCGCGCCCCAAGCAACGGCCGCCGCGCCGGAGATGGCCGCAGCAGACCTGCATGAGCCGGCCCAGACGCCGGTGCCGCTTCCAGCTGCGGCTCGCATGATCGCCGGTCCCGCTGCAGACCTTGGCCCACAGGGGTCTACTGAACCAGCCGACGAGAATGATCTTTTCTCCGTCTTTGCCGCAGCCGCATTTGCCGTACCTGCCGCCACAGCCTCCGCCGAAGCGGCCCCGACCGACCACACGGAGCGACCGACGGAGCCGCTGGCCATGCCCATGGCCGCCGCGCCTAGCTTGGCCGAGCTGGCCGATCTGACCGGCGGGATGGCCGATGCCGCGACCGACCCCGATCAAGACCTGCTCGCCCCCGCCCTGGGCTGGCGCCGCGCCGCTGCCAGCGTGCCGGGCCTGCATCCGGCGGTCGCCGTGGCGGAGATCGCGCCGGCCGAGTGGACCGACCCGGGCGTGCCGCTGGTCTCTACGCGCGCAGACACCATTCGCCAGCCGATCGCTTTGGGGGGGCCAGCCCAACCCCTGATGAACCCAAGTCAATCCCAGGCGCCAGTCCAATTCGAACCGCACGACCAGCCGCAAGCCCATGCCCTGCCCCAACCCCATACCCAGCCCCAACCCCATACCCAGCCCCAACCCCATACCCAGCCAAAGACGCCGGCTCTGGGCTCGCTCCCGGGGTCTGCGGCCCGAGCCCTTGGCCAAAGCGATTCCGGGTTCTTCCTGGAGGCGCTGACTGGACAACCCGGTTCAGTTCCATCGACAGATCAAGCGGCTGGACGCCACGGCACCAATCCCGGCACAGGTGCGGTGCTTCCGACGCTGACGCCTTTTTCCGCCGTCACAGCGCGCATGGAGGCCGTTGAGCTGGGCCTATGGGACCACACCTCCAACCCGGATTTGCTGCTCGAAGAGTTGTCCGGTGGCATTACCGCGCTTCCGGAGCTCTCCCTCCCGCCGCCGATCCCAGAGCCAATGGACATCGACGCACCGGCGTCGACAGCTAAGTCCCTGGATGAGCAGACCTTTGCCTACGGCAGCGTGCGCGAGGCGCTGATGGCTCAGGTGGCCCGGGCGCGGGTGGCTCGCGCGGCGGAGTCCGGCTTGGTGCCGCTGGTTCCCTCTGGGGCGCGGACCGTCTCCGGTGGGCACGCGCCCGTGGCCGCCTGGGCTCCACAGCAAAGCGGTCCGCACCCGCAAAGCCCAGGTCAGCACCCACCGAGTCCAGCGCTGCACCCCCTGGGCCCTTTGCAGCCGCACGCCGCCCATCTGCCGCATTCCTCGCACCTGGGCAGCCATACCCCTGCCGATCCGCCGCACCCGCGCACGGAGCCAGGGGTGGCGCTGCGCCACGGTCAGGTCCAACCGGTGCTGCAACACTGGCCGGCGGGGGTGCCGAGAGCGCTGGCGTCGCGCTACAAAGACCTTCAAATCCTTGGGCAAGGTGGCCACGGCGTTGTCTATCGCGCCCGCGATACCGCTCTGGACCGCTACGTGGTGCTCAAGCTGATGATGCAGTCCACCTTGGGCACAGAGATGGCGCGGCGCTATTTTCAGCGCGAAGTCCGCCTGGCCGCCAGCCTGAACCACGCCAATATCGTGCACATTTACGATGTCGGTGAGGCAGAAGGTGTGCTGTGGTACGCGATGGAATTTGTCGACGGCGTACCCCTGGCGCAGTACCTGCAGCCCGGCAAACCCCTGCCGGACATGAGCTTTATCTACTCCGTGTTTAGCCAGCTGTGCGAAGCGCTGGACCACGCCCACAGCCAGGGGATCCTGCACCGCGACGTCAAGCCGGACAACGTGCTGGTGGCGGCGGACGGCACGGTCAAGCTGTTTGATTTTGGCCTGGCCCGCGGCGCCGACCAAGGCTTTGGCGAGCAATCGCTGCTGCTGGGCACGCCGTACTACATGGCGCCGGAGCAGTTGTCGGGCGGCAAGGTCACCCACGCGACCGATGCCTATGCGCTGGGCGTGCTGCTCTACCGGCTACTGGCCGGCGAAGTGCCCTTTCACAAAGGCAATGTCTTTGCCGCCCATGTGCTAGAGCCCGTGCCCGACCCGCGCAAGCTACAGCGGGGAATCCCCGACGGCGCCGTGGCCGTGGTGATGCGTCTGCTGGCCAAGCGCGGCGAAGATCGCTACCCAGACTGCCGCCAAGCCGCGGTGGAGCTGTGGCAAGCTTGCTTTGGCTGAGGCGGCCTGCGATATTGCGACCTGGATGTCTATTGATGACACCGGGAACTGAACCATGCTCTGGCCTCGCCTGCTGCCCGCCATCCTGAGCTATGCCGTGCTGGGTGCCAGCCTATTGCGCAGCGCAACGAGCTTTGGCGGCTGGTTTTTTGCCGCTTGCGTGGGCCTATTGCCGCTGTTGCTGTTGGATCGCCGGCCGTGGGTGCCCAAGGCGCTGGCTGGCGGGCTGCTGTTGAGCTCGCCGCGCTGGCTATGGATCGCGTGGAATGTCGCACAGGAGCGGATGATCCAGGGCAGGCCCTATGTGCGCATGGCGGTGATTCTGGGCGGCGTGGCGCTGGTGAGCTTGGCGGCGGCGTGGCTGCTTCAAGGGACGACCGTCCGCGCGCGCTACGGACAACCCCGCAAATAGTCGGGGCATTTTCAGCGCCGCTCAGCCCTAGTACCCAAGGCCGCTAGTTCGATCCGGGTCGTACCCGGTTCTTATTCACAGGCCTTGGTTCCTACTGCTGGGTCTTTTTCCGTACCCCAAACCGGTCCGTTCCGGAACTCGGAGCGAACCTGGGGTCTGGGGTACTAATTACGGACGGTTAGCGCACGCTTCTACTTAGAGTTGAGGCGAGCAGAGTCCGGGCGCATCGCCGAAGCGGCGACCCGGCCACGAGTTTGGGCGACTGAAGTTGTGCTGAAATTCAAAGTGTTGGCGCCCAAACCGGCGTCGGACGCCGCCCTTCGGGTCTGTGTCCGTTGCGCAGGGGCCGGCGCGGGCGCCGGCGGGACGCGGCTTCATTCCGCCAGCGGAATGAAACGCCGGTGAAAACTGCGCGCCTTGGTCAAGGTGCTCGCGCCCTCTGCCGGCAACCGCATAGCCGTGGCCCCAAGGCTGGCCGCCGTCACTCAACCCTGCCTGTGTTCACAGCTATTGCCCATCCGGGCTTCGCCGTTATCGCACTGCGGGTGCGCGCCTACCAACCCACTACCGCCAGCCCGGGCACCCGTTCGAACTCGCGCCGATTGCGCGTCGCGACAGCGGCACCAAATCCAACTGCGATGGCGGCGATCCAGAGGTCGTTCTCGCCAATCCTGCCGCCAGCAGCCTCTAGGCGCGCACGAATCCTCGTGTATTCATTGGCGCAGTGCTCGCTGAGCGACAAATACGCCACGGTCGGTCCTGTATCAGGTGGGCCAGCCCTGCCTTCCGGGCGCCTCCTGAACTTCGTGACCGCATGGTTGACTACACCCTCTAACGCCCGGCCCGCGCGGCAAGCAGTGCCTCGGGTTCGACCCGGCTGACACCGACGAAGCCGTCAAAATCGCGATCATGGCTGCAGATTTGTGCGCCCAGTTGGAGCGCAACCGCCGCGTGGACGGCATCGCGGCACGAAGCGGTGGGCAGGCCTGCGAGCAGTGCGTTGGCCGCGTCCATGACCTCAGCAGTGATGGCCACGACCTCTGGCAGCGATTGACGGACCAAGGCATAGACGCGCTCGCCGTCACTGGCCCTGCCAATCGCGCGATAGCGATGCAAGATTTCTTGCAGCATCTCAGCGTCCACCACCGCGTGAACTCCGCCAGCAGCCGCCAGCGCCAGGACCGCTGCCGATGGCGCCTTGTAGGCGTGTGCAGCGCCCGCGGCGTACATGGCGATGCTGGCGTCAATCAGCAGCATGGTCAAAACCTGCAAAATCTTTGCATGGTTGTAGCGACTCGCGCTTCATTTGAGCTGGCTCCGCCACCGGCAGCGACAGCGCCGACAGCGCACGCACAGCTTGCATCCGTTCGGCACTGCCGCCGGCGCCATACTGAGCTTCGCAGGCCAGACGCACCAATTCGCCCATGCTCGTTTTGCGCAGCCTCGCGAGTTGCGACAAACGCTGGTGAAGCGATTCACTTAGTAGAATCGTGGTTTTGTGGGAAAGCTCCATAGGCACCTCCAGCAGTACCTAAGCCACTCCCTACGCGAGCGTCAACCGCTCAACGCTGCGGTCGTCAGGCCCGCCATCCAAGCCCGCCTACCTCTTCACCCGTCAACCTTCACCCCGTGAAAACCGCCCCACCCCGCTACTGGCAACCCCCCGCCAGGCCGCTCTTCCCTGCCGCACACGGCGTAGAGTCGACTACCTGACTGTCGATACACCCTTTGGAATTATCGCAGGTTTCCGTCGCATACGGGTTGCCGTCGTCGCAGCAGACCACGGCGCCGTTCTGGCAGGCGCCAGCGCCCGTGCGCTTGCGGGTTCTGTGCCCATTGTTTGGCATTTTGGCGAAGAATCACGAGGTATTGGACGCGCTTCTTGGGACGCCGCAAAGCGCGGTCGCTGCCCCGTGCTACGGGTAGTTCGGGTCCCCTTTGCAGGGGACGAATGTGTCTTTCAACTCCGTGATCGCGCCCTCGTCTGCCACGACCTGACACGCTATCGGGAGGGTGCGGTTCTTGGTGCAACCGTCCTCTACGACGGCGCCGGCGTCGTCGAGGACCTGCAGGCAGTCCGGAGGCTGGCAAGCGCGCCACCCGAAGCCGATCGACGAGTGCCAGGCCTTGTAGTGTTTGCCGCCGAGGTCGAATGTGATGGCGTCGTTGTGGTGGTTGCCGCCCCAGTCGTAGCCCGCTTTGGCGAGCGCTTCTTGGCCCTTGCCGGTCGCCGAGAACCACGCCTTCACGTCGAACTTGCTTGCCGTCGCGCCCATCGTGACGTTGCAGTCCGAGGCCGTAGCCTGCACATAAAGCCAGCCCGTCGTGGCGGCGTGGGCGAAGGTGCAGACGTGATCGGTGTCTTTGAATTCACCCGAGTTCGGGAACCCCGGTGGAGGCGATCCCGATGAGCAGGTGATCGTCTTGGTCGCGAGCTTGCGAAGCGGCGCGAAGCAAAACGCGTTCGACTGCGCTGGCTCGCACGCAACCACATCAGCGGTGGATGTGTCCGTAGCGACGGTGTCGGCTGGCTTCGTGTCGGCCGCGATCGTGTCCGCCGTGTCTGTGAGGGTCGCTGCGTCGGTCGCGACGTCGCCTTCCCCTCCGCCCGTGTCTGATCCGCATGCGACGGTCCCGATCGCGATCATCGCTGCGACTCCCAACCACTGTGTTGTCATCCGCCTCATCCCTGCCTCCCACCCCGCTTAGGGGCCTGTGACCGTCGTGAAGGGCCGCACCTGCTTGATGTAGAGCGACCGCGCCTTGCCATGAAACCTGAACTCGCGATCGAGGGCAAAGGTGCCCGGGTCTTGCGCGTAAAGCGGCGCGAAGTGCGCTTGATTCTGCATCGCCGCGTAGACGAGCGCGCCCAGTTCGGCGTCGCTCAGCAAGACAACGCCTGGCGAAAGCGTCGAGTACCGGAGCCGCGCGACCTGAAATCCCGCCGGCGCCGGCACGATCGAGACGACCTCCGGCAGCAGACCACCGCCGGGATTCGTCACCGGGGTCTCCCCCTTCTGCACGTTCACGTAGAGGCCTCCGACGTTCGGATCCGCGGTGTATTGCGTGATGAGGACGCCGTTGGCCTGCTCGTCGGGGAAGCTAACGAGCGCGAGCACGGCCATGCGCACCGCGCCGTGGTCAATTCCCCAGAAGCCGCGCTCTTCGAAGGCGCGCCAGCTCCACACCGAGGCCCGCACTTCGCGAATGACCTCGGAGGCACGCGCAGCACCCGCAAACACCCCAACCGCCCATCAGACCACCCCGCCAGCGCCATCTCGCCCCCGACCAAGACCGTCCCAGCCGACTGCATCGAGCCTACGCCGGCCGATCCCCAGCGTCAACTGCGAATTCTATCGTGAGTTCGCGTCCATCCGCCCTCTCGGCCCAAAGCGCCGCCACCCAGCAGACCGTCAGGGCTCCCAGCTACGCCGCGCAGTCGTGTGCCGGCAGCTCGTCAAAGAACGGCTCGCTCAGGTCCTCGTCGACAGCATCGAGGTCTACAGGCAGCCCAGCGTCGTCGAGATCCGGCGGGAACAGCTCCTCGGCCGGCCCGCGCACCCTCCAAATGGGATCCTCAGGCTTCGTAAGTGCTTCCGTAGCCAGCCTTAGATGCGCCAGGATCTTCTTGACCACCACCGCCTGGTCAATCACCGCGACCAGAGTTCGCCTACCCCCACAATCGCATTGCAGAACATTCACTTTCCACGCCAACCTCATCCGACCAAGCCAGTCTGCCAGAGGGCTGGCGAGCCTGGTCGACTACGGCAAGCGCCAGTTCCGCATCCGTCAGCGCCATCTGGCAGTCATGTCCGCCCGCCTGCGGCTTATCCCGCCGACGAGGGGCCAGCGCTCCAGCCTGGACCACCAGCGGGCGAAGCCTGGCGTTGGGGGCAAAAGCCCCAAGGTATCGAATGGTCGGCTAGCCCGGCACGGGAATTACCGTGGCCACGCTGCTCCCGTCCAGGCATCACCGTGAAACTGGTCCAGTCCGACAACTGGCAGCGAAGCGCGTCACGCGGCCTTGAGGAAATATCGATAAAGCATAGGGTGTTGTAGCCTGGGCCCCTGCCGTCGCGGGGGTGACAGTTTGGGCTGGCCGACAGGTCGAGCGCCTCGCCGCGCGGCCGGGCCGACAAAGGTGTTGGCGTGCAAGCTAAACCCATCCATTTGCCATGCCGGGTACGAGCAGGCCTCCGCGCCTGCGACCTCAAATTGCTTTCGTCGGCAGTCCCTTCGTCCCAGGGCAGATCCTAGCGCGAAGTCCTGTAGGTCGCGGGCACGGAGGCCCGCTCGTACCCGCTGGACGGAAGGGATCGTCCAGACGCTCCTGCCAGCCTTTGCCTTTCAGCACTTTGTCGATGCGCAGCACGGCATCGTGCAGGGTCTCCTGCACCCGCATGGTGTCCAATGGCTCAGCCGGATGGAAGGTCGCGCGTCCGTCCCGCTCGGTCCACAGGCCGTCTGCCAACTGAACGCGCCAGTGGAGGTTCAGCTTGAGATCGCTCGACATTCTATGCGCCACGCTGATCGCCCCGCCTTGCACCTGACCGGCCGGACCTTGAGACCGGGCATCGCGGAGGTAGTGCTTGGCAATCGCCTGCATCAGCGCCTGGTGGACGGCGTTGCGGAGGTCCGCGTTCCAGGCCAGCACGTAGCGAAGGTCAAATGGCAGGGTAAATACCCATCAGGAATAGGGATCCTAAAGTCGAGCGCGTCCGGGCACCACGCAGTGGGAGGGGGTGATAAGGAGGGGTCTGGGGAGCAAGCCGCCCCGCGCGAATACATGGAGCGATGAAGGGGCGGCGCGGTAGGAACACGCAAACAACTAGATGGATCTCCCCCACGTGGTTCCCCAGGATCGGCATAGAGTTAGCCGTGACTCCTGTGAATCAGACGCTTGCCCAACGCGCCCAGCGCGAGCTGACCACCTAGCGCCTTGCCCTGCAGCCAGCCGGCCCCCACAGCCCAGTGAAGCGCACTCAGCTCTGATCCGCGCGACCCGCTTGAAGCGCCTCGTTGGTCAGCACTGCGCTACAGCACCTCAGACCAATCCCCTGGCCCGGCCCCAGCTCGGCCTGCAGCTGCTCCACCTGAGCCCTCTAGACGGCGGCGTGGCTCCTTCAAGGGACTAACCTGCGCACGCGCTATGGACAACCTGGACTATAGTCAAGGGATTCCACCAAGACTCAACCTTCAACAACGTCCAAAGCACCGTGATCGTCGCAGTGGTCGCCGTGGGGGTGGTGCAGGCGGCCGGCCACCAGGTAGTCGATGTGGTCATCGTGGGCCACTTGCGGATGGCCGCAGAGGGGGCCATGGCGGTGCTGCGGCGGATGGCCGGGCTCCGCGGGCTGGTGGGCGCGACCGTGGTCCGGAGGCCCCTGCAAGGTATGGACTTCATGGCGATCGCCGTGGGTGTGGTCCAGATGGCCGTCGTGCAGGTAGTCGACATGGTCGCCGTGACGCACCGCCAAGTGGCCGCAGCCCGGGCTGTGGATGTGGCCGTGGCGATGGGCCTGCCAGTGGTGCAGGCGGTCGAGCCCCCAAGCCAAAACGTGCGCAAAGATCAGGCCACCGCCCGCCACTAGCGCCTGCGAAGCCCCCACTGGCAGGCGGTACAGGAAGGCCACCAGGTACCCCAGCACCCCGGCCACCGCGCCCAACAGCGCGGACACTGCCGCGGCACCCGCGACGTGCGGCGCGAGGCGCAGCCCGGCCATCGGCGGAAGCACGGTGAAGGCGAACACCGGAAGTGCGCCAAGTACCCGAGTTGCCAAAGAAACAGCCGCCGCCAGGGAGCCAACCAAGGCCAAGCTGAGCCAGCGGGTGGGCAAGCCGCGGACCCGTGCGCCGTCTTCATCCACCGCCACCTGGACAAAGCCGCGCAGGCCAACCAGGTGGACCACGCCCAGCGCGCCGGCCAGCCACATCAGCAGGTGCAGGTCTTCTGGCGACACGGCCACGGCAGTGCCAAAGAGAATCGACTGAATGTCTTGGACTTCTTGGACGATGCGCGTGCCCAGCGCCAGGGTCCCGGCCGCGCCCAGGAGGTAGACCCACCCCAGCACGCCGTCGCTGCGGCCAAAGGCGCCACCGCGGGCAGAAAGCAGGCCGGCTGCGGCCAAGGTTGTTGAGATGACTGCGCCTGTGGTCGGATTGATGAGGCCTGCCGGTGCACCCAGGTGGATCTGCGCGTACCAAGCGGCCGCAACGCCAAGACCCGCTGCCTGAGCCAAGGCCGCGGACAGAAACACCATGCGCCGCACCACCACGTAGACGCCCAGCCAGCCCAACAGGCCCCCGGCCAGCGCGGCGGCAAGGACGGGGTCGCGGAACAGCTCCCAGCTCTCAAGGAATTGCTGAACCGTTGGCAGGGCTTCGGCCTCAGGCATCGGCGCCCCCGCTCGCTGGCAGCCGGCCCGCCACCGGGGCCACCGGCAAGCCGTAGCGCACCGCCCAGGCCGGCGACGCCACCACTTCCGCCACGGTACCGGCGACGACGGCGCCTTGGTCCTTGTCCACCAGCAAAGCGTGGGTCGCGTGGCGGGCCAGCAGCGCCAGGTTGTGGCCCACCATCAGCACGCCCAGCGGCCGGACGCGGCGCAGATCTCCAAGCAGCTGAAACACCGACAGTTCTGCGTGCAAGTCCATGGCGCTCGTCGGTTCATCCAGCACGAGCAGCTGCGGGTCACCGGCCAGCGCCTGGGCCATCAGCACGCGCTGCTTCTGGCCTTCAGAGAGGTGCTGCCACGGCTCGCTGCACAGACTGGCTGTGGCCGTCTCTACCAGAGCGCGCTGCACCTGCGGGCGAACCTTGAACATCCACAGCGGGTTGGCAAAACTCCAGCCGCGCTCTGCCCCCGAGCGCACCAGATCGATGACCCGCGCCGGCACATCTGCGTCCATGGCGCTGCGCTGCGGCACGTAGCCGATCCCGCGGCGGGGGCGCTGCAATTCCCCAGCGATCATCGGGAGAAGCCCCAGCACTGTGCGCAGGAGCGTGGTCTTGCCGCTGCCGTTGGGCCCCACCACGGCCCAGGCCTGGCCGGTGCGCACTTCAAAGTCGATGGGCGGCAGGATGGCCCTTCCCGCATGGCCCACCACCAAGCCGCGGCAGGCCAGCAACAATTCGTCGGGATGGGTTGGCGGGGCGCTCATCAGACCTCTGAGCGAAGCCTAGCGCTACTTGGCCTCAAACAACAGCCCGACCGTGGCCTTGCTGTGGGGGCCGATCTTGACCCGGTAGGTGGCGACGCCGAGCGGCAGCACCAGCTGGGTGGCCACGGCGCTGCAGGCACCGGTGCTGGTCGTCGAGGTCGGCACGACGGCAACCCCCGCAGAATCAATGACCTGCAGTGGCACCGCGGCGTTGGCGACCAGGAGGTAATCGCCCTTGGTCGGCGCCAGGAACTTGACGTAGCCGGCATAGGTGCCGCTGGCGTCGGCGGGCAAGGTCACGTCAAAGCGGGTGTGGGCGGTGGAAACGTCTGCCAGCTTATCTGCATCGGCGACTGTCAGCGCGGTGACGGCCTTGCTGGCGGTGCCGGCGAGGTGCTCGCACGCCTCGGACTCGGGGGTCGCGTTGGCGTGATCATCGTGCTCGTCGGTGGCGCAAGAGGCCAAGGCGAGGGCCAGGACGGAAAAGGCGACGGGGAGATTCAAGCGGAAGTGGTTCACAAAGACTCCTGTAAAATCATGGATCAGACAATGGCCCGGCACCTGTCCGGACGGGGGCGGATGCGGCGCCGCGGCTTATTCGGCGCGCGAGACTTGGGCGGACAGGCTGGCGTGGTGCTGCCACGCTTGCTGCAGAGCCACGGCTGCTGGGTGGTCGGCCGGCAGGTCTAGCAGGGTCGACGTCCCCGCGAGCTTGGCCACGTCTAGGCCGTCGAGCCACAGCACGGGGACGTCGAGGTCGGCGGCGATCTGCACGTGCAGCGGCTGGTGGGGGCCGACACTGCCGCTGACCTGCGCCGCAACGCTAGATGGCCCCAGGCGAATCTGCACGTCGACCCCTTCAGGCGGCAGGCGCTTGGCGGAAGGCGAGCCATCCCACACGTGGGCGTGCAGGGTGACCCCGCGCCAAGCCAGCTTAAAGGTGGACAATTCCCCGATTGGCAGATCCGCTGTCGCCGCCTGGAGCGAGGGACCATAGGCGGGCGCAAGGGTCGGCGTCGCCAGTAGGGCTAGGTCGACGACTTCTGCACCCGCGGCGGAACCAAGCAATTCTGCTTGAATGTCAGCGTAATCGACCAGCCTACCGTCACCGGTGTGGCAGTGGCCGCCGTGGCAATTGCTGTACCCGGCGGGCGGTTTGGCTGGATCAAAGCTCAGCGCCCCGGCGTCGCCCGCCAAGAGCAGCTGGGTCCCGGCAAGCTCGACCTGCAGGCTTTCAATTTTCCACAGGTATTCCGAGGCGGTGCGCATCCGCCCGTCATTGGTGAGGCGATCGGCCGGCACGCTGGAGCGCAGGCGCACCTTGGCATCGGCGATGCCCCACGGCTGGCCCGCATCCCAGGCACAGCCAGACGTGGCCACGCATAACCACAGAGTCATAAAGAAGACGGAAAGCCTATTTTCCACCGAGCGCTCCGTACAACTCGCGGGCCAGACCGCGGGCAAAGTCGTCATAGCGCTGGCCCTCGGCAAAACGCGCGCCGGCCGGCAGGACCAGCAGCTTGGCCGCCGTCAGCTTGGCCACTTGATCAGACGTCGTCCGGGGGTAGTACTCCTCCTGCACCACCAGCTTGGCTCCTGTGGTGCGCATCAGCCCGACAACCTTGGCCAACTGTGCGGGATCTGGGGGAATCCCCGGCCGAGGCTCTACGGTACCGATTTGCTTGAGGCCCAGCCAGTCGATCAAATAGACCAGCGAGTCGTGATAGACCAGCAGCTGGCGGCTTTGCGCCGGGAGAGCGGCAAAGCGCCGGGCCTCCTCCGCCGCCAGAGCCCGCAGCCGAGCCGCCGCCGCCGCCGCATTGCGCTGATAATCCGCGGCATGGGCCGGGTCCAGGGTCGAGAGAGAGCGACCGAGCGCTTCTGCAATGCTCGCCCCTGCGCGGGGATCCCAGGCAAAATGCGGATTTCCGCCCGGATGGATGTCGCCCATCGCCCGATCGACTTGGGCGGGCACCTGCAGCCGGCGCACCAGCATGGAGGCGTCCAGATAGCCCGCAGTGCCCACCTGAATGCGCGGATTGCGCGCCTGGCGCACCAGCCCGGGCAGCCAGCCAACCTCGAGCTCTAGGCCGTTGACGACCAGCAGATCCGCGCGATTGAGCGACAGAATCAGGTTGGGCCGGGCGTCTGCGTAGTGCGGATCCTGGCGCGGCCCCAGCAGGCTCTCGACCGCGGCGTGGGGCCCCGCGACCTCCTTGGCCAGCGCCGCCAAGCTGGGCAGGGTCGCCACCACCTGCAGGGCCAGAGCCGGCAGAGCCCAGAGTTGGGCGGCCAGGACGGCGATCATCCACCAGCGTCGCATCATCTTGAACTCCTAGAAATTGTGGGCGCCGTGGTCGCCAATCAGCGTCTCCAGCGCAAGCACGACACCGTAGATCGGCTCGCTGCGCCACGAAGGTAGGTCGGCCGAGGCTTGCAGGCGCAGGCGCGAGAAATGCGAAGGGTAGAACGTCATTTGCGCGGCGTGGCGGGTGCGCTGGCCGGTCCACGCGGTGTCCAGGGGGTCGTCCGCTAGGCCGGTGGTCCAATCGGTGCGCCAACCCGCCTCCCACCGCAGGGCAAATACGCCCACCAGATGGGCATAGCCGGCGTGGTCCACCAGCGACCGGCCGGGCAATTGGCGAGCGCGCACGCCGTGTTCAACCTGCAGCGACAGCGATCGCCTCTCCGGATCCGCCGCCGGCCGATAGCGCACGTACAGGTCGCCCGCCAGCACTTCACTGCGGTTGCCGTTGCCAGAGGCGTTGGGCCCCTCTTGGCCGGACACGCCCAATTGCAGCGACCAGTCGTCGTCGATAGGCACAAAGCTCTTGGCCGTCAGGGTGTACAGCACGTCGTTGGGCCGGCGGACAGGCAGGTCGCTGCCGCCGAGCCACGATCGCGCACAGCACTGGCCCACGGCGTCAGTGGCGGACAGCTTGATCTCGGTGTACCACGGCAGCGGCGTCAACCAGCCCGCCTGCACGCCCAAGCCGCGGTTGGCCTCGCTGCCAAAGAATTTACCAATCATCAAGGCCTGGTCGACGAAGTTCCAGCTGTGCGGGTGGCTGTTGTTGATCCGGCCAAATGCGGTGAGGAACTGCCCGGCCTTGATCTGCAGGCCGTGGGCCAGCGCCAGGGATTCTGCATAGGCTTCTTCTACTTCGACGCCAAACTGGCCAAAGACGATGTTGGACTCAAAGTGCAGGTACGGGTCGACGGACGAAGCCATGTGCAGCTCTAGCTGCTGCAGGTTGAAGCCGTTGCGCTTGGGGTCGTGGCCGCCGGTTTGCAGGGGCTTGGGATCGCTGTAGCCGGCGGCAGCACCGTCAAATATCAGCGAAATCGACGGATTGGATGACCCCGAACTTGGATTGACTGGCGCTTGGGGGGCCGAGGCAGCGCTGTCTTGGGCGGCGGCGGCCTGCAGAGCTTGAAGCTCAGCCGGGGTGAGCTCAGCTGGGGTCGCGTCTGCGGGAGCAGAAACTGCTTGGTCGTCATTGGCTTGGGCCACAGCTGCCCCGGCGTTTAGCAGGAGCCCTAGGGCGACAAGCCAGCCGGCGAGCTGCATGGGCGCTGGCGCAGCGCGGCGATGGTCTGAGTTGTCGAGGCAGTCCGCGTTCAAGGCATCCTCTCAGCGCAGCCAGCTCAAGGCTGTCCGGCGCAGACGCAGTCTACTTGCATATGCAACCGTTTTGCAAGTAGACGGCAACCGCTTGTATACAATCCAATTGCTCGCATACTCTGCAAGACCTCACGGCGCAGGCCGCGCGCTGAAGTTCCGGTGAGAGCCAAAGCGATAGCTCTGGATCTACGCCGTTGCGGCGCATAGCATACAGCCGTTCCGCGCGCGGTTGCGGAGCCTGGAACGCCATGCGCAGTCTGCTCCCCTCCCTGATTCGCGGCCTTGTGATTCGCGGCTTTGTGATCTGCACCGCTTTGAGCGCCCTGGCGAGCTGCGGCGAAGATGAAACCCCCGCATCCACGGCCAAAACCGCAGGCGGCGGCGACGCCGGGGCCACCGCCGATGGCCTAGGCGACGCCGCGGGCGATAGCTCTGGCCAGACGGACGCCGCCGCGGACGCCTCGGAGCCGTTGGACGTGCTGACCGATGCCCCGCAAGACACCGCCACGGCGGGCACAGACGCGGGCGGAACAGCGGATATCGCCCCGGATCTCGCCAAGGTAGACACCGGCCCCACCTGCGGCGATGGCACCTGCAACGCCCCCGACGAGACCGTGCTGAACTGCGCCAAAGATTGCGCGGGCGGCGCCAATTGCGGCGACGGCCAGTGCCTGGGCGCCCAGGAAAATGCCTTTAGTTGCAAGGCGGACTGCAGTGTCGGCACCTCAGACCTGGTGGGCTGCATCATGGGCAAGTGCACCACAGAAGTGTTGCAGTGCCTGCAGAGCCAGCCGTGCACAGAATCCCTTGGCTGCCTGCAGGGTTGCGGCAACGACTTTGCCTGCCTGGGCCAGTGCGGCGCCAGCCTGGACAGCGGTACCCAGCAAATCCTTGGCGCTACCGTGCTTTGCGGCCAGCAACAGGGCTGCTTTGGCCTGGGCGGCAGCGGCGGCAACTGCGGCGACAACAGCTGCACCGCGCCGGTTGAAAACCCCTGGACCTGCGAGAAGGACTGCCCCAAGCCCAGCTGCGGTGACGGCAAGTGCTCTGATCCATGGGAAAACTTCTTGCTCTGCAAGGCCGACTGCCCCGCACCCAAGTGCGGAGACGGCAACTGCGAAGGGCCAGTCGAGTCGGTGATCAACTGCGCCCAGGACTGCAAGCCCAGCACCTGTGGAGACAAGAAGTGCGACTCGCCCGCGGAGACCGCAGCGAATTGCCTGCAAGATTGCGCAGCTACTGCCGCCACCGCCGCGGCGTGCCTGGCCACCAAGTGCGGCAAAGAGGGGCTGGGCTGCGGCCTG
>JBIKTV010000399.1:0-5431 GCA_044347905.1 Myxococcota bacterium
GCGGCCACTTCAGCGCGAGAGCAAACGTATCCTTGTCCACCGGATGGCGGGTGCCGCTCCGGCCCGGCAGGTCGCCGACGAAAACCCACTTGGAAGCGGGGTCGTGGAAGATGACGATTTTCTCATTGGATGCCGACACCATGTCCACGCGACCGCGCATTCCAGAAACGGTGATGCCAGGAGCCAGCACAGCGCCAACGATTTCGAGGCCCCGGGGCTCGACGGATACGTATCGCCCAGAGCCCGGGAACGTCATGGAGATGCTGGGGGCCTCGTACTCACCGTGGTCGACTTCGTACACCTTGAGTTTGCCTGGCGTGACTTCGAGTAGTCCTTCGCTGGAAAGCGGCTGCAGCCACAACTCAATCTGGGCGATGAACGCCTCCAGGTCGCTGATCCATTTCGCCAGGTCGATCTTGCCCTGGCCTTGCGCGGTGCGGCGGGCCTTCAGGTCGCGCAGGAGCTCGGCCATTTCGGGACTCTGTGCCATGGTGCGCCTGGGCAGGTGGGGACCCGTTGGATGGAGGGTAGCGGTGGGCCGTTTGGGGCGTCAAGGTTTGGGGGTGCTCCAGGATAAGCCGTGCGCCTGTCCGGGTACGAGCAGGTCTCTGGCCTGCGACCTCGGGCTGCGCTTGCGGGAACGCCCGTGGGTACCGCGGCGAAGTCCGGCTCGGCTGGGACCTCCAAGCTGGAGTTTTCGGGCTAGTTTGTCGCGGGGGGGCTGGCCGGCCACGTCAACATAGTTCGCGCTCCGTCCTGTAGCTGTTACACCCTGAGCTATTTCCGGCGAACGCATGATCCCCATTTTTTGTCGTACTTGCAGCGGCCAGCAGCCTTGCACATTTCCGAATTCAGGCAGTCCGTCTCGCTTGCTGCAGCACAGCTCTTGCCCACCCGATGGCATTTCCCGACGCTGCGACAGACTTCTGCATTGGTGCAGTCTGAATCGGATTCAACAACACACTTGCCGTTCTCGATCGTGCACTCGCCAATCGACTTGCAGGTCAGAGCCGCGAGACAATCCTGCCCGGCAGCAGCACACCCTTCTCCAATTAGGCTGCAGAGTCCTTCCGATTGACAATTGCCCGAATTCGCGCAGTCAGACGATTTGCCGGCAACGCATTTCCCAGCGACAGCGGTGCAAAGTCCCGCGTGATAGCAGACGGCGCTGGGTCCACAGTCGCTATCGTTCCGTGGAACGCAAACGCCCAGCCGCGCGCCGCAGTTGCCGCCGTCCGAACACAGTATGGACTGCTCACAATCGCAATCATGTTCGGCGGTGCAACCGCCTGACGCACTTGCTCGGCAGGTTCCAAAGAGTCCGCACATATCGCCACATCGAGTATGGTCGGCCAGTGTCCGGGCTGGGCACGGCATGGGAGCGTCTTGGGCACAGCCCACCACAAGAGCGATCAAGCCGCAATACCCGAGGGGTCTATAGGAAAATGACATTGCTCTCCAGCTCATAGTCGTCCTCCTCCTCCAAGCCCTCGAAGTCGAGCGCCGCCACCCGCGCCAGTAGCTTGAGCAGCGTGGTCTTGCCCGTCCGGTTCTTGCCCAGGAGGAGGTTCAGGCCGCGGCCGAACTCCAGGGTCGTATCCGGCGCGACGTGCAGAAACTTGTGCAGGACTAGCTTCTGGATGCGCAGCATTCGGTCACTCCTGCCGACGCGAAACGGCGCGGGCAGGATCGGGCCGGGCGGCGGTGGCGTCAAGACTTTGGGGGCGAATAGGCAAGTTGGGGCCGGCCCTTCTTTGTGCAGGAACTCTGCCGCTCTACATTGCCTCAAGGGAATCTGCATCGGCATGGTTCAGGTCTTCACGGGTGATGACGATTTCTCTGGCCTTGGGCTTCTTGCTCGCACTGGGGCTGTCGGCGATGTCGACGAGCACGTAATAGACAGTGCACTCCCCCAGCCGCACGCAGGGGAAACTGTCGTCGCTGGAACCATCCACTAGGACGATGTCGAGCGGGATGGTCGCATAGACGAGTAGGTAGCCAACTGGCTCGGAGCGCGCCCGGCAGTAGGCGGCCACTTGGCGGAAGCCGCTGGCGATCGTGCGCTTCGGATTGCTTTTCTCGTCGACAAGTTTGACGTCGATGATGGCCTCTGGCCTGCGACCTAGTCCAACGTGACCCTTGGGCCCGCCGGTCCGGGTACGAGCCTGTCCGGGTACGAGCCTGTCCGGGTACGAGCAGGCCTCTGGCCTGCGACCTAGACCAGCGTGACCGCTGGGCCCGCCGGCCCGGGCACGCCAGTCCGGGTACGAGCAGGCCTCTGGCCTGCGACCTATGGCTCCGGCTGCGGGAACACCCACGGGTACTGCGCCGCATCCGGCCAGCGGCGCCACGGGTTGCCTGCCACGTAGGCGACCTTCTCCGCCAACTCACCGTCGGCGTGCACAATGCGGTCGTGCTCATCGCGACGCCACATGGGCACCTGTCGACCCCGCTTCGCCAACGTGTGCGCCACAAAAGACCGCCATGAATGCAGTAGAGAATCGAGGCTACGGCCCTCAAGCGGCGCCACGACAACATGGATGTGATCATCCATGACCAACCAGGCGTCCAAATGGTAGCGGACACCATCGAAATGCTGCAGGCAGTCTGCGACGACCGTGCGCTCGTCGTCGGTCAGCGGCGGGGCGCCGCGCGCAAGGCACCAGGTCACGAAATAGGTTGCACCTTCCTCGCGCAGGCGAGGACGGTCGTTTCGACGACGAATTGGATCGGTCACGGGAGCCTCTTCCGGTGGGGGAGGTCGAGGTCGCAGGCCAGAGGCCTGCTCGTACCCGGGGACTCTCGAACCCAGGGAGCCTCGTACACTGAGAGGTTTCGAGGTCGCAGGCCAGAGGCCTGCTCGTACCCGGACGGGGCCCGGGGGGTCAGTCGTTCCCATGGAGTTCTATACCAGGGGAGGTCCGTCCGTCGGTGGGGTCGAGGTCGCAGGCCAGAGGCCTGGTCGTACCCGGACGGGGACGAGGCCTGCTCGTACCCGGACGAACTGACGATCACTCGCGAGCCCTTGCCGCCAGCCGGCTGACGAGCGCATCGCGGCCCAGGCCGTCCGGCGGCGCTTCGTGCCCCGCGGCGCGCCATATCTCGGCGCAGAGTTCCGCAAGCGCGGTTGGCAGGCCGAGGTCGCGCTCGTCGAAGAGGATTTCGGGGATCATGATTCGCCGGCGGTCAAAGCGCAGCTTTTCGTACGCATAGTCCGGCATATACTCAAGCCCTTGCGAATAGATCGCCAGTCCTTGGACAGCCGATAGGTCGGCCGTCAGCACGAGCGGGCCGCGGACACCTGCGGCGCGCAACCAGTGCAGTGCAGCCAAAGCGGTATTCCTACAAAAATCCTCCAGAAATGGCCCTAACGCAACAAACGGCCGCTCGCGTCCGCTTTGGGTCCGCGGCACGACGTCGAGCCCACAGTGCCATTCAGCGCAGCCTGTCCGAAGGACCGCGACATATCGCGTCTCGAAGACTGAGCGGACGGTGACGCCGTCCAGCGTCACCAGCAGATCGGTCGGCCCAGCCCAAATTGGCTGAATCGCGTGGCAGTCGCGGGCCAGCACCTGGACCGCCTGCTCTTCAACCCCATGCAACCGAATCATCAAGTGCGGGCCAGTGATAGCAGGCAGCCCTTCCCCGGTTTCGGCCATCGCCATGCGTTCCTGGCGGAGTTGCCGCAGCGCAGCAGCGCGCCTCGCGCCGCCGGCAAACTCATGGGCAAGTTGCTTCTGTTTCATCTGGGTCGCACGGCCTCCGTCGCGGTAATAGAACGCGCCGTCGCTGTTCTGGTGCGGGCCGTGGAAGCTCTTGCCGACTTCCACGATCAACACGGTTCCAGTGGGGTCGACTGAAAGCCAGTGGAAGGTAACGTCGGTCAGGCGCGGGTCGAGCTGATCCAAGTACTGCTGAAGCCGGCGCTCTTCGGCGTCTCTGTTGACCGATGGGATTGGGTCGAGGACGTAACCTTCGCATGTCAGGTCTGGGCTCACGCCGATGATGATCACGCCGCCTGAAGCGTTGGCCATGGCGCTGACGTCTTTGCGGAACTCTTTCTGGAATTCTGGTGTCTTGTCGGTGAGTTTGGTCCCGCGCTTGAACTCGGTCTCGTAGTCCTCGACCGCGCCGTTGGTCAGGTGTTCTTGGAGGGCTTCGATTGTCGAATACCATGGCGCCATGAAGTCCCTCTTGGGGTGAAGGTTTCTGTCCTCAGACCACCGCAGACGATCTCCACCGCTCCACAAATGCGCCAACCCGCGCGTCATCGGCCACTTTCTGGCTGTTACCAAGGTCAACTGCAGTCACGGTGCCCTCCACAAAGCGCGGCGAGGCTGCCACCGAGCACGGGTACTGTCAAATCGTCCGGGCCCCGCAAGCCTATTCAGGGCCACCGAAACGCAAGACCAACTACTAGCAACCCGCTTTGGCGGATTGCTTGAAGAAAAGCCAATCGAATTAGGGTACTCAGTCCCGAAGGGACTTCTTGACTATCAGCGGGGGACTTCAGTCCCACGCCCCCCGACTCTCGCCTACCCCCTTCGACAGACACCGGCCGGGCGGTCCACGCCCCCCGACTCTCGCCTACACCCTTCGACAGACACCGGCCGGGCGGTCCACGCCCCCCAACTCTCGGCCAACCCCTTCGACAGACACCGACCGGGCGGCCCATGCTTCCTGCCGCATCGGCGCCAGCCGCCCCACAACCCAACGGCCGTCTCTACCGCCGCCGCCCGGCCCGTGGCCCCTATCGTGCAGCGCGCCGCGCCACCCAATTCGACGGGTCGCGCCCCTCCACGCCGGGCTATCGCAAGAACCGCTGGACCGCCCACACCGTCATTCCCGCGAAGGCGGGAACCCAGGCGAATGGTTAGGTTTTAGCCTGGGCCCCCGCCTCCGCGGGGGTGACGAAGGGGGCCAATTGTCCCTCGCGGTCGTCCTGAAACCCCTGATCCGTGCTTCTTGCGGTCGCCCCAACCCAACCCCACCCGAATCTTGACGCCTCTCCCTTTTTGTCTACGCTAACCCCAACGCGCCATGTCGGCGCAGGATGAGCTTGACATGGCGAAAACTAAGGACCTCGACATCGTCACTGAAGCGCGCCGCCTCGGCCAGCTTGCAGAAAAGACTGGCCTCAAACTACCTGCCGGGATCACAGGCCCCGGCCTGATCAAAGAAGCTGACGCCATCGCCGCCCAACTCGATGCCATCGAGGCAGACAAGCGGGCGCTGACCACCAAGATCGCAGCCAAAGACAGCGCCATTGTCGCCCTGACGGACAAAGCCAAGCGCATCCGCAGCGGCGTCAAGGCAGAGTACGGCGACGATTCGACCGAGTATGAGAACGTCGGCGGCAAGCGCGCCAGCGAGCGCAAGAAGCCAGCGCCGAAGACTCCACCGGCGTAGCCTCTTCGGGGGCCGCCGCGAG
>JBIKTV010000400.1:0-5429 GCA_044347905.1 Myxococcota bacterium
GGTCGGAGGGCAAACAGCAGGCCCAAAAGCGCCGGGCTGTCGCGGTCCAAGCGCGCCAAAGTGCCGCGAAAACTGTCCTGCTGGCGGATGTAGCCCACCGCCGCCTGCCACCTTGGGCTCGGCCGCGGCCGCACGTCGCGCACCTGCACCGCCACGCGATCGCGGTGCCAGGCGATTTTGCGGGCCAATTGCCGGTCGCCGCGCTGGCCGTCCAGCATCGCGTCCATCCGCGCACCCAGCCCCGCGGCATGGCAGCGCACCGCCAAACACTTGAGAAAAGTGGCGTGAAACCGCCCTGGATCCACCACCGCCAGCCGCCCGGCAAACTCGGCCAGGTCCAAAATCGCCGGCCGCGGCCCAGAGGGGTCCAACAGCAGCACCCTCAGGGGATCGGCGGCGCCGTCCAGTGCCCCCGCGGCGATGTGCTGGGCCAGCTTCTCCGCATGGGCAAAGACACTAAACCCTGCAGATTCAGAGTGCAGCAGCGGCCCAGCCACCGGCCAAAGCTCGCGCAAGCGCCGCTCGAGCTCGGCCTCCTGGGGCACGCGGCCGTCGTCCAGCGGCAGATAAGGGTCGGTAAAGGGCGAGGGGAACAGCTCGTCGGCCAGCTCCCGCACGGCAAACGGCAGGCGCCGGGGCAGGGGCCCCATCTCGCCCAAGGCGTCAAATATCCGCGCCCCTTCCTGGGTGAGTCGCTCCAAAGGCTCGCGAATTCGCCCCGATTCCACCGCTCGCGCCTCGGCCACCCGCAGCGCCGCGGCAAAATCGTCCAGGGTCAGGTAGGCGCGGTCGTCGCTATCGGCGCAGGCTTCAATCACCGCCACCAGCTCATTGGCCACGGGCTGGAGCTCCTCGCTCGGGTTCCAGCGCCTCTCCAGCTCGTGGCGAATCCGGTCGGCCAACCCGCGGCGATCGTTCACTAAAATCGTCACGCCGCCGCAGGGGGTCGGATTGGGGCCGGGCTGCAGGTCGGCCAGCCGGCCCAGGCGGCGGTGGTCCAGGCCGTGGCGCAGCAATGCCGGGACGCCAAACACCCCGGGCAGGGCGTCCATCGCGTCACCCAACGCTTCAAGATCCGTAGTAAATAGCCCGGCGTTCAGCGGCTCCAGCACCCCGCGCACCGCCTGCTCCACCCCCCGGGCGCGGCCGCGGCTGATCCACCAGGCAAAGTTGGCCTGTCCGCGCGAAAGTGCAAAATGCCCTTGGATCGCCGCGACATCGATAGACGGCACCGGCAGAGTCACCAGCCGGCCGCGATCGGCGTCGCCCAGGGCGTGGTAGGACTCGGGGGCGTAGGCCAGCAGCAGCCGCAGCTCCGGGCCGCAGGCGTCCACCAAGGCGCGCAATGGCTGGCCGTCGTCTGTGGCAATGCGCTTGAGCAGCAGCTGGTGGGCCTGTTCCACCTCGTCGATGATCAGCACCACTGGCGAGAAGCCGCCTGGCCCCTGGGCTTTTTGCGTGGGCGAGCCTTGACCTTGGCTCAGCCGCTCTGCCACGTCGCCCCGGCCGCGCTGTTGCAGATCCGCCAGATAGGCCCGGCGCTCGGCGCTGTCTTGCCCCAGCTGGGCGAGCCACTGCCGCACCCGCGCCACAAAGACCTGCGGCAAAAGCGTCTCGCCCGGCGGCACCAAGCGCTCGACAAAGGCCGCCGCTTCTTCCCACACCGGCAGGGCGCCTCGCTCCAGAGCCTCGCGCAAAATCGCGAAAAGCAAGGTGCTTTTGCCCGAGCCATAGACCCCGACCGCAGCCGCGGCAAACGGACCGTCCGCGCCAAAAGCGACCTGCTGGGCGCTGGCCAAGGTATGGGCGGCCAACGGCGTAAACGCCACCCACGGGGTGTCGACGCGCGCGGTCAGGCCCTTCATCGGCGCCGCCCATGGGCCAGTGCGACACGGGCTGGGATGGCGCCGCTGCGGGCGAGAACAGGCACGGTAATCTCTGCAAGGTTCAAAGGTTGTCTAGCCATGCTGCTGCGGTTTGCCGCCGGTCTTGGCCGCTCTGGGGCGCAGATTACTCCGCGCCGCGGGCTGGCGCTAGGCGGCTTGCGGGGGCGAGTGAGTGGGCGGTATGGCCAACCTGCAGTTGGTCCTGCTCACAGGACGGCAGCCCCAGCCCTTCCGCACCAAGGCAAAACCGCTATGCTTGACCGCGGTCGCCGCCACCCCTGCGACTCAAAGGCACCCGCGAGATGGACCCACGCCGCAGCATTTCCCTAGCCGTCGCCCTAATCTTGGCAGCGTGCAGCCCTGCAGAATCCGCTGACCCTTCCAGCATCGCGGATACCATCGACACTTCGAGTGCCGCCGACACCACGGCTGCCGCCGACACTTCCACCACCGCGGACACCACCGCCCCCGCCGACATCGCCGACACCACCCCCGCAGCAACGCCGCTCCGGCCATGCCCCGCAAGCGGCAAGGGCGCGGTCGCAGGGCCGTTCTGCTATCTGCTGACGCCCGCCGAGTCCGGCCTGCCCGCCGCCGGGGTCAACGCTGCGGTCGACCAGTACGCCCTTCGCCCAGCCAGCGGCGCCCGCGGCAAGCTTTTGCTGTTCTTTAACGGCAGTGGCGGCAGCCCCATCGCCGGAACCCGCGGGCCCCCCGCACAGAACTTCTACGCCACGGCGCGCGCCGCCGGCCTGCACGTCTTGGCCGTCAGTTATCGCAGCGACAACGCCATCGGCACGCTGTGCAAGGGCAGCGACGCCTGCTTCTTGCCGACGCGCGAGACCATCCTCAGCGGCGCCTACCAGTCCGGAGCCTCGCCCGCCCTCAGCGCCATCGCCGACCACGAAGGGGCATACGCCCGCATCGCCGCGGGACTCCAGGCCCTGGCAGAGCGCGACCCGCAAGGCGGCTGGGACGCGTTCCTCGACTCGGCGGCCGCCAAGCCCAGTGAGCGAATCCGCTGGACAAAAGTCATTGCCTCCGGCCACTCGCAGGGCGGCGGTCATGCGGCGGCCATCGCCCGGAGCTTTGCCGTCGACCGGGTAGTGACCCTCAGCTCCCCCTGCGACCAGACCCTCGTCGGTCCCGCGACTTGGCTCAACGCCGCCAAAACCGCCTTCGCGACTTCACCTGCGGCGGCCTTTCACGGCCTTGGTGCGGCGGGCGACGGCATTTGCCCGGGCTATGCGGCGATTTGGCAGGTGCTGGGCCTGGCTGCCGAGCGCAAGCACGCCGACGCGGTGGTGTGCAGCGGCTCGACCCCCCACGGCGCGTCGATCGATTGCGCTGAAAATGCGCCGGTGTGGAGTGCGATGCTGGAGTGAGGTCCGCCGCAGAGTCCGCCCGGCGTCTCAAGCCCCCACATGCTCCTCAAGAAACGCCAAAATCTTGGCCCACGCCGCTTCCGCCACCGCCGGTTTGTACTCAATCTGCATAAGAGGCTTGCTCAAGAAGCTCGCCAGCGGGTGGTGGCCGTCGGTCAGGAACGAGTGGCCCACTTCGTCGTACACATGGACCTCGTGGGGCACCTGCAGCCTCTCTAGCGTGGTGCGCAGTTTCGCCGGGCTGCGGGCAAACACCCGGTCGCGACCGCCGTAGCAGCCGATGGTCGGGCCCAGGCCCTGCAGCACTTCAGTCGAAGGCACGTCGCCGTAGTTGCTCGAGGTCGCGGCAAAGTTTGGCCCCACCGCCAGCGCCAGACCCGCGCCCATGCAAAAGCCGATGACCGCCATGCGCTCAGGGGGGATGCCGGTCTGGGCGGTGAGCCAGTCGCGGGCGCGCTGCACCTGGTCGACCTGCGGACCGCGGCCCGTGGCGATGGCCTGGAGGATTTCTCGGATGCACAGGGGCTTGAGCCGGTCTCCGTACAGATCGGGGGCCACGGCGGCCCAGCCCTGGGCGGCAAAGCGCTGCACCACCCGGTCGATCTCCGGCTGGCGGCCAAAAACCTCGTGCAGCACCACAACGCCGCGGCGCGCACCGGCCGGCAGTTCGGCAACCATGGGCAGGGCCGCCAGGGGGCCGTTCGCGGGCAGGGTAATCTCTTGCAGGCTCATACATCCCCCTGTGTCTTGGCCATCGCCAGGTCCGACACCTGGTCGATGAGTTTGGCGGCGTCCATCGGGTTCCTTAGGCAATCGGCGCTAGTGCGAAGGCGCTCGGTAGATCGGCTTGGGCGATAGCCTGTGCTCGCCCACCACGCCGCGCTCAATCGCCGCGATTAATTCGTCGATTTTCTCCAGCGATTGGCGCTCCTTCAGGGTCTGCCAGTAGACCACCCGATCGTGGGCGGCCTCGCGCTCTTCCTCCAGGTCTCGACGCGTATGGCCGGGGGCCATGATAGCCGCCGCCGCCTCCTGCCGCGGAGTCCAAGGCTTTTCCCACACGCTCGGCAGCCATTCGACGCGCCTTGGGTTCCGCCAATGGGCCACCTCGGCCCGGCCCTTCAACAACCAGCGCAGGCCCAAGAGCTGACCCAGGGGTTGCCAACTCAGCTCGCCCTGGGCATCGGCCGCGCGCAGCTGCAGCTCCGGATTGAGCTCGTACTTGCCCAGCCTCGGGCGGATCCACAGAGAGCGCGCCGGCGTGTAGCTGCCGTCGACCACGGCTCGGGCAAATACACCGCTGATATAGCTGCGCTTCTTGCGCTTGCTGCTGACCACCACCTCGGGCAGGGCCTGAAACACCGCGTCGTCGATCCACACCGCACTCACCACCGGCTCCGCAAGGTAAGGCGGCCCGCACAGCTCGCTCAGCCGCGCGACGATTTGCTGAAACAGAAAGTACTCGCCCATCTCGCGGTTGATCTGCAGCAAGCGGCCGTCGACCTGCACGTCAAACGACGCCGGCGCAGTCAGGTCGTAGATGGCCCCCAGCTGGTCTTTGGGCGTCAGCGTGCCATCGCGAAAGCCGCGCAGCGCCCAGTGCATCGCCATCCGCCCCAGGTGGTCGCGCTGCAACTTGTCGGCCCCACGGTGAAGCAGCGCCTCGACCAGCTTCAGGTTGCCGGTATACGCCGCGAGCATCAGCGGGGTCAGGCCGTACTGGGTGCGGTGGTTGACGCCGTAGACCTCCGTGTCTTTGAGCAGCGCCGCCATGCCCTTGCCCAGGCTGCGCTGGATCGCCGCTTTGGTCGGCTCTTTGCGCACCTGGCTGAACTCACCGCGCGGCTTTAGCTGCCCGGCCATGTACAGGCGATCCGCGGTAAATTCCTCGTCGTGCAAACAGGCAAACTCGACCATCTGCCCGCGAAGCTTGAGGTTTACGTTCTTCTTGTCCACCGCCTTGGTCATCAGCTCGGGCAGGTGCGCGCGGTCAAACACCGGCCACGGCACCGCCTTGACTTGCAACACCTTTTGGCGAATTGCCTCGGCCTGGTCCAGCTTTCCCTGCGCCTGCAGCCGCCGGGCCTCGCGCTGCCATTCTTCTGCCGAATCGCGGCGGGCCTGCACCTGCTGGGCGTCGAGGGCCTGGGCAATTCCC
>JBIKTV010000401.1:0-5418 GCA_044347905.1 Myxococcota bacterium
CGTGTTGGCCGTCGTCGGCGGTGCGCGGCTGGGCCACGTCTTCTTCTATGAATACAAGACTTACCTGGCCAATCCCATCGAGATCATCAAGTTCTGGAAGGGCGGCCTGGCCTCGCACGGCGCCACAGTGGGCCTCATCTTGGCGCTCTGGCTATTTGCCCGCAAACACCACAAGACCTGGGCGCGCGTGGCCGACTATTTGGCCCCCGCCATCGCCATCGCCGCGGGTGGGGTGCGCCTGGGCAACTTCTTCAACTCGGAGATCGTCGGCCGGGTGACCGATGTGCCCTGGGGTGTCGAATTTGTTCGCTATTGCCGTATGGAGCACATGGCCGTGTGCCAGCCGCGCCATCCCAGCCAGTTCTACGAATTCCTCATGGGTTTGACGACTTACGCACTGCTCACCTTCCTAGAGAAGAAAGACGTGCGCCGCGCCGGATCTGGCTTTTTTGCCGGCGTGTTCATGATCGCCTACTTTGGCCAGCGCTTCTTCCTGGAAAACTTTAAGGAATTTCAAGACGAACAGCTGCGCACAGAAGGCTTTCTGGGCACGGTTGAGCAGGCCCTGGGCCATGTCTTCACCACGGGTCAGTATCTGAGCCTGCCGCTCGTGCTGTTTGGCGCCGTCCTGGTGTACCGCGCCCTGCAGCAGCCCAAGGACGCCTTCCCCATCCCGGTGCCGACACCTGACCCCTACAAGGCGCCGCAAAAGGCTTAATCGCAGAGGAATCCCATGCAGTGGAAACCCTTGGATCAGCTGGAGCGCGGCCAGTTGGCGCGGATTGAAGTGCTGCTGACCGACATCGACGGCACCATGACCCGCCGCGGCCGCATTCCCGCCGAGGTGGTGGAGTGGCTGCCGCGCCTGGCCGAAGCCGGCGTCGAGGTGCTGCCCTGCACCGGGCGTTCAGCTGGAGAATTGCTGGGTTTGGTGCGGTATTTGCCCGGCATTGAGCGCGGCATCGCTGAAAACGGCGGGATTCTGGTGGTGCCCGATGAACCGCTGGTGCCGCTGCGCCCCCTGGTGGATCGCGCGCAACTTAGCAAAGCGGCAAGCGAATTGGGTAAGCGCCGCGCCTGGCAGCTGGCCCCTTGCTCGTTTGCCCGCCTGACCGACCAGGCCTGGGAGCGCGCCGGTCGCGGCGAGGACGAATTGCACGACTTGCGCGAAGCTGCTGAGGGTCTGGGCCTGCAGCTCACCTGGTCGAGCGTGCACATTCACATGACCTTGGCGCCGCCGGACAAGGGCGCCGGAGCCCTGCAAGTGCTTGCCCAGGATGGCATTTCCCCGGAAAACGCCGCGTCGATCGGCGATGCCCCCAATGACGAAGGCCTGTGGGTCGCGGGGCGCTTTGGCCTGCAAGTGGGCACGTCGGACGCAGAGAAGGTCTGGCCGCTGCTGCGGCATAAGCCGGCGGTGCGCGTCGGCCGTTCTGCGGACGGCTGGATCGAATTGGCCCGGGCCTTGATCGAAGCGCGAGGCTAGATTCAGCAAAAACCATAGCCGCGCTGGGCAATTCTGGCGCAGAGCGAGACGACGATGGCCCTGCCCTTTGGACTCAAGCTGCCCGCCCGCGCCGCCGTGGGCCTGGAGACGGCCAAAGCCGCCGTCAGCGCGCTGGCGATGGAGTCGCTGCCCTTGGCCGCGGAGAAGCTGGCCGGCGCCCAAGGGCTGTTTCTGGAATTGCGCGGCTTGCCTCAGAAGCCTCTGAAAGATTGGGCCAAGAACCTTGGGCCCGCGGGCACAGCGCGCATGCTCCGGGCGATCAACGTGTGGCCGCCGTTTGTCGGCGCGGGCATCCGCGTGAGCGAAGTAGCGGACGATCTGTCGCGATTGCGCGTAGAGATGGGCCTGTATCCGTGGAACCGCAACTGGGTGGGCACGCAATACGGCGGTTCGCTGTACTCGATGACCGATCCATTCGCGATGATCATGCTGATGACGCGCCTGGGGCCGGGCTATGTGGTGTGGGACAAAGCGGCGTCGATTCAGTACCGCAAACCGGGCAAAGGCGCCGTTTCCGCGGAGATTGAGCTGAGCGAGTACCAAGTCGAAGCGATCCGCCGCGAGGCCGACGAGCTAGGCAAAAGCGAGCCGACCTTTGACATCGCGATCCTGGGCCAGGACGGCGAAGTGGTGGCGCTGGTGCATCGGCGTCTGTCGGTGCGGCGCAAGGGCCATCCGGCGGCCAAGAAGCGCCGGTGATTCACACCTAGCTTAGGGCAATTCCACAGGATCTTTGCGACGCTGGCGGGCACGCAGGGCAAAAGCGATCGCCTGCACCGCCGCCGGCGTGACCCCGGGAATCCGCCCCGCCTGACCCAACGTCTCCGGGCTCACCCGCTGCAGCTTCTCCTGGGCCTCGGCCGACAGGCCACCCACCCGCGTGTAGTCAAAATCCCCTGGAATCAACCACTGATCGTGGCGATTGGTCCGGTCCAGCCGGCGCTTTTCCCGGTCGATGTAGCCGGTGTAGCGCGACTCGGTGATCAGCTCCAGCTGGTCCTCTTCGTTGAGCGCACAGGTGGGCCCGCTGCGCAAATCCTCAGGCAGCCACGGGTCCAGGTGCGGCCACTCTGCCCCCGCGCGGCACAGGAGCTGCGCCAGCGTCGCCGTGGTCTGCAGGGCCCCTGCGCCCATCGCCTCGACCAGCGGGACGTGCTCGCGGGTCGGCCGCACCACCGTATGGGCCAGCACCTCGCGGGCCCGCTCCATGCGCCGCACTCGCTCCTGCACAGCCTGCCACTGGGTGTCGCCCACCAGCCCAAGCTCGCGACCCAGGGTGCTAAGGCGCAAATCCGCATTGCTGCAGCGCAACTCCAGGCGATGCTCGGCGCGCGAGGTGAACATGCGATAGGGCTCGGCGTTGCCCTGGGTCACCAAATCGTCCACCAACACGCCCAGATAGGCTTGGTGGCGGCCAAACACCACCGGCGGCCGCTGCGACAGCCGCGCCACAGCATTGAGCCCGGCGATCAGCCCCTGGGCCGCCGCCTCCTCATAGCCAGAGGTGCCGTTGACCTGCCCAGCGAGGTAAAGCCCCGGGAGCTGCGGCAGCATCAGGTCGCGGCCCAGCTGGCGGGCGTCGATCGCGTCATATTCGACCGCATAGCCAAACCGAACAATTTCAGCGCGCTCTAGCCCGGCGATGCTGCGCACCATCTGCACCTGCACGTCGGCCGGCAGAGAGGTGGACAGGCCGCTGACGTACACCTCCTGGGTGTGCCAGCCTTCGCGCTCCAAGAACAGGTAGTGGCGCTCGTGATGGGCAAACCGCACCACTTTGTCTTCGATCGACGGACAGTAGCGCGGCCCGCGGCCCTCGATCACCCCGGCGAACATCGGCGATTGGCCAAGGTTATCGCGGATGATCTGGTGGGTCTGCGGCGTCGTATAGGCCACGTGGCAGGGCATCTGCGGCAGCCGCACGCCGTCCGAGCGACGCGACATCGCCGGCGCCGGCTCCAGCCCCGGGTCCGCCTCTAAGCGGCTGTAATCAATGCTGCGACGGTCGATACGCGGGCAAGTCCCAGTCTTGTGGCGCAGCGTGGTGACGCCCAGCTCGCGCATTTGCCCGCCCAAGCCCCGCGACGCCGCATCGCCGGCCCGCCCCCCCGCCTGGCTCCTAAGACCGGTGTGCAGCACGGCATCCAGGAAGGTTCCAGCCGTCAGAATAACAACTTCAGCCACATAGCCCAAACCAGTACTTGTCTCTACGCCGGACAACTGCTTGCCGTCCAGCAGCAATCGCGCCACATCGCCCTGTTTGACCTGCAGGTGCGGCTGAGCCTCCACGGCCTCGCGCATCGCCGTCGCGTAGGCCAGCTTGTCGCACTGGGCCCGCAGCGCCCGCACCGCAGGACCGCGAGAATCGTTGAGCCATTTGGACTGCACGCTGGAAGCGTCGCTGGCCACCGCCATCTGGCCGCCCAGGGCGTCGATCTCAGCCACCAGGTGCGACTTGCCCACGCCGCCGATTGACGGGTTGCACGACATCCAGCCGATGCGGTCGACGTTCTGAGTCAGCAAAAGCGTTTCGATGCCGCAGCGGGCACAGGCCAGCGCCGCCTCACAGCCTGCGTGGCCGCCGCCCACGACGATGACGCGCCAGGGCCCGCGGTAGAAGACGGGAGCAGAGACCATCAAAATCCTAAGGAGCGGTCGGCGTATCCGAGGGCTTGCTCGGCGCCTTCTCTTTGGCCGGGACCGCCGGCTCAGCGCCCTTGCTGGCGTCCTCGGCGGGCTTGCCAGCCACCCCAACGCCTTCCTTGCAGCGCGTCGCGGACGTCGCCAGCAGATCGCGGGCCTGCTTGGCCGCCGGCACCTTGGGCAGATCGCTCAACACATACTTGAGCACTTTCTGGGCGTTGGCGCAGCGGCCCTGCAGTTCAAGCACCTTGGCAATTTCAATCAGCGCTTGGCCAACCACCGGCACCGGCTTGCCGGCCAAGCTGTCGTGAACCGCCTGCAGGATGCGCGTCGCGTCGCTAAACCGCTGTTCCTGCACGGCAATCTTGGCCAAGACCAGGCCGCACTGCCCCGCCGGCTCGGTATTGGCAAAGCGCTTCTGGCACTCCGCCGCCACCGCCGCAGCCGTGCGCACCTCGCCCTCTTGGAGTTTGGCATCGGCCAGCCTGGCAAAACCATCCGCATCGCCAGGCAATTCCGCGGGCAGGGCCAAGATGTTGATGCCCGCCCGGTCGCGCAGATCGGCGATCAGTTGGTCCAGGCGCCGGCGCACATCGCTGACCAGCACCGCCGCGCCGCCACCGGTTTTCTCAACCGTGTCCAGGCGATTGATCACCACCTCTAGCTCGCCGCGCAGCTTGGCCAAGCGCGTCTCATAGTCGGCGAGCTTGGCGCCGGAGCGCGCAAGGCTCTCTCGCAGCTGGCCGTTGGACTCCTCCACCTGCCCTGCCAGGGTCTGCAGACGCTTGGTTTCGCGTTCCGCATTGGCCAGATAGCCGGCGTGGGCCTTCTCCACCTTGGCGAGCCGCCCCTCGACATCCTCCACCTGCGCCCGAGTGGCCAAGCAGCCGCCCAGCAGCAGAGGCAGGGTCAACGCGATCGCCCCTCGCGTCGCCATAAGGCTGCGGCGCCCCGCCCATTGCTGCCGGCTCATCACTTCTCCGAGACCTTGAATTCGGCGCGGCGGTTCTTGCCCCAGCAGTCTTCACCGTCTTCGCTGCAGAGCGGCTTGGTCTTGCCGTAGGACATGGTCTTGACCTTGACCTTGGGCAACGACGACTGCAGGAAATCCTTGACGACTTTGGCGCGCTTGGTGCCGAGTTCCATGTTGTACGCGTCGGTGCCGCGCTCGTCGCAGTGGCCTTCTACGGTGATGGTCGTGACCGGCTTTTCCTTGAAGCACTTGAGGTTGGCAGACAGGCCGTTCTGGGCGCTGTCGGTCAAGCTGT